>DASUWI010000129.1:0-65794 GCA_036378495.1 Candidatus Dormiibacterota bacterium
CATCGGGATCATTCGGTCCACTGGGCGCCGCCGCGGTGACTGGCTGTGCGGATACCGGGAGCGAAGCGACGAGCAGGTAGCACTGGAGCAAGAGCAGAACGGCTTCTGGCGTGCACTCGCCGCGACGGACCAGACCATGGCCGACGCGGTTGCGCAGGTTGAGGCACAGTGGATCGTCGAGAACGAGGCTGAAGAAGAGCGCGTCGTCGGGGGTGATGACCTTCAGCGTCTCCAACTGGTTGAGGATGGGGCCGAGTGTGATCACCTCGGTTATGTTGGGATCGGATGGGTTGTGGTGCGCGGGCGAGTGCCCGGCGCGATCCAGTAACTGTCGCAACACATCCTCGAATTGCGGCGCCAATACGTGAATGGCGACCACCGTGTTCCCCGCGATAGCGGCGGTGATGCCGTCGGCGATGACATCGAGCGCCGCGGGATCGAAGCTGCCGCTGGTGCGAAGCGCCTCCATGACGGCCTCAGCTGTCAAATCACCTGAATCCAAGCGTCGTTCCCACACGGGCCGCAGGTGGAGACCCGCGGAGATCTGAAGGAAGCGGCAACCGTGCTCGCGCAGCAACGTATCGTCGTCGCTGCCCGCCACGACATGTTGGTCCGGCGCAGCGATATGCACTCGCGGCGTCCCGGTGCTCATTGGTGCGTTGACACGAGCGCCTGCGACCGAGGCTTCGAGCTGGGCCCGGGTGGGCACGCCGAGACGCGCGAACGAATGAAGGAATTGGTCGATGGGGAGGGCGATCATGTCGTCCTGCCGCGCTTGCAGTCGCGCAGACATCGCAGGATCGAGCTGGCCCGCGAAGCGGACGGTCTTCATCGTCGGGATGGCGCGTTCGGTGGCCTCGCGTTGGCGGCGGCGGTAATCGTTGAGGACGGCGGGGTCCTCTTGCCCGCGCTCAGCGAGCGTGATGGCGTCGCCGAGGAAGACCGACTCGATCAGGGCGTCGCCGCGATCGGCCGCGTGATCCGCGAGGATCGCGGCGTACTCGCGGTCGCAGCGCAGCCCAGCGTCGTCGTCGCCTTCGGCATACGCCAGCTCTCGCCGGACCTCGAACAGGCGGCCGACGAGCAGCGGCGGGTTCAACGGTGTGACCGCCGCCATCGCCGGCGCTTGCAGCTGTGCCAGGTTCAGGACGACCTGTTGACGCTGCGCTGAGGTGAAGCGCTCTCGCAGTTCGATGAGCAGGTCGCACAGCAGGCTGAATGGGCGCGTATCCCCCGCGGCAGCTGCGTCCGTCATCAGAGCGATGGTGAAATCCTTCGCTGCATCAACGACATCGCTCTGGTTGCCGGCGATGCCGAGACGCACCGCCGTTGCCAGAGCTCGGGTCGCGTATCCGCGGGCGAGGTTGTCGCCGGATTCCAACGAGAAAAGGATGCGCGCCCACTCGAGCGCTGCCTGGGCAGCAGCGCCAACGTGGCGGCGGTGTTCCGGAGTGCCGCGTTGCCACAGGTAGTCGCCGATCTGCATCCGGATCCGTGGACTTGGCGACGTCATCCGCACGGCCAACAGGTCGATCACTTCCGCGTCCGGAGCGAGGAGGTCCCACGGGATAGCGCCGAAGATCGCAGCTTCAAGCCCGAGTGCGCGAACCTCGGTGTTCGTGTCCCCAAGCGCGGCGGCAGCAGCCTCGTAGTAGGTGTTGAGGTGTGTGAAGAGCTCGACATCGGAGATAGAAGGATCACTGGCCGCGACATCACGCGCGGCAGGATCGAGCGGCGGCTGCGCGTCAGCGCTCGCGTCGGTCGTCAAGTCCTGCTCGGGAATCGTTGATACCACCGTGGGGTTCGACTAGGAATGCACTCCGACCACCACAGGGTGATCGTTTACAGCCTACGCTGTGGCCGATCCGCGCGTCGCCCTTTCAACCGCCTCTGCCCACTGGAGGCGCGCGTAAAAGTGCGAGCACCACGCTGCTCTCGTCTCGTCGTCTTTGTCGGCGAACTCGTCGGCGAGAAACTCGAAGCGCTCGAAGGTGCCCTCCCAGCCAGGCTGCATGTAGTTCTGGGTCATGAAGACGGAATCAAGCGCGCACGTGATGTCGAACGACCAGGGATCGAGCAACAGCGGCTGCTGCTGATCCAGCGCAAGCGCGTCGAGCAGCGTGTCCACCGATTCGCGGCAGGGTATGCGCGCAAGCGCAAGGCAGCACGCTTGACCCGGCAAGCCGACCGGGCGGTCCAACAGTAGCGAGCGCACCCGCCTGAGGAACTGTCGGCGCCTCGTGATCGCAATGAACGTAACGCCTACCAGGCATTCCTTCTGCCCTCCCGTGGCGAGCAGTGCCTCGATGTCAGCGTCGGTCGCGCGGTACGCGAGCCGACCCAACTCGTAGTCAACGTCGCGTAGGCGCACCTCGTCCGCGGGGTAGCGTGGTATGTCCCACAGCGCGTCCCAGCACGGCTCGACCCAAGATTCCGCCAGGGTGCTGTTGGCGATGTAGGGCCTCGCACGTACCGCCGCGCGCATGTGAAGGAGCCGACCTCGCACCTCGTTGGCGATGCGGGTCCCGGCCAGGAAGAGGTTCGGCATGGCCCCTTCCACCCAGTGATCGTAGCGATAGAGGTAGAACAAGCTCTGCCACAGGACGTAGGTCTCGCCGGGCACGGGATCGTCGGGGTCGCCATTGTTGACCCGCTCGAGCAGCGGCTCCATGCGAGCAGCATCCGTGCTGCTGCCGTACTCGGCGTTACGCGCGAAGAGGATCAGCCGTGCATAGCGGGGCCAGTACGTGTCCGGGGACCACAGATTCTCGAGGCTCTGCCATGACAAGGCGCCGTCGAGGTTGTGAATCTGCCCTCCTCCGAGTAGACCCACGCTCGGGAGCGTGAAGGGGTCCAAGTTGTTGGACTCGTTTCGGAGAAACGCACCATCGCGCAGCGCCTGCGCTTCCGCTCCTGGCAGGGCTGCCACGTAGTCGCGGATATCTTCGAAATTCTTGATGACCCAATCCTACGGGTCGGCCCGCCAACGGGCCCCGTTTTGAGACGAGCTCGACACACAGCCCCGGGCTTTGAGTGCTCGCGGCGGAGACCTCAGTAATTCTCGTGAATGTAGGCGTACGCTTTGTCGAAGAGTTCGCCGGTGGTTGGGAGCCCGTATTTGTGCAGCACGTTCCGCACTTCGCGGCGCACCAGACGGTCACCGGTCTGAGTTGTCTCCCAACCGTCAAAGCTCACCTGGCGCACGATGGTGTCGATGTCGTTGACGACGTTCTCGATGATCACCGGCGTATCTGGGGGTGCGTATTCCTTGAAGATCTGGGTGAGAGCGCCGACGTTGGGATCGGGCAGGAGATTCAGCGCGCCGGCGTCGTCGGCCTTCTCTGCTGCGGTCACCTCCGTGGCAAGGTCCAGTAGCTGCTTGAGAAAGTCCTGCGACGCCTTGGCCTGCTGAACCTGGGCCAGGCGGAGGCGTTCCAGCCTTGCCGAAAGCGCCACGAACACGTGGTGATGGCCGCTGCTTTCGATGCGGCGCTGGATCCGAGCGGCAATAGTGTCGAGGGCCTCGGCGACGGTGAGCGGCTCGGTCGGGTTGGCGACATCCGTATTGGGCAGCGCGAGCTGACGGATCGCTTCGATGGTCGCCTCATCGACGATCACGTCGTCGAGGGCGGTGGGACGTACGCGCACACCGGAGATATGGCCATGTACGAGCTCGAGCGTCTTTTGCCCGAGGCGCTGCCAGAGGAGAGCATCGGACACGCCGGTGGGCTTGACGGATTCGTAGACCTTGGCCAGCCAACGGTAGTCATCCCGATATGGATCGAGGGCGCTGCTTGGCGACAAGAACTCCCACAGGCCCTCGCAGTGCATGAACTCGTGAGCAAAGTCCTCTCGTTGCGGGCCCTGAGGAATACGTTGCTGCGCAGCGTGGAGAGCCGCGAACGAGAAGTCGGTGCGATCGATGCCGTCGAAACGCGAGAGCGCCACCGCGATCGCTGCTTCGAGCTCGGTTACGAGCCCCTCGACATCGACGGGCCGGCGCCCGCCGAACTCGGGATCGGCCGCTTTCAACGCTGCCGCGATGTCGTTGCCAAGGCCGACGTAGTCCACGATGAGGCCGAAGAGTTTCTCTTGCCCGGTGAACGGGTTGGTCCAGCGCCTGTTGGTGCGCGTGATTGCCTGGAACAGGGTGTGCAGCCGCAGCGGCTTGTCGAGGTACATAACGCCCTCAATGGGCGCGTTGAAGCCTGTCAGCAGCTTGGAGGTGACGATGAGGAACGCCAGAGGGTCGGACGGGTCGCTGAACCGCGCCTTGAGGGCGGCTTCTTGGTCGCTGGTGAGGCCAAAGCGATCGCGCCACTCCGGCGGCTCCGACTTCGTGGTGCTCGTGGTCATGACCACCGCAGCTTCGAGATCGACCCTTGCTTGCTCCAGGATGCGGGTGATTTCGTCGAAGTAGAGAACGCAGAGCTGGCGATCGAAGGCGACGACCTGAGCCTTGAGACCCAGGGGCGCGACCTTAGTGAGGTAGTGCTCAACGATATCGGTGCACACCTTGCGCACGCGCTCTGGATTGCGCATGATCGTCTGCGCTCGCGCCGCTCGCTCCGAAAGCAGTTCGCGCTCCTCGTCGCTGAGGCTCTCCTCGTCGGCCATCGCGGCGAAGGCGTCATCGAGCGACTCGCGATCGACGTGGTACTCGACAAGGCGACCTTCAACGTGGATGGGGACGGATGACCCATCCGTGATGGAGCGCTCCATCGAGTACTGGTTGAGCACCCACCCGGGATCGTCCTCTTCGCCAAAGAGCTTGAATGTGTTGCGATTTAGGTCCGCGATCGGCGTCCCGGTCAGCCCGAAGAACTGTGCCTGGGGAAGGGCCGTGCGCATGTCGGTGCCGAGACGACCCTCTTGGGTGCGATGCGCTTCATCGACCATCACGATGATGTTCGACCGGTTGTTGAGAAAGCCGGCGCCTTCGAAACGAAAGATCGTGGTTACGATGATCCCGCGCTCGTCTTGCGCGAGCATTCTGCGGAGGTCTTCCTTGGTTGCGGCGACGCGGAGTGTGGGCAGACCAACGGTCGTGAACTGGCGAACCGTCTGCTCGACCAGCTCGATGCGATCCAGCACCATGAGGACGGTGGGACCACCGACGGATTCGTCGTTGAGCAACTTCAGGGCCGCGAATGCCATGAGCAGTGTCTTGCCGCTGCCCTGGTAGTGCCAGAGCAATCCCCGCTGTCGAGTCGGGTCCTTGACGCGGGCGTAGATTGCATCAGCGCCTTCGACTTGCGGATACCGAGGGATGAGCTTGACATGGGTCGGCTTGCCATTGACGAGAGGCCGGTCGTACAGCGTGAAGTCGCGGAGAATCGCGAGCAGCTGCGCCGGATGGAGTAGTAGCTCGACCGAGCGCATCACGCGTTCCGCTTGATCGAGATCGTAGGGGTCCTCGGTCGAGCCCCACATGAGCCACTCCTGTGGGAGCTGCCGAACGGCGCCGTAGTGGAATTCACGCCCTTCAGTGGCGAAACTCAGGATGTTCGGGACGAAGAAACTGGGCCACTCCGTTTCGTAGACGTTGTGAATGTCGTTGGCGCCAGTAAGCCAGCTCTCCTTCGCATTGACCGGGCTTTTGGTCTCACCCGGTACGACCGGAAGCCCGTTGATCCAGAGGACGATGTCAAAACGGCGCGCTTTCGGTCCGACGCCGATGGTCACCTGGTTCGAGACCACAAAGCGGTTATTGCTGAGGTCGTCGAAGTCGATCAGGTGAACAGGGACGTAGGCGTCGGTGCCCATGTACTTGTGCGTACGCGCGCCGCGCATCCAGGTAACCATGCGCTCGTTCGCCGCAACGAGGCCATCCGTGTTGGCCGACAGGACGACCGCGCGAAGAATTGGCAAGATTTCGTCGACGCGAGACGGCACCGCTCGAGTTTCCGGGTTGAGGCGCAGCAGGGCGTCGATGAGATCCGACTCGATCAGGACACCGTCGGTGGTGCGGTTGAGCGAGGGGCCGTGAATGTAGATCCAGCCGAGGTCGGGCTGTGAAAGCCGCTCGATGATCGCCGGCTCAATGGTCGAGGCTTCGGTGAAACCGGTCATTCGGCTTCCGATCCCCTAGGATCGATCCCAACTCCGCGAACTGAGTCCAACAGTGAGGAAAGAAAAGCTCCGCGGAACACCGCAAAAGATCGTCGAAGCCTTGTCGCCACCTGTTCATGAGTCCGCAAAACGTCAATAAGGCGGGCGAATCGCTCTTGAAGGGCGAGGGGTGAACCGGAATACGTAGGTTGTTGATCAGGTCTTGATTCAGAGAAGGAACCGCTCCACTCTGGACAATGTCTGAAAGCGAAGTGGCTTCAAGAAACGCAAGAAGGTAGCCCGGGACGAGATCAGGCCCAGGAATAACCGCAAGATGATTCTCGTCGCACGCAGCCTCGGTCAGCAGCATGCGCTTCTTTTCAGTCCTGACCGCAGCACCTACGCGCGGCAGGGCCACGCTCCCCGCGGGCAGCAGTCGCGCACCCCTCTTTTCGAGGAGGTCTCGTGATACGCAAGTTGCAGCCAGGCTATAGCCGTACTCGTTTTCCGGCGACGTCATATCGGAGATCTTGAACCACGATATGGGGCCGCTTTTTGTCCCGGATATCGCAAGCGGTAGGCTGTTCCCCTGCGTGATCCTAGCTACCGAATTGAGCGCGACCGAGGGGGTCTTACCTGAACGAAACCATTCACGGGCCAGTGCGGACCGCGCTTGAGATGCCGCCTTGATAGCTCTGGTGATGCTGGCGCCGTACGCGTCTGCTGCGTCCACGAGGCCGACGATTCGCCGTTGTTCATCGATCGGAGGTAGGGCTAGCTGAATCGTCCGCAAGCTCACGCTGTTGAGCGTTTTGCCTTTTACGGCTCGCCCTGCGCGCTCGCCGAGATTTTGAGACTCCAAGGCGAGAGCAAGAAAGCGCCTATCAACGTCGTCTATGCTCGGCTCAAGCCATGCGATCGCTTCGTTAGGAAACAAATCGCGAGCGGCAACACCAACACGGCCTATTGTCAACTTGAAACTCAACAGCAAGCTTCCAGCAGGAACCCGCTTGGCCTTACCCTCAGCCTCAGCTTTTGCGGTGACACCCTCCCTCTGTGGATCGATTAGTCCGCCACCCTGCATGTCGGCGATCGTGCAAAACGGCCGTGCGAGATCGCTGGTCCAGTAGGAAGGGTCGTTCCGCGGCGGCGTCCTTCCGATTGTGATGGTCGCGATGTCACCCAAGCGGACTTCGCGCGAACGGTCACTCATACCCCGCTGCCTGCAGCTGCTCGCTCAGCGACGCCTCCGCTGCGTGAAGCTCCTCTTGAGCGAGCCGTAATTCCGTGAGCGCTGACTGTACGTCCAGAGCCTCGGCAACGCTCGCCTGCACGTAACGGGCAATGTTGAGGTCCCAGCCGTTCGCCTCGATATCGCCCAGTGATGCGGATCTCGTTCCAACGCCGATATCCGTACCCTTCTGGTATGCGGTCGCGATGGCCTCCACATCGGCGGCTAGCATCCGATTCTGGTTGCGCCCTTTGGTGAAGCGCTGCGCACCATCGACGAACAGGACATGCCCGCGCCGATCGTCGGCCTTCTTGTTCCGGAAGATGAGCAAGCACGCCGGGATCCCCGTCGAGTAGAACAAGTTTGGTGCCAGCCCGATCACGGCCTCGAGCAGATCGGATTCGACGAGCTTCTGGCGAATCCTCTGCTCGACGCCACCGCGGAACAACACCCCGTGCGGCATGACGACACCGACTCGTCCGGTGCCTTGCCGCATCGAGTACACCATGTGCTGCACCCACGCGAAGTCGCCGGTAGACGCCGGCGGGATGCCAGCGAAGGCACGCACGTCACCGACCCAGTTCTCTGCGCCCCAGTTGGCCAGCGAGAACGGGGGATTCGTGATCACAACGTCGAAGCGCTGAATGTCACCTGTCCTGGTACGAAACAGCGGATCGCGCAAGGTGTCGCCGCGTAAGATCTGAAAGTCCTCGATCTCGTGCAGATAAAGGTTCATGCGCGCGATGGCCGCGGTTGTGAGATTCACCTCCTGGCCATAGAGCTTCAAGGTCCGCGGGTCACCACCCCTCTCTCGCACTTCTTGGATGGTCTCGACGAGCATGCCGCCGGAGCCGCAAGCGGGGTCGTAGACGCTTTCTCCGGGTTGCGGTTCGAGGATGTTGACGAGCAGGCGCACTACAGCGCGCGGAGTGAAGAACTCACCTGCCTTCTTGCCTGATGCGTCAGCGAACTGCTTGAGCAGATATTCGTAGGCGGCTCCGAGTACGTCGTGCGGGACGACCTTCGGGTTGAGGGTCAACGAGTTGAACGCGTTGATCAGGTTGAGCAAGGCCGCTTCAGGGAGGCGCTCCTTGTTGCCCCACGCCACGTCGCCGAAGATGCCGGCGAGCTTGCTCGGGTTGGCGGCCTGGAGGCGATCGAGAATGAGCCCCAACTTGGAGCCCACGTTCACCGTCGCGATGCGCACATCGTTCCAGTGGCAGCCGTCAGGCACCACAAAGCGGTGGTAATCGGCTTCCTCTTCGTCGCGGACCTCGTTGCCGTAGACGGCGAGCGCCTCGGCGTGCTCGAGGTCCCAGGTGTCGGAGATCCACTTGAAGAAGAGCAGCGGGAAGATGTAGGACTTGAAGTCGGCCGGGTCTACCGGTCCGCGGAGGCTGTCCGCAGCGGCCCAGAGCCGTCGCTCCAGCTCCGCTTGGGTGAGCGTAGTCGGGGCTGGTGGAACGCCCGACGCCCCGGCCGGCTGGTTTTCATGCTTCTTCCTGGTTGTGTAGGTCGCCACGGGGCAACCCTACGGTCCCGAGCGCCTCATGGGAACACCTGCCTGCTGCTCGTCCGGCCGGGTTCGGTTGACGCGGGGGTTGCGTCGGGAAGGCGCAATCCCGCCGGCTCGGGTATTGCCAGCTCAGGCCAAGCGTCGGTCTTGAGCGCGGGAAGCCGCCCGATTTCCCTGCTGGAGTGAGTCCGATTTCGACTCAATTTCGTTACGCGGCAGGTCGTCTGGCAGCATGGATGGCGAGACAGACAAACGTCACCGCCGACCGGTGACAGACATGAGGATGTGCCAAAAATGGCTACAAATACTTCTGCTTCCGCGCGCCCGGATTCGGATGGAATCGCGCTGGCATGCCGATGCGCGACTGTCGTCGTCGATCTCGCCGACGAGATGTACGTAGCTCTCGCTCTGGACGCGCAGGTGATGACAGGTGGTGACAGACAGCTCGCGCGCGAAGTCACCAGCGTTGCCTGGGATCGTTATGCAGCCGCCAACGGTGCACCGAGTAGCGCAGAACTCTCAGAGATCCTGCGGTTGCCGTGGATCACCTTGATGCGAATGGCATTCGCGTCTCGCGCCGCAAGGATCCTTGCCCTCTGGGGCATGTACGCGGGGGGACACCTGGAGGTAGGGCATGCGTGGGGATGCCCAGCTTCGACCGCAGCGCAGCGGTCCAGCCTCAACTGATGCCACAGAGTCGCTTGAGCGCGGCGGCGGCACTGGTAACACTGCCGCCGTCACGCCGGCTTCTGCGGCCGAATCTCGTGCTGCACGTAGCGCACGGGACCGACGATGTAGAGAAGGCGTCCGCGGGCCCGTTGCTCGATCGGGTGGCCAGCGACGTCGGTGGTGACGTGTCCAGTAACGCGACGCACCTGGTAAATGCGAATGTCTTTGACGTAACCGCTGGCGTTCTTGCGAATACCGTCGTGGTAGGCGAGAACGAGATCGCCCGTTTCTGCGGTTCCCAGGCGGACGAATACCAGGTCGTGGGCGGAGAACCCAACGACATCGGTGTCAAGCCGCCAAGCAACCAAGCCGGGTTCGGGTGCGACAACCCACTGCCGCGGCGACGAGTCGAGCACCGCCGCCAGGGAGAGGCCGCTGCTGGTAAGCCCTGGGACCTTGAGCGATCCGTCGGGCAGGCGCTGCAGCCTGCCGGCGTTGATCAGGGCGTTCACGGAGCGCTGCGTGGGGCCGTGGGAGCCGTGGCCGCGACCTTTGGCCACCTGTCGCAGCGACGGAGGATGCCCATACGCAAAGGTGTAGGACGCGATGTAATTCAGCGTCGCCAGGTCGCCCGGGGTCAGCTTGGTGTCGGGCCCGGGAGGCTTGCGGGGCACGCGGAGACCGTAGCCGACGCCGAATCGAACAGATGTTCTATTCTTGCCGTGTCCGGTGGATACAATCTGTATCCCCAGCGTGGGGAGCGCCGCCGGCGGAGGCAGGTTCGGTGGGCTCCGGGCAGGGGGCGGACGCAGCGGTGAGTGCGGTGCTGCGCGTCAACGGCAGGTATGCGACGCAGCGGACGCTTGGGGCGACGCTCGACGCGGTGGCGGCGGTGGCGCTCGCCGCCGCCGATGGTGACCTGACGCGCGCGCAGTCGGTCAGAAAGTGGCAGTTCGACAGAGCGCAGCGGGCGGCGAACATGTCGCTGCCGGGCGCTGAGAGCATCCGGCAACAGCTTGGGTTGACCTGGGCGCAGGTGTTGCGCATCGCACTCAACCCGGCAGAGCGACGCCGGCTCGCGTTGGTGCACGACCCGGACTGGCAGCTCGGGTTCGACGGGGGCGGGCAAGACCTGGCGGTGCAGGCGTTGCGAGCGGTCGCGTTGCGCGTGGGCGACGGCGCGCCGCTCTCCCAGGTGCTGTACGACGAAGAGGCGCGCCGGATCGAGCAAGAGACCCGGCGCTGGCGTTCCGCAGATCCCGTGCGTATGCCGCGCAGCGTGTTCATCCTCGAGCAGTTCAGCGGTGCCTGGTGGGCGGCGCTCGAGGCGGCGGGGCTGCTCAGCACCGAGAGCGGCGAGAGTGCGGTGACGCAGGCGAAGCGCAAGCGCCTGTACGAGCAGCGCTACGACCAGCTGCCGCCGGTCGAGGCGATCCTCGAGCAAGCGCTCGAGGAGCTTGGGGCAATTCCGAACCGGGCGTATTTCGAACGCTGGTGCCGGCACCGCGGCACAGAGCTGCCGCCGGAGCGGACCTGGCGGTTCGACGAGGTGATCGCAGCGCTGCGGCGCAGCCGAGCCGAACGCGGCCTGGCGACACCCGTTGCGGCGCGACGCAGCCGCAAGCTTCCGCCGCTGCCCGCGGGCGCGCGACCGCAGCCGCGCCGCCGCGGTGTCACGCGTGGAGATGCGATGGCGAGCCTGCGCCGCTACGCGAAGCTGTACCTGCCGGCGAATACCCTGCCGCGGCAGAAGCACTACATGCTCGCCAGCAGCGGCGACGCGCTGCTGCTCGCGTCGCACACGCTGCACAAGTTCGGACGTTTTCAAGATCTCTGCCGCGAGGCCGGCATCGCGTGACCATGAGCACCACGAACACGCCGCGCTCTTCCGGCGGGCGGCGGCGGCTGCGCCGCGCGCAGCAGAAACTGCGAGTGCCTGCCCGGCGCAGCATGCCGGAGAGGCTCCCTTTGGCAACGCGCTACAGCGACGACGCGGCGTTCGCCAACCCCTTCACGCTGATCGCGATGGTCAAGGGCATACCGGTGGTGCACCTGGACCTGCGGGCCGCATGTCAGCGCGTGTACGAGTGGGGCCCGTCCCGGATGCCCGGCGAGTGGCACCTGGCGTATCTGTGCTTTGTCATCTCGCGCATCCCGGACATCCAGCCCTGGTACCAGCGCATGAAGAATGACCTGGAGTTCTGGGAGGCGTGCGGGTTCGACCCGGATCGCCTGCCCAGCTACCGCACGGTGCACCTGCGATTCACGGAACTGGAGGACGTGGCCGCCGTCTTCGAGCGCGCGGCGGCACACCTCATCGGGATCGCGCGCAAGCGCGACTCGAGAGTGGGCTGCTGGTGGCACATCGACGCGACGGAAGCCGAGACGCATGCCTCGCCGCAACACGATTGCACGGCGCGAGAGTTGTGTCCGACACGCAGGCGCAAGACGCAGCAGACGCCAACGATGCGCTCGGTGCCTATGGATGTCGCGCGCGCGATTCGCCAGGCCGAGGCCGAACAGCCGGCGGGCAGCGGCGATGCAGTGGAGTACGGAGAGTACACGCCGCAACCGGTTGCAAAACAGTTCAAAGATCCAACGCGAAAGGGCCGGCGGCTGCGGCTGGGCGACCACTGGTGGTACTCACGCGACCCCGATGCCGGGACACGGCTGTACAGCCGGGGCGACAGGGTGATCCGCGTGTGGCACGGCTACTTGCAGATCGACGTGGTGGACCATTTGACGGGCGGCTTGCTCTGCAGCCGCTTGGTCCCGGCGGACAGCTATGAGGCGCACGCGTACGCCGACGTGTACACCGCCACCGTGGGCAACACCGGTGTCGATCCGCTGCTCGTGGCCGGCGACAAGGGGTACTCGGTCAGCGACGTGTTCCGTCACAACACAGAGCACGGCGTGGGCTCTGTCTTCCCATACCGCAGGGCGGGCAAAGAGAAGGGCCGGCAGGGGACGGATCGTTACGACGCGTACGGGATCCCTCGCTGCCAGCACTGCGCCGGCGACACGCGTTTTCATTCTTTCGCGGTAGACCGCGGCATGCCCCGGCTGTGGTTCCGCTGCTTGCTGCCCAAGCAGCCGGGGTGTCAGAAGGTCCAGGTGATGCAGTGCGACGTGGCGCCGCGGTATCTGCTGCCCGTGTGGCGCAACGAACCTGCCTACGCGGCGATGCGCCATTCCCACCAGACGTACGAGCACCGGCACCGCAGCGCACGCATCCAGTACCTCACCGCCCCGGACACGCTGGCGCTGCGGCCCAAGCGTCCCGGCATCAAATGGCAGCAGCTGCGCGCGAACGCCGCGGTGCTCATCGACTGGCTGCGCATCTTGCGGCGGGTAGGCTGGGACGGGAGCGGGGTGCCGGCGCGAGTGGGTACGGTCGCGGTGACCGGCGACGGCGGGATGCCGGAGCGCCTCGACATTATGCGCGGGCGGCGCCGGGCCAAGGCGCCTCCGGGCGCGAAAGCGTCGGCTCCGTCCCGCTAGTCCGATCCCCTCGGGGGACGGGCGCAGCGCGCGCCAAAGCCTGCTCTGGGGCGTTTCTCGTTGTCCACCAAGGGCTCGTTTGATGTGCACAGCGCGCCGAAGAGGAGCTACGCGCGGCTTCTTCAGCGCCGAAAACGCTTACTGCACAAGGTTTTCGTCAACCTTGCAACTCGCGCTGCAACAAGCCTGGTGCCGGGAAAGGGACTTGAACCCTTACGCCCTTACGAGCACAGCGCCCTGAACGCTGCGTGTCTACCAATTCCACCATCCCGGCTCGGGCCCATCGATACTAGCAGTGGCCGGTGGCGGCCGCGGTCTGACGTCGCGTCGCAGCCGGAACGCGAACGGTGAAGCAGGCCCCGCCGCCACGGGCGCGGCGATACTCGACGGTTCCGCCGTGCGCCTGCGCGAGCTGCCTGACGATGTACAGGCCGAGGCCGGTTCCCTGCGCGGACCGGCGCACGTTGGCGAACTTGGTGAACAGCTTGGGGATGTCGGCGTCGGGCACGCCCGGACCGTTGTCGCTGAACGCGATCTCCACCATCGCGCCTGCCGATGCCGCCTTCACCTCCACGGGCGGTGAGCCGTACCGCATGGCATTGGTCATGAGATTGGTGACGATCTGCATCAGCCGGCCGCGGTCACCATCGACGGCGAGCCCGTCGGTGCACCGGATCTCGATCGATCCGCGGCTGTCGACCTCGCGCGCAGCCTCCTCGAGCAGCGGGCGCAACCGCAGCGGAGCGACGTGCAGGTCGAGGCGGCCGGCCTCGGCGCGGGTGACGACCAGCAGGTCTTCGAGCAGCCGGTGCAGGCGGTTGCCGCCCGTGGCCATGAGCTCGAGCAGGCGCTTTCGCATCGGGTCGTCGAGCCGGTCCCACTCGTCGAGAAGCGTCTCCGCGCTGCCGCGCATCAGCTGCACCGGACCGCGCAGCTCGTGCGCGGTGATCGCGACAAACTCGGCCTTCTCGTCGGCCGCCTTCTGCAGGCGCTCGTTGGCCTTGGCGAGCGTGCGCGACACGCGTTCGCGCTCCTCGCCGATGTCGTGCCGCTCCGTGTTGTCGCGCGTCACCTTGCCGAAGCCGACGAGGTCGCCGGCGTCGTTGTGCAGCGCGGTGATGACGACGCTCGCCCAGAACCGCGTGCCGTCCTTGCGCACGCGCCAGCCGTCCTCCTCGTAGCGGCCGTCGCGCGTGGCCAGCTCGAGCACGTGCTCCGGGTGCCGTCGCGCCTGCGCGTCGGCGCTGTAGAAGACGCGGAAGTGCTGCCCCGTGATCTCGCCGGCGGTGTAGCCCTTGAGCTTCTCGGCGCCGACGTTCCAGGTGGCGACGTTGCCGTCGGTGTCGAGCATGAAGATCGCGTAGTCGGCGACGCTGTCGACAAACGCGCGAAAGCGCGCCTCGCTGTCGAACGGCGCGCGCGATGGCGCGGCCTCCGGCGTGATGTCGTGCGCCTCCAGGATGAGATACGGCGTGCGCCCGCCGCTGTCGCGCACCGCCGTCACGGTGCAATGGATCACGGCCTTCGTGTCGCCGGCCAGGCCGTGATCGACGGAGACGGCGTGCGGCTCGGTGGTCGCGCGCTGCAGCGCGGCCACCACCCGCTTGCGCGCGGCGGGGTCGACCAGGTCACCGAATGGGACGCCGCCCAAGCCGTCCGCCTCGCGGCCGAGGAGCGCAGCGAGACTCGCGTTCACGCGGACGATGCACCCCGTCGGCTCGAGCACAGCCATGCCGGTGCCGGCGCCGTCGAACACCGCCCGGAAGATCTCGTGCTCGCCCTCCGGCAGTGGCTCGGCCGTCATGGGGCGCCGCGCACGAGCGCGCTCGAAGGTGCCATCGTCAATGGGGGATTATCCCGTGCCGGCACAAAGGGGAATCGCCACGTCCCGGTTACAGGAGGGACGCGCTTCGATCAGTGACGCCAGCCGGCGATGTCGTCGAACCGCGCGGTGCTGTCGCCCGTGGCCGGGATCGGCATGGCTCCCAACGAGGCATGGACCACGTAGGAGACCTCCGGCGTGTAGAGGAACACCGCCGTGGCGTCCAGCACGAGGTGGCGGCTGACCGAGGCCGCGGCCGAGATACGCGCCTGCGGGTCCGAGGCGGTGGCGAGGACGTCGAGCGCCTGATCGAGGAAGGGGTCCACCGGCGAGCCGGACACGTTGAAGCCCTGCGGCGGCGTGGCGTTGGATCGCCAGAACGCGCTGACGTCGGGATCGGGGCCGCCATCCCAATCGCCCAGGGCCAGCTGGAAATCGTGCTGCTGGACGTCCGGTGACACGAAGTGGTCGGCGGGCACCGGCGTGACGCGGATGGTGACGCCGATCTTCGCCAGCTGCGTGGCCAGCTCGGCGGCGACCGTGCGCAGGGGTTCGACATCGGGCACGGTGAGCGAGTAGCTGAGCGCCACGGCGCCGCGGACGCGGGTGCCCTGTGCGTTGAGGCTCCACCCGTCCTGCTGGAGGTACGCGCTCGCCTGCGCCGCGGACGTGGTTCCGGCCGACGCCGGTCCGGCCGCCCACGGGAGGCCCTCGCTGATCGCCTGCACCTGCGGCGCCCCGCCCGAGGAGTCCAGCGCTCCCTGAATGATGGCCGCACGATTCACCGCCAAGGCGATGGAGCCGCGAACCAGGAGGTCGTCGAGTCCCGGCACCCGCTCGTTGAAGAGCAGGTCGACGAACTGAAAGGTGCGGATGCTGTGCGCCACCGACCCCGAGCGCTTGAGCAGGGTGGCGCTCTGCTGCGGCGTCGCCGCCAGCACCGCGTCTGCGCCACCGCTGTTGTAGGCCGCCGCTGCGGCGGTGAAGCTGGTGTAGAGGTCGAAGCGGATGCGTCCCAACCCTGCGCGGGCGGTGGCATGGGGGTTGCGCTCCAGGTCGATCGCAGCGTCGGTGGCAGCCGCGACGCGGTAGGCGCCGGACGTGGCCAGCGGCTGGTTCGGCCGCGACGCGACTGCCGCCAGCTGCTTCGTGCTCAGGGTGCCGAACGGCAGGATCGGCACCTGGGTGAGCGCGGCGCCGAAGGCGGTGTGCGGCGCCGGCAGTGTGAACACGACGTCGGACCCGGTGACCGCCAGCTTCACCCCCTGCACCAGCGACGCCAGGCGGCGGTCGGCGGTGGTCGACGTCTGCAGGAACGCGAACGTTGCGGCCACGTCGGCCGGCATGATCCGGCCGCCGGACGACCACCGCTGACCCGGTGCCAGCGTGAGGTGATACGTGAGCCCGTCGGCGCTGACCGAGTACTGCCGGGCCAGGTCGGGCCGGGGGACCGCGCCGGCGTCAAGCTGCAGGAGGCTGCGGTACAGCAGGTGGCCGACGTCGCGGACTGCGGGGTCCTGCTCACCGATCAGCGGATCCAGCGAGAGCGGCTCCTGCTCGACGACGAGCGCCTCACGAAAGTCGGGACCGCCGATGACGCCGAAGTGCAGCGAGGCGGCGACACCCAGGGAGATGACGGCGAGCACGGCCAGGGTGATCGCCGTGATCACCTCGCGGCGCCGGTTGCGGCGGAACTTTACTTGGTGACGTAGGTGGAGAGGACCGACAGGACGACGAACAGCCCGATCATCACCGCCGAGAACCGGAGCAGCCCCTGCTCCAGGCCCCGCCGGCGGCGGTACCCGCCGCCCGAGTCCGCCCCGCCCCCGATCGTTCCACCCAGCCCCGTCGCCTTCGGGGTCTGGAGCAGGATGCCAAGGATCGCCAGGATTCCCACGGCGTCCTGCGCCACGGACAGTGCGGTCTTCACCCAACCGCTCCTCCTCGATCGTGCACGGGCGCAAGTATAGAAGCCGCCTCCGCGCGCCACCCTCGGAGCGCGTCAAATTGCCATATCACTGTGGCACCGGCGCTCGCCACTACACAGACTTGTTTGTGGTACCGTTCATGCGAAATGCCGCGACTGTCGGTGTCCCCGCGCTCCTGCCTTGCGCTGTGCCTGGCGACCCTGCTGGCGAGCGCCTGCGCGTCCTCCGCCACCACGGTGGGCGACCCGCGGCCCGCACCCCTGCTGGGCCCGGCGCCGGCCGAGCATCTGGCGGCCGACAGCGTCAGCCTGCTGCGCAGCGGCGCCCCCACGTTTGCGCAGCTGCAACTGCTGATCGATGGCGCGCGGCTGACGCTGCACATCGAGATGTACGAGTTCAACAACGCCGCGCTGGTGGTGGCGGTGCTGGCTGCGCACGCCCGCGGTGTCGGCGTGACGGTGATCGACGATCCATCGGAGGTCACCAGCAACGCCACCGCGCAGCAGCTGCGCGGCGCCGGAATCGACGTGGTCGACTACCCGGTGCGACGGCTGATGATCGACCACGTGAAGCTGCTGGTGGTCGACGACACGGTTGCAGTCGTTGGTGGCATCAACTGGGGTTCGAGCTCGCCGGCGAACCACGACTACGATGCGCTGATCCGCGGACCGGCGGTGGCCAATCTCGACCGCGTGTTCTTACGCGACCTGGTCACCTGCGGCCGCGCCGTCACGGTGCCGGCCGCCGTGACCGACGCGGCGATCACCGTGGCGGCCACCCTCCCGGCGGCGGAGATCCGGCCGCTGGCCCTGCAGATGATCAACGCCGCCAGGCGCACGCTGCGGCTGGAGCTGTTCGTGCTCACCGACACCGGCGTCGTGCACGCGCTCGAGGCCGCACGGCTGCGCGGGGTGGACGTGCGGCTGCTTCTCGACCCGTCGCAGCACTCGAGTGACCCGTCGTACCAGGCGCTGCTCGCCGCCGGGGTGCCGCTTCGCTGGTATCGCAGCCACGGCGAGCTGCTGCACGCCAAGGCCATCGTGGCCGACGGCACGTCGGTGCTCTTCGGCAGCGCCAACTGGTCGGGCGGCGGCTTCGCGCGCAACCACGAGCTCGACATCCAGCTGCCGCGGGCCCCGGGGGTCGCCGCCGCGATGCTCGCGCAGATGTCGCTCGACTGGGCCGCCAGCCCGGGCTAGTGGAGCGCGCCGGGTCCGTGATGATGGAACGCGAGCAGGTCGCGCTGGCGGCCCGGGCGTCCCGGGGATGCCCATCGAAGTCGGCCGGCCTCCGTGCATCGGGCCTCATCGCGTGCCCGTACCCGCGATTCTACCCCTTCTAACGCCAATGGCCATTAGCTATTGAGCTGGCATGTCCCGGCGCGTCCTGCGGTTCCCGTTTGACAAGCGAGCGGTTGCGATATATCGTGATGGCACGTTTAGGCACCCGGTAGCACGCCGGAACGCCACCGAGAACCGTGGAGGAACACGTTCACATGCACGCACGACATTCCGCCTACGAGGCGGAACCATGGGCGCCCTTCCGCCGTGAGGCGGCGGAGCGGCTGCATCGCTTCGCGCACGCCGCCGGCCGGCGTCACGGCCACGGCTGGCCACCGTTCGATCCCGCCGACTTCGGCGGCTTTCGCTCCTGGGGCGGGGGCTTCGGCGGGGGTCCGCCGTGGGCGCGCGGCGGCAGGCGCGCCGGGCGCGGCGACATCCGGGCGGCGATCCTCGTGCTCCTGGCCGAGAAGCCGTCGCACGGGTACCAGATCATCCAGGAGCTGGAGGCGCGCAGCGGCGGCGCCTGGCGCGTGAGCCCCGGCTCCGTCTACCCCACGCTGCAACAGCTGGAGGACGAGGGGCTCGTGCGCATCGTGGCCGGCGAGACCGAGCGGCGCGTGTACGAGCTCACCGACGCCGGCAAGGCCGAGGCCGAGCGGCTCGGGGGCGAGCGCGCACCCTGGGATCAGGTCGCGGGCGCGGTCCCCAACGAGCTCGTGGAGCTCAAGGACCTGGTCATCGGGCTCGTCGCGGCCACCTGGCAGGTGGCGCGGGCCGGCGAGAGCGCCCAGATCGCCGCGGCCAAAGACATCCTGCGCGACGCGCGCAAGCGGCTGTACATGCTGCTCGCGGGCGAGGCGCAGTCACCCTCGGAGAAGGCGGAGAGCTGACACCCCGGGTCGCCCGAGCGCGACAGCGGGCTCACCGGCTCAGACCTGCCCTCGGCTGAGCATCAGGGAGCGGCCCGTCATCGCCTCGGGCGCCCGGATCCCCATCGCATCGAGCGCGGTGGGCGCGATGTCGCGGAGGCCGCCCCCGTCGCGGAGAGCCGTCGCGGCCGTGCCGCAGAGGATCACCGGCACGGGGCTCGTCGTGTGAGCGGTGAGCGGGGACCCGTCGCGCTTGTCCCGCATTCGCTCCGCGTTGCCGTGGTCGGCGGTGATCAGCACCGCGGCGTCATGCTCAACAGCGGCGCTGGCGATGCGCGCCACACACACATCGATGAACTCCACCGCGCGCACCGCGGCGGCCAGGTCGCCGGTGTGGCCCACCATGTCGGCGTTGGCGAAGTTGACCACGATCAGCGCGTCGTCGCCGCGGCGGATGTGCTCCACCACCGCGTCGGCGACCGGCCGGGCGCTCATCTCGGGCACGCCGTCGTAGGTGGCCACGCGCGGTGACGGCACCAGCAGCCGCTCCTCGCCGGGAAACGCCCGCTCGCGCCCGCCGTTGATGAAGTACGTCACATGCGCGTACTTCTCGGTCTCGGCCACGTGGAACTGTGCCAGGCCGCGCTCCGCGATCACCTGGGCCAGCGTGTGGCGCACGTCCTCGGTGGGAAACGCGATCTGCACGGGCAGCGCGCGCTCGTACTCGGTCATGGTCACCACGGCGAGGTCGAGGAGCACGCGAGAACGCTCGAAGCCGGAGAAGTCGCGATCGACGACGGCGTGCGTCAGCTGCCGGGCACGATCGGGGCGGAAGTTGAAAAAGACAACACTGTCGCCATCTTCGATGCGCACCCGGGCCGCGCCCGGCGCCACGATGCCGGCCGGCGGGATGAACTCGTCGCCGACGCCGGCCGCGTACTGCGACTCGATGTACGCCACCGGGTCGGCGGCATCGGCGCCGGTGCCGCTGACGATGACGTCGTACGCGCGCTCGGTCCGGTCCCAGCGGCGGTCGCGGTCCATCGCGAAGTACCGCCCGGACACGGACACCACGCGGCCGGCCCCGGCGCGCTCGAGGTCGTCGCAGAACGCCTGCATGTAGCCGGCGCCGCTCATCGGCGGCTCGTCGCGACCATCGGTGAACGCGTGCACGAACACTCGGTCGAGCCCGCGACGCCGGGCGAGCTCGGCGAGGGCGACGGCGTGGTCCATGTGGCTGTGCACGCCGCCGGGTGAGACGAGCCCGAGCAGCTGCAGTGACGCGCCGCGGTCGCGGGCCCGGTCGATGGCCGCGCACAGCACCGGGTTGTCATGGAAGGAGCCGTCGGCCACTGCACGGTTGATGCGCGAGAGCGGCTGGTACACGACGCGGCCGGCGCCGATGGTCAGGTGCCCCACCTCGGAGTTGCCCTGCTGACCGCGGGGCAGCCCGACCGCCTCGCCGCTTGCCGCCACCAGGGTGGTGGGGCACTGGCGCATGAGCCGCTCCATCTCCGGCGTGTCCGCGTCGCGGATCGCGTTCCCGAACGGATCGGCGCTGAAGCCCCAGCCATCGAGGATGACGAGCACCAGCGGCCGGACGCCCTCATCAGGCGCGGCGGCCATGGATTGAATCAGCCGACGCGCGCCCCGGGCGCAGCGGCGGCGACGATCGCCGTGAACTGATCGGCCTTGAGGCTGGCGCCGCCGACGAGCGCGCCGTCGATCGAGGCTTCGGCGAACAGCGAGGCGGCGTTCTCCGGGGTCACGCTGCCACCGTACAGGACACGCGGCGCGGCGCCGGCACGCTCCTGGAGCCACGCCTTGATGTGCGCGCACACCTCCTCCGCCTGCGCGGGGGTCGCGGTCCTGCCGGTGCCGATCGCCCACACGGGCTCGTAGGCGATCACGTACCTCGCGGGCGCCGGCGGCGACTCGAGGAAGCGCAGCGCCGCGTCGAGCTGCCGGTCGACGACGCGAAACGTGTCACCGCCGTCGCGCTGGCTCTCCGTCTCCCCCACGGCGAGAATGCCGTGCAGCCCCTCGCGCAGCAGCGCAGCGAGCTTCCGTCCCACGTCGTCGTCGGACTCTCCCAGCAGATGACGACGCTCGGAATGGCCGACGAGCGCGTGGTCGCACCAGCCGGCGAGCATCGGCGCGGAGATCTCCCCGGTGTACGCACCCCAGTGCTCCCAGAAGACGTCCTGGGCGCCGAGCTGCACGTGGCTGTGGCGCAGCTCCTCGTACACCGGGCGCAGGTGGGTGAACGGCGGCAGCACCGCCACCTCGACGGCGCCCTCGAGGGCCTCGGTCCCGAGACGCACGGCCTCCGCCAGGCGCACGCCATCGTCGATTGCGGTGTTCATCTTCCAGTTGCCGGCGACCAGCGGCATCGCGCGGTCAGCTGTCAACGACGCGCAGCCTCGGGATCGTTGACCGCGTCGCGCTCGCGCAGCGCAGCCACACCGGGCAGGACCCGGCCCTCGAGAAACTCGATCGTGGCCCCGCCACCGGTGCTGATGTGGTCAATCTTGTCGGCAACGCCGGCGTCCTCGACGGCCGCAGCGAGGTCGCCGCCGCCGATGACGGTGAACGCCGGTGACGCGGCCACGGCGCCGGCGACTGCACGCGTTCCCTGTGCGAACGCCTCGATCTCGTAGATGCCGAGCGGACCGTTCCACACCACCGTACCCGCCCGCGCACTGTCGGCGGCGATGCGCTCACAGGTGGCCGGACCCACGTCCACCACCATCAGGTCGTCGGGGATCGCGTCCGCCGCGACCACGGTGGTGGGCGCATCGGGGTCGACGGACGGCGCGACCACCACGTCGACCGGCAGCTGCAGCGTGCCCTCCTTCGCCGCCGCCGAGCTCAGCAGCGACCGCGCCGTGTCGATGTGCTCCTCCTCGACCAGCGACCTGCCCGTTTTCAGGCCCTGGGCGCGGAAGAAGGTGGACGCCATCGCACCGCCCACCCAGAGCGTGTCGACGCGATCCATCAGGTTGGAGAGCACGGCGACCTTGGTGGACACCTTGGCCCCGCCGATGATCGCCAGCAGCGGGGGTGCAGGGTGCTGGAGCACGCCTCCGAGGACGTCGAGCTCGCGCGCCATCAGCCGCCCGGCGACGGCGGGCAGCAGGTGCGCCACGCCCTCGGTGGAGGCGTGCGCGCGATGCGCGGTGCCGAACGCGTCGTTGACGTACACGTCGGCGAGCGACGCAAGCGCCTCGGCGACCGCGGGATCATTGGCCTCCTCGCCCGGCTCGAAGCGCACGTTCTCGAGCATGCCGACGTCACCGCCGCGCAGGGCCTCGACCATGGCCTGCGCGCTGTCACCGGCGACGTCGGCGGCCACCGGCACCGGAACCCCGAGCAGCTCCCCGAGGTGTGCGGCGAGCGGCGCGGTGCTCAACGCCGCGTCGGGCTTGCCCTTGGGACGGCCCAGATGTGTGACCACGACGACGCGCGCACCGTGCTCCCGCAGCGAGTTGATCGTGGGCACGGCGGCACGGATGCGCCGGTCGTCGACGATCCGCCCGTCGCGCATCGGCACGTTGAAGTCGACGCGCAGCAGCACGCGGCGTCCGCTGACGTCGATGTCGTCGACCGTCGCCTTCGGCATGCCCGCGTCAGAGGCGCGCGGCGACGTGCTCGACCAGGTCGACGCAGCGGCAGGAGTATCCCCACTCGTTGTCGTACCAGGCGAGCACCTTCGCGGTGCGATCGCCGAGCATCATCGTGCTGGGCGCGTCGAGGATCGACGAGTGACTATCGCGGAGGAAGTCCATCGACACGAGTTGCTCGTCGCTCACCGCGAGGATGCCGCGCAGCGAGCCGTCGGCCGCCTCGCGCATCTCGGCGTTGATGTCCTCGACGGTGGTGCTCTTGTTCAGCGTCACGGTCAGGTCGACCAGGCTCACGTCGGGAACCGGCACGCGCAGCGCCACCCCGTGAAACTTGCCCTTCAGCTCGGGCAGCACCAGCGACACCGCCTTGGCCGCGCCGGTGGTGGTGGGGATGATGGACAGCCCCGCGGCACGCGCGCGGCGCAGATCCTTGTGCGGCGCATCGAGGATCACCTGGTCGTTGGTGAACGCGTGCACCGTGGTCATGAATCCGGTCTCGATGCCGTAAGACTCGCTGAGCACCTTGGCCACCGGCGCCAGGCAGTTGGTGGTGCACGACGCGTTGGAGATCACGCTGTGCTCGGCCGGGTTGTACGCGGCGTCGTTGACGCCCATGCACACGGTGATGTCCTCACCCGTTGCGGGTGCTGAGATCACCACCTTGGTGGCGCCGGCCTCGATGTGGGCTCGCGCCTTCTCGGCGTCGGTGAAGAGGCCGGTGGACTCGATCACGATGTCGACACCGGCGTCGCCCCAGGGAATGCGCTGCGGGTCGCGCTCGGCGAACACCTTGATCGTCTTGCCGTCGATGGTGAGGCTGTCACCGTTGGCGGCCACCGTGCCCGGGTAGCGGCCCAGGACGCTGTCGTGCAGGAAGAGGTGGGCGAGGGTCCCCGCGGTGGTGATGTCGTTGACCGCCACGAACTCCAGATCGCTGTCGCGCTCCAGCGCCGCCCGGAGGATGTTGCGGCCGATACGGCCGAAGCCGTTGATCCCTACCTTGACTGCCATTGCAAGCTTCTCCCTGGACTGGCGAGGCGGCCACACTACCACTGGGTACCGATAGCGGGCGCTGCATTATTCACGATTCCGCCGGGCGCGGCGGCTCAATCTCAGGCGGTGTCGCGGGGGTCGGGACGCTCCACGTCGCGGTGCCGCAGGGTCACCGCGAGGCCGGTCGCACCCAGGCGGGAGGCGATCTCCCCGGCGAGCACCACCGAGCGATGGCGGCCTCCGGTGCAGCCGACGGCGAGGTGGAGAAAGCGCCGCTCCCGCTCCCGGGACCGGCCGGCCGCCCAATCGACGAGGCCGACCACGCTGTTCACCAGGTCCTGGGCGGCGGGGTCGGCGAGCACGTAGTCGCGCACCTCGGGATCGAGCCCCGTCAGCGGGCGCAGCTCGTCGACCCAGAACGGGTTGCGCACCAGCCGCGCGTCGATCACCCAGTCCGCCTCCGTCTCGGGGCCGAACTTGTGGCCGAACGAGGTCACGGTGCAGCGGACACCCGCCGTTCGCGCTGTGTCGTCCACCACGATGTCGCGCACGCGGCGGTGCAGCTCGGCCGGCTCGAGGTCGGAGGTGTCGAGCACCACGTCGGCGGCGGCTCGCAGCGGCCGCAGCAGCTCTCGTTCTGCCAGCACGGCCGCTCCCGCACTCCCAGCGGCGGCGCAGGGATGAGGGCGCGTGCTCTCCGCCATCCGCCGCACCAGCACGTCGTCACGCGCGTCGACGAAGAGCACGCGCACCCCGGGCAGCGACGTGATCCGCCGCAGCCGCTCACCCTGGCGGGCGTCGATGACCGCCGCGGCTGTGCCGTCGCGGGGCATCCGGGCGAACTCGTCGAGCAGCGCCGCGGGGAGGTTGTCGACACACTCGACGCCGCCGCGCTCCAGCCCGGCCAGCGCTGTGGCCTTGCCGGCACCCGACGGACCGGTCAGCACCCAGACGGTCACACGAGCTCCTTGATGCGCAGCGCCACCGGTCGCGGCACCACGCGTATCAGCTCCTCGACCGGTGCGTCGCGGATGGCGTCGATGCTGCCGAACTCGCGCAGCAGCGCGCGCCGCCGCGCCGGGCCCAGCCCGGGCACGACGTCCAGGCGCGAGCGCAGCGCCGAGCGGCCGCGGCGGGCGCGATGCCGCGTGATGGCGAAGCGGTGCGCCTCGTCGCGCACGCGCTGCACGAGGAACAGCGTCGGGCTGTCGCGATCCAGCACGATCGGGTGCGGCTCGGCGGGGCGGAAGAGCTCCTCGTTGCGCTTGGCCAGGCCGAACACGGGGATCGACTGCAGCCCGAAGTGCTCGAGCACATGAACCGCCGCGTTGAGCTGCCCCTTGCCACCGTCGATGAGCACGAGGTCGGGGACCACGCCGAAGCTGAGGTCGGCGTCCTCGCGCTCCTCCCGCCGGTGGCGGAGGGACTCACGCTGGTCGCCGTTGGCCCCGGCGGGATCGATGATGGGAAAGTCCTCGGCCACACCGGTCGCACGCTGCAGCCGGCCGAACCGGCGGCGCAGCGTCTCCTCGATGGAGGCGAAGTCGTTGGCGCCCTCCACCGTCTTGATGCCGAAGTGGCGGTACTTGGCCGGCACAGGACGGCCGTCCTCGAACACCACCATCGAGCCGACGGAGTTGGTGCCCATGGTGTTGCTGATGTCGTAGCACTCGATACGCTGCGGCGGTGCCGGCAGCCCCAGGCGCGAGGCGAGATCCTCGAGCAGCGCCTCGGTCTTGGCCTCGTCGTAGTCGTCGACGATGCGCTGCTGGCGCAGGGCCACCAGCGCCGTCTCCGAGGCGCGCTCCACGAGGCGGCGGGCGTCACCGCGCTGGGGGACGTGGAGCTCGACGGTGGTCCCGCGCTGATCACCGAGCACGTCGGCGAGCAGCTCCGCGTCCTCCACGGGATGGGAGAGCAGCAGCCGCCGCGGCACCGCGGTGACGTTGGCGTAGTACTGGGGCACGAAGCCGCTCAGGCACGCCGAGGCGTCGAGGTCGGCGACGCCCTCGAGCTCGTGCGTGTCCATCGCCATCACCCGGCCCTCGCGCACCGACAGCACCGCCACCATCGCCCGGCCGGCCTCGAGCGCGACCGCGACGCAGTCCTCCTCCCAGCGGCCGCCGCGCAGCACCGTCTGGCGTTCGCTGATGCGCTCGATGGCGCGCAGCCGGTCGCGAAAGCGCGCCGCGAGCTCGTAGTCACGCGCCTCCGCGGCGCGATCCATCTGCTCGGTGAGCTCCGCCTGCAGCGAGTCCGACCGTCCCTCCATGAACTGCTGCACCTGGTCCAGGAGCAGCGCGTACTGCTCGGGCGCGATGCGACCCTCGCATGGTCCCGCGCAGCGCTTGATGTGATAGTCGAGGCAGACGCGGCCGCGGCGGAAGATCTCGTCACTGCACGTGCGGAAGGGGAAGATCGTGCGCAGCGAGCGCACGGTGGTGCGCAGCGATTGGGCGCTCGTGTAGGGGCCGAAGTACCGGGCGCCGTCGCGGATCACCTTGCGCGTGTAGTAGGGCCGGGGGAACTCGGTGGCCCGGCGCGCGCTCTCGCCCCGGGGTGTGCGGATCTCCTCGCGCGCCGTGCCGGGGGCCACCGCGTCGTGCACGCCGGGGCGCGGGATCTTCAGGTACAGGTAGTTTTTGTCATCCTTGAGTCGAACATTGAAGCGCGGGCGGTACTGCTTGATCAGCGAGTTCTCGAGGATCAGCGCCTCGCGCTCGTTGGCGGCGGCGACGACGTCGAAATCGAAGACGCGTTCCACCAGCTCCCGCGTGCGCGGCTGCAGCGTGGTGAGCCCGGTGAAGTACGAGCGCAGCCTGGCGCGCAGGTTGGCCGCCTTGCCCACGTACATGACGCGCGTGTCCATGCCCCGCATCAGGTAGACGCCCGGCGCGTCCGGAGCGGCGCGGAGGCGGGCGCGCAGCAGCTCGGGGTCGTCGATCAGCCGTTCAGCGCGCCGGCCGGTGGTGGTCGCCATGCACCCACTGTACCCAGCGCCACGAACGCGTCAGCGAATCAACCGCCGCTGAGCGCCGAGAGGTCGATGGGGTGGGGCGGCGGGGTCACTGTGATCGAGGAGCCCCAGCTGTCGAAGGTGATCGTGCCCCCGCTGCCGGTCACCGGCGTGCTGCCGGACGAGCTGCTCGACGACCCGTTCATGCAGTCGTCGAAGCTGGGCGTCGAACCCGTCGACCTCACCTGCAGCAGGTAGGTGGGGCCGCTCGACGCGAAGTCCATGGTGAGCGCGGAGGCCTGCAGCACCACGACCGGCTTTCCGTTGATCGTGGCCGTGGACTTGGTGAGGTTCACGCCGCCGAACCCGCTGACGAGGCAGCCGCCGAGCTTCTTGGTGTTTGCCAGGCCTGAGAAGCTCTGCGTGAGATCGGAGGAGCCGCTGGCCGGTACCTTCACCCAGTTGTCGTCGATCAGGGTCGCAGCCTGCGATCCCGCCACCTGCTCGAGGAAATCCTTGCCCTTGAGGTACGCGTCACCGTTGACAACGACGACCTGGGCGGTCACACCCGCCATGGTCACCGAGCCCGACGCCGCCGTGGGTCCGCCGATGTGCAGGTCGAAGCCGATCTTCGAGCCACCGGACTGGCCCGAGCCCGCCAGGTGGTACGTGCTGACCGCCTTGATGGCTGTCGATGCGTCCTGCAGGATCTGGCTCGGACTCTTGTCCGCTTCACTCGACCCGCAGGACGCGAGCGTCAGCGGCACAAGCGCAGCAAACGCTCCTGCCACCAATGGGATCGAGCGCTCCCTGCCCAACACAGCGCGGGATTCTACCGCCGGCGCGCTGTCGAGCTGTCGGCCGGGTCAAGCTCGTCACAAGAGCTCGGCCGCCTCCAGGTCGGCGATGAACTGCCCCTCGTCGAGCACGCGCACGCCGAGCCGCTGCGCCTTCTCCAGCTTGCTGCCTGGCGACGCACCCGCAACCACCGCGTGGGTCTTCTTGGACACGCTGGATCCCGGGTTGCCGCCCAGCGCGCGGATCCGATCCTCCGCCTCGGGGCGCGTCATCGAGTCCAGGCTGCCCGTCAGCACCCATGTCTGGCCGGTCCACGGTCCCTCACCGCGCTCCGTTCGTTCAGGTTCGACACCGGCACGCCGCAGATCGTCGATGACCTTGCGACCCTCGGACGACGCCAGCCAGCGATGCACCTGCTCCGCGACCACATCGCCGATGCCCTCGACCTGACGCAGCTCCTCCGATGACGCTGACAGCAGCGCGTCGATCGTGCCGAAGTGCGTCGCCAGCGCCTCGGCGGTGTGCTCGCCCACGTGACGGATGCCGAGTGCGTTGATGAACCGCGGCAGCGGTACGTGCTTGCGCGAGTCTATGGACGCTACCAGCTTCTCGGCCGAGCGCTCGGCGAATCCGTCGAGCGTCAGCAGCTGCTCACCGGTTACGCGGAACAGATCGGCGGGCTCGATGACGTAGCCCTGATCGACAAGCTGGTCGATGATCGCCGGGCCCAGCCCCTCGATGTTCATCGCCGCGCGCGATGCGAAGTGGAGCAGCTTCTCGCGCCGCTGCGCCGGGCACAGCGGGTTGACGCAGCGGCGCACTGCCTCACCCTCCTCGCGCACCAGCTCGGAGTCACACGCCGGGCAACGCTCCGGCATGGCCCACGGCGCCGACGTCTTCGACCGCTTCTCCGGCAGCACGCGCACGATCTCGGGGATCACGTCGCCGGCCTTGTGCAGGATGACGGTGTCGCCGATGCGCACGTCCTTGCGCGCCACCTCGTCCTCGTTGTGCAGCGTGGCGCGGCGCACCGTCGATCCGGCCAGCACCACCGGCTCCAGCATCGCCACCGGCGTCACCGCGCCGGTGCGGCCGACGTAGACCGCGATGTCGAGCACGATCGTCTGCTTCTCCTCGGGCGGGAACTTGTACGCGATCGCCCAGCGAGGTGAGCGCGAGATCGACCCCAGCTCCGCCTGCGCCCCCAGGGACGACACTTTGATCACCACCCCGTCGGTCTCGTACTCCAGGTCGTGACGCCGCGTCGCCCACTCCTCGAGGAACGCGACGATCTCGTCGACCGACCGGGCCACGCGGCGGTGCGGGTTGACGCGGAAGCCGAGCTGCTCCAGCGAGTGCAGCACCTCCGCCTGCGACGCCGCCGCCCCCGGCGGGTCGATCTGGTACATGAACGTCTGCAGGCCGCGCTGCGCCGTGATGTTGGGGTCGAGCTGACGCACCGCGCCGGCGGCGGCGTTGCGCGGGTTGGCGTAGGTGGGCTTGCCGGCCTCCTCGAGGCGTGCGTTCAGCGCGGCGAACGCTGCCTTGGGCAGGTACACCTCGCCGCGAACCTCGAACTCGTTCGGCACTGTCACCTCGGCCGCGCGCAGCGTGCGCGGCACCGAGCGGATGGTGCGCACGTTGGCGGTGACGTCCTCACCCTCGACGCCATTGCCGCGGGTGGCCGCCCGCACGTACTCGCCGCCGCGGTACGTGAGTGACATGGCGAGGCCGTCGATCTTCAGCTCGCAGACGTAGGCGTCGACGGCGCCGAACCCGCGCTCGACGCGGCGCACGAAGTCGCGTACCTCGTCGTGGGAGAAGGCGTTGTTGAGGCTGAGCATCGGCTGCCGGTGGCGCACCTTGTGAAACGCCTCCGAGGGGGCCCCACCGACACGCTGCGTGGGCGACTCCGGTGTCTGCAGCCCTGGGTAGCGCGTCTCGAGATCGAGGAGCTCGCGGAACAGCTTGTCGTAATCCGCGTCGGAGATCTCCGGCCTGTCCAGCACGTAGTACTGCCGAGCGTGGTGCTCGATGGTGCCGCGCAGCTCGGCGGCCCTCGCGCGCTCCGCCGCCGGGATCGTCTCGGTGACCATGCTCAGGCGCTACGGCTCCACCGGCCAGAGCACCGCGTCGCCGACGGCGAAGATCTTCACGCCCTGCTCGTCGAACTTGATCACCAGCTCCTCGCCGGAGCGGGTCATCGTGCTCTTCAGCACCGTGCCCTCGCCGTATCGCTCGTGACGGAGGCGCATGCCTGCACGATATCGCTGCGGCGCTACCGTCACGGGGTTCGGCTGCACGGCGCGCGCGTGCACCGCCTGCCGCACCGACCCGGGACGGCGGACGTCCTGCACCAGGCGGCCGCCCGGTCGCGACGCCAGCTCGAGCAGGTTCGCAGGGATCTCGCGGAGAAACCGCGAGGCCTCCGCCAGCTGTGGTGTGCCGTAGAGATGGCGACGGAACGCGTGCAGCAGATACAGGTGCCGGCGTGCGCGTGTCATCCCCACGTACGTGAGACGGCGCTCCTCGGCGATGCCGGTGTCGCCGTCCTCGAGCGAGCGCACGTGCGGCAGCAGGCCCTCCTCCATCCCGGCGACGAAGACAACGTCGAACTCCAGTCCCTTCACCTGGTGCAGGGTGATCAGCAGCACGCCCTGATCCTTGTCGTCGACGCTGTCGACGTCACTGACGAGCGCGACGTTCTCCAGGAACTGCTGCAGCCCGTCCGGTGCCGGCACGTCCTCGTACTCGGCCGCGAGCCCGGCCAGCTCGACCACGTTGCCCCAGCGCTCCTCGCCCTCTGGCGTGCCGTCGCGCAGCATGTCGCGGTAGCCGGTCGCGGTCAGGACGGTGTCGAGCAGCACCGGGAGCGGCACCTGCAGCGCCTCCTGACGGAGACGCTCCATCAGCCCGGCGAACGCGGTGATCGCCTGCATCGCCGCCGCACCGAGGCCCTCGGCCTCGTCAAGGCGGCGTGCCGCCTCCAAGGGCGACAGACGTTTGCGCCGCGCCAGACGCTCGAGCTCGGCGACGCTGCGGTCGCCGATCTTGCGTCGCGGCACGTTGACGACGCGCGCGAACGAGACGGCGTCGCGGGGATTGGCGCAGAGGCGCAGGTAGGCGAGCACGTCCTTCACCTCCCTGCGCTCGTAGAAGCGGATGCCGCCCACGAGGCGGTACGGGATGCCGCGGCGCAGCAGCACCTCCTCGAACGCACGCGACTGTGCGTTGGTGCGATAGAGCACGGCGCACTCGCTCAGCGACACGCCCTCGCGGCCGACGAGTCGTTCGATCTCCGCCGTGACCCATAGCGCCTCCTCGCGCTCGTCGTACACCGAGACGAGGCGCACCGGCTCGCCACCGCGATGCTCGGTCCACAGCCGTTTGTCCGCGCGCTGCTCGTTGCGTTCGATCACCGCGTGGGCGACGTCGAGGATGGGCTGCGTGGAGCGGTAGTTCTGTTCCAGCGTGACGGTGCGCGCGTCGGGGTAGTCGCGCTCGAAGGCGAGGATGTTGCGTACGACCGCTCCGCGGAACCCGTAGACCGACTGATCATCATCGCCGACCACCGTGATGTTGCGGTGCCGCGCCGCCAGCACCTTCACCAGCTCGTACTGCGCGTGGTTGGTGTCCTGGTACTCGTCGATGAAGAGGTGCCGGAAGCGCGTCTGATAGTGCTCGCGCACCCCGTCGGCTTCACGCAGCAGCACCACCGTGCGGAACAGCAGATCGTCGAAGTCCAGCGCCGACGCCGCGTCCAGCTCCTGCTCGTACGCGAAGTAGCAGCGGCCGATCGCCTGCTCGAACTCACCGCGGGCCCGCGCCGCGTAGTCGCGCGCGTCGATGAGCTCGTTCTTCGCGGAGCTGATGACGCTGCCGACGCGCGACGGGACGTACCGCTTGTCGTCCAGGCCCTCGGCGCGCAGCGCGTTGCGCAGCGCCGCAAGGCGGTCGGCCTCGTCGTAGATGGTGTAGTCCCGCGGGATGTTGATGGCGTCGCCGTCGCGGCGCAGGATGCGCGCCCCGAGCGCGTGGAACGTCCCCAGCCACATGCCCTTGATGCTCGCCCCCACCAGCTGCTCCACCCGCGCGCGCATCTCACGCGCCGCCTTGTTGGTGAAGGTGACTGCGCAGATCTCCTCGGGGTGCACGCCACGCGTCGCCATCACGTACGCGATGCGATGCGTCAGCACGCGCGTCTTGCCGCTGCCGGCGCCGGCGAAGATCAGCAGCGGGCCGTCGGGCGCCTCCACCGCATCGCGCTGCAGCGCGTTGAGGTCCTGCAGCAGCGCGGCGACGCTGGGTGCGGGCGTCAGAGGTTCGGCTGCCTCATGCGGGAACCGAGGCAGCGCTGCTGCTCACCCGCACGCGGTACGCGCTCGGACGGCGGTCGTCGAGCAGATGGTTGCGCGGCGTGCTGCGACGCGCGCGCTCGATGCTGCCGAGGTCGATGTTGGCGTCGAGCTGCTCGTCAGCCGACCGGCTCGCCGGACCGGCCAGCGGCCAGCCATCGGGCCCCACGATGATCGACGCCCCGATGAACTGCACGTCGCGCTCCACGCCGACGCGGTCGGCGCACGCGATGGCGACGCCGTTCTGCCCCGCGGTGGCCATCGCCAGGTAGTCGCCCTGGCAGTAGCCGCGCTCGTCCCACACCGTGTGCTTGAACGCCGCCACCCAGTTGGTGGGCACCGCGATCAGCTCTGCGCCCGCGAGGGTGAGGGCGCGCGCCGCCTCCGGGAAGCGCAGGTCGTAGCAGATGAGCACGCCGATGCGGCCCGCGGGTGTCTCCGCGATGACCAGGTCGTCGCCGGGAGCGAACCATGACTGCTCGTCGTTGAAGAGATGCAGCTTGCGATACACGGCAACAGGCCCGGCCGCGCCGACCACCACCGCGCTGTTGTGCCGCCGCGACCCGGACTCCTCGTTGAACCCAGCGACGACCACGCACCCGAAGGCCGCGCACACCTCCTGCAACGCGGCGGCGAACGCACCGTCGACCGGCTCCGCGGTGGCGGCCGCCTCCTCCTGGCTGCTGAAGACGTAGCCGCTCGAGGCCAGCTCGGGGAGGACGATGAGCGACGCACCACGCTCCGCCGCGGCCGTCGCCTGCCGCACGGCTTCAGCGCGGTTCCACTCGACCTCGCCGAGGCGCGGCGCGTACTGCGCGGCGGCGAGACTCACAACTCGCGACACAACATCACGGTACCGCAACAGGCAGCGGTCACTCAGCCGGTGGCGCCGCGTCGACGGCGATGCGCGGCACCTGCGCCGACACCCCGCAGAGCAGCTCATGGGGAATGGTTCCCACGAGCTCCGCCACCAGGTCGGCGCCCTGCCGCACCGACCCCCGCACGCCGAACACCATGGCGGGCTCACCCCGGCCGACGCCGCGCACATCGCTGACGTCGACGGTCACCTGGTCCATGTTCACGATGCCGGCGATCGGACATCGGTGCCCGGCGATCACGAGTGTGCCGCGGTTGGACAGGCTTCGCGGCACGCCCTGCCCGTAGCCGATCGCGACGGTGGCGATGCGGCGCGCGGCGGGGGCCGTCCAGGTGCGTCCGTAGCCGACCGTCTCCCCGGCGGCGACCGTCTTCACCTGCGACACACGCGCGAACAGGCTCATGGCCGGCCGCAACCCGGGAGCAGCGGTGAGATCAACGGGCAGGTAGCCGTACAGCGCGATGCCGAGGCGCACCAGGTCGTGGTGCATCTCGGGGAAGCCCAGGATTGCTGCGCTGCCACAGGCGTGCAGCAGCGCTCGGGGAGTGACCGGGTGGAGCTGATCGGCGGCGGACAGGAACCGTTCGTGCTGCTCGCGCGTGTAGTCGGGGTCACGCTCCGGATCGGCGAAATGGGTGAACACGCCCGCCACCTCGACCTCGTCGGCGGCAGCACCCAGCGACGTGCTCAGCGCGCGGAGGGATTCAGGACGCGCCCCGAGGCGCCCAAGCCCGCTGTCGATCTTCACGTGCACGCGCGCCCGCGCGCGCAGCGCCACGGCCGTCGTTCGCACGGCGTCGACACCGGCGGCGTCGAGCACGGTGACATCGACGTCGCGGGTGATCATGTCCGCCAGCGAGGGCGGCGGGCTCCAGCCCACCACGAGCAGCCGCGTCTCGATTCCCGCGTCGCGCAGCGCCAGCGCCTCGCCGGGCGTGTACACACCGAGCCAGGTGGCGCCTCCCGCGATCGCCGCGCGGGCCGCGGTGACGGCGCCGTGCCCGTATCCGTCCGACTTCACCATCGCCATCAGCTGCACAGACGGCTGGAGCAGCCCCCGGATCAATGCTGCGTTGTGCTGCAGGGCGGCGACGCTGACCTCGGCCCAGCGCACCAGGGATTCGAGAACCGGCGTGGGCAACTCCGTGTCTGCTACACCGCGGCCGCCACCGGCGCCCGAGCGGACGCCGGCGCGCGCGCGCTCATCCGTCGCACCAGCCCGAAGGGCGTCTGCTCGTCCGACTGGCCGAGCGGATTGTCCGCGACCACGGCGATGACGTCCTCGTGGCGAACATCGCCGGCGATGGCGAACACGTCGGCGGCGAGGTCACTCGCGTCGATGACGGCAACCGCCACGCGGCAGCCGGTGTGATCGCGGACGGCCGCCGCAATGCGCTCGGCCGCCGCCTGCGGGTCGACCGGCGCCTTGGTGGCCCACCGGTCGTACGGCGGGAGGTTGAGCGCCGATGGGCCGTCGATCGCGTTGACGCCGGCGCCGGCGACGCGGTAGAAGACGCCGCGGACGCCGAACGGACGCGTCACCGCGGCCGCGGCCGCCGCCATCAGGATGCGGGGCGCGCCGGCCTCGTCGAGCGCCAGCTGCATGGTTGTGGGATGGGCGAGCCCCACGCCCGTGGGCAGCCGGCTGACGAAGCGGCTCAGCGCGCGCGCCAGCGGCGTGGTGCGGATGTCCTCCACCGGGTAGGAACGTCCCTGGCTGATGGCCAGCGCCTTCTCGCTCACGAGGATCACGTCGCCGTCGCGCACGGTGACCCCGTCGCCGGCCAGCGCGTCGAGCGATCGCTCGATCGCTGCAACGATGTCGCTGCCCGGCTGCAGGAGCTCCGACCGCAGCGGCACGCGCCCCCACACGGTGTCGCCGTCCTCGATGAACACATGCCGCGCCCAGTTGGTGCGGCCGGCCGCGACGAGAGCCGCGCCGCCGTCGAGCGTCGCGGCCACGGCGTCATCGGCGCGACGCACGAACCCGTAGCGATCGCTGCGCTCGTCCAACGCCATCGTCGGCGAGTCGATGTACAGCCGCATCCACACCTCGGCGTTGACCGCGCGCCAGAAGAACATCGACTCCTCCACCTCGCCGCGGCACGCGAGCGCGAAGCGCCGCGCGATCTCGTCGGCCTTCCAGTACGGGCGGCGGCGGAACGCGGGGGAGCGCATCAGGCTCTGCAGCGCGGCGCGCTCGCGGCGGTACCAGCGAAACTCCGGCGTGGTGAAGCCGATCTTCTTGCGGCGCCGCTCCACCTCCTCGGGAAGCAGGCCGTGCAGGCCGCGCCGCACGATGGCGCGAGTCCAGCCGTTGTCGATGATCGACGACGCCGGCAGACGGAGGACGTGCTCCACCAGCTCCTGATCGAGAAACGGCAGGCGCGCCTCGAGCGAGTGCGCCATGGACGCACGGTCCTCGTAGCGCAGCAGCGGCGGCAGGCTGTAGGTGACGAAGTCCTGCAGCAGCCGCAGCTTGAGGTTGTCGGCCACGCGGTCGTCGTGCGGCGGTGCATGACGGTCCACGAACTCGGGGCGGAGCATCTCGGCGGTGTCGTTGTGGTGACGACGATCCCACAGACGGCGTCGCGCCAGGGGCCACACGATGTCGCGCAGCAACCACGCCTCGCGCGCGAACTTCGCGTACCGCCGCTCGCGCAGCAGCTGCCGCAGCAACACATAGGGATAGTGGTCGTACCCGGCCAGCAGCTCGTCGCCCGCCTGCCCGTCGAGCACTACTTTCACCTGCCGCCGCGCCAGCCGCATCACCATCCACATGGCGAACGGCGCCGACGACACCATCGGCTCCTCCATGTGCCACACCCACGGCTCCATCTCGCGGATGAAGTCGCGCTCGGTGGGTTCCACCACGCTGCTGTCGGCGCCGGTGACGTCGAGCACGGTCTTGATGTACGCGCTCTCATCGATCGGGTCGCCGGGGAAGAACGCGGAGAATGTCTTGAGCCGGTCGCCCATGGATTCCGCGTCGCGCACGTGCTCGCGCAGCTGCTGGGCCATCACGGTGCAGATGGACGAGGAGTCGAGCCCGCCGCTGAGGCAGATGCCCACCGGCACGTCGGCGACCAGCCGCCGCTGCACCGCCCGCTCGAACACCTCGCGGAACGCCGCGGGCGAGGGATCGCCGTCCTCGCTGATGCGCGGGATCCAGTACTTCGTCTCGGTGACGCCGTCGCCGTCGATGACCGCATGCGCCGCCGCCGGAACCTGCCGCACACCGTTGAAGAACGTGGCGTCGTTGTGGTCGAAGAGGCCATAGCGCAGGTACTCGTACATCTGCTGCTCGTCGATGGCGCGGGGAAACGTGGGGTGCTGCAGCAGCGCCTTGATCTCCGAGCCGAAGAGCACGCGGTCGTCGTGCGTGGCGTAGAACAGCGGCTTGATGCCGAAGTGGTCGCGGGCCAGCACCAGCCTCGGTGACGAGGCTCTCATGTCGAGAATCGCCACCGCCCACATCCCGTTGAAGCGGCGAAAACAGTCGACACCCCACTCTGCGTACGCGTGCAGCACCACCTCGGCGTCGCACGTGGTGCGAAACTCGTGCCCGGCGGCCGCAAGCTCAGCGCGAAGCTCGCGGAAGTTGTACACCTCGCCGTTGTAGACGATGTGCAGGCGATCGTCCGCCATCGACATCGGCTGGTGCCCGTGCGCGAGGTCGATGATGCTCAGGCGGCGGAAGCCCAGCGATGCGACATCGTCTTCGAAGTAGCCGACGTCGTCGGGACCGCGATGATGCAGCGACTCCGTCATCGCCTCGAGCAGCCGGCGATCCGGCCGTCCCCAAAAACCCGTGATGCCGCACATGAATCGTCGCCAGTGTATCAGCGGGTCGCGCTTGTCAGCGACGTGATCACAGTGCCCTGGCGCACGAAGATGTCGGCGACGTCGTCGCGGTACGCGAGTCGCCAGTGCCCCGACTCCTGCAGCACCGCATCCAGCGGTTTGCCTGCGGCGAACACTACATAGTCGACGTGGTAGCCGTCGAGCACCTGCTCCCAATCACTCTTCACCTGGTTGACGTCGGCGTAGTCGGCAAGCAGCCGATCGCCCATCAGCTCGGCCTCTCCGTAGATGAACACCCGGCGATTGGGATTGGGATAGAAACGGTCGGCGAGATAGCCACCCCAGTCGTACTGGTTGAACGCGCGCGTGCCGACGCTCGGGTTGGCGGCCAGCCAGTTGGCTGCGGCCACGGGAAAGTTGGCTTCGGTGGACGCGGTCTGGCCGCGCAGCGTCAGCCCCGCGATACCCATCCCGCCCACCGCGACGACGCTCGCCAACAGGCCCGTGGCGAAGGTGACGTCGCGTGCGGTCAGGCTGCGCAGCCGTGGTGCGAAGCGGTCGCGCACGGCCCACCAGGCGGTGCTCCACTGCCACGCCACCACCGGCGTGGCCACGACCGCGAAGACGATGGTGAAGCGCACCGAGCGCAACGCGAGCGCAGCGGCTGCGATGACCAGCAGCGTGTCGAAGAGCCGTGGGCGGCGCATCGCGAAGCCCACGAGCAGCACCACCAGCATGAGCAGGAAGCCCAGCAGCTTGATGTCGTGGAAGTCGGGCGACTGCCACTCGGCGATGAACGACGGCTGCTCCGGGCTGAAGAGGGTCCGCCACACGTATACAAAGAGCGATGGCCCCCATGGAGTGATGAAGCTGGCCACGACGCAGCCCGCGGTGACCAGCGCCGTGCGCCCCAGCAGCGCGCGCTCCGGTGCGGCTCGTCCGTGGGCGATCCACTGCAGGCCGAGCGTGCCCATCAGCACGGCGAGGACGAGCAGACCCACGAGGAATCCACCGTGCAGGTTGGCCCAGAGCAGGACCACGGCGGGCATGAACCAGAGCACGCGCCTGTGTCCCGCCAGGAAGCGCTCGATGATCAAAAGCTCCAATGCGATGAACAGGAAGTCGAACATCTGGGGCGCGGCGCTCCACATGAAGAAGCCGGCCGCGGCGCCGAGGATCATCGACGCGCCGGCGACCACCGGATCGGCGCCGCCGGCGCTGCGGATGCGCGCCAGCACCAGCCAGAACCCGGCGAAGACCACCAACGCGAAGAACACGCTCACCGCGAGCAGGCCGCCGGCACGCGTCAGCGCGTAAAAGATGACCTGCGACCCGTACTCGTGATCGGTCCAGGGTGTGCCGGCGACCGTGTAGGTGTAGAGGTCGCTGCGCACCAGCGCGCGGTTGTGCACGATGAGCTGCCCGGTGAGCGTGTGCCACCAGTAGTCGGGCGTGCCCACCCGTCGCGTGATGAACGGCAGGGTTCCCAGCGTCAGCAGCGCAGCCGCCCACCATCGCGGCGACGGCGTGCTCTGTGCCGCCCCGGGCGCGATTAGCCGGATCTCACCGGCCGCCCCGCGCGAGGCGCTGCCCGGAAGCATGGGCGCCCATGCTAGTCCAGCGACCGGGAGCAAACCCGGCGGCGGCGCCTAGCAGGCAGCCTCTCGCTCGTCCAGGAATGCCCACCATGCGTCGGCAGCGGCGCGGGCCCCGCTACGCACCGCATCGGGTGTGGCGCCCAGCGCCGCCAGCGCCTCCAGCGCCCAGCGCGCGTGCTCGACGTCGGCGGTGGCGTGCACCGTCCAGAACTCGACGGCCTCGCCGCCCATCGCATAGTGCGTCTTCAGTCCGGCGGCCTTCGATTCCGCGATCTCGGACGCCTGTGCCTCGTAGGCGAGCACGGCGGCCAGCCCGCGCTGCGGGCTCTCGTCGACCAGAGCGCGGTAGGTCGAGATCAGGTTGACCGTGGCGGTGCTCGGCGCCGCCTCACGATCGGCGGCGAGCTCGTCCGCAAATCGCTCGAAGAGATCGAGGTGGGCGGTGCCTGTGACTCCGAGCTCGTCGTCGAGGTTGCGCTGCACCATGGTCTGCACGCCGCCGTCCCCGGCGCGGTCACGGATGCGACCCAGCGCGCCGGGCAGCTCCGCCTCGAAGAAGCGGTACTGCTCTGCGTACGCGCGGAGGTCGCTCACACTGAGCTCACCGCGGCACCAGCGCTGATAGAACGGGTGCGTCAGCAGCCGGCGATCCGTCAGCGCTGTTTCAAGAGCCGCGTGCAGTTGCAGGTTGCTCACGTGGTGTCTCCCCTAAGTGATCCATATGGTCGGCAGCTAGAAGTCCATATCGTCGTCCATGCCGCCCATTCCGCCGTGGGAATGGCCGCCGGCCGCCGCCTCTTCCTTCTCGGGCGCCTCCGCAACAAGGGCTTCCGTCGTCAGCACGATGCTCGAGATCGACGTCGCGTTGGTCAGGGCCGACACCACCACCTTGGTGGGATCGATCACACCTCTGGCAGGCAGGTCTCCGTACGTCTCCGACACAGCGTCGAACCCGTCGTTGCCCTCCGCCGCGCGCACGCGCTCGACGACAACGCCGCCCTCGCGGCCGGCGTTGACCGCGATCACGCGCAACGGCTCCGCAAGCGCCCGGGCGACGATCTGCGCTCCCACCTTTTCGTCGCCGCTGAGCGCCAGCGCCTCAACCGCGGGGATGGCGCGGATGAAGGCGACGCCACCACCCACGACGACACCCTCCTCGATCGCGGCGCGGGTGGCTGAGAGCGCGTCCTCGACGCGCGCCTTGCGCTCCTTCATCGCCGTCTCGGTGGCAGCGCCCACCTTGACCACGGCGACGCCACCGGTCAGACGGGCGAGCCGCTCCTGCAGCTTCTCCTTCTCCCATTCAGAGGTGGTCTCGGCGATCTGCATGCGGAGCTCTTCGCACCGCCCGGTGATGGCCTCGCGCGCGCCGCCGCCGCCCACGATGGTCGTGTTCTCCTTGGTGACCGTCACGCGCCGGGCGGTGCCCAGCTGATCCTCGCGAATGGCATCGAGCCGCTGGCCCGTCTTCTCGGTGATGAGCTGCCCGCCGGTGAGCACCGCGAGATCCTCCAGCTGTGCCTCGCGACGGTCGCCATAGGCCGGCGCCTTCACTGCCACTGCGCTCACCGTGCCCCGCAGCCGGTTGACCACCAGCGTCGCGAGCGCCTCCGCCTGGACATCCTCGGCGATGATCAGGAGGGGACGGCCCAGACGCATCACCAGCTCCAGCGCCGGGAGCAGGTCCGCGACCGCGCTGATCTTGGCATCCGTGACCAGAACTCGCGCGTCGTCGATCACCGCCTCCATGTTCTGCTGGTCGGTGACCAGATACGCGGAGACATAGCCGCGGTCGATCTGCATGCCCTCGACCACCTCGACCTCGGTTTCGAGCCCGCTGCCCTCCTCCACCGAGACCACACCCTCGCGCCCCACTTTGTCGAAGGCGTCGGAGATCATGCGGCCGATCTCCTCGTCACCGGAGCTGATCGTGGCCACGCGTCGCACGTCGTCGTTTCCGCTCACCGGGTGCGAGCGATCGCGAATGTCGGCAACCGCGGCGTCCATCGCCGCGAGCATGCCCGTGCGAAGCGCCATCGGCCCTGCCCCTGCAGCGAGGTTCTGCAGACCCGCGGCGATCATCGAGCGGGCCAGCACCGTCGCGGTGGTGGTGCCGTCGCCGGCGACGTCGTTGGTCTTGATCGCCGCTTCCTTGAGCAGCTGCGCGCCCATGTTCTCGAAGTGATCCTTGAACTCGAGGTCGCGCGCGATGGTGACGCCGTCGCTGGTGACCAGCGGCGTGCCGAACTTCTTGTCCAGCACGACCGACCGCCCGCGCGGACCAAGCGTCACCGACACCGCCCGGGCGACCGCGTCGGCACCGTGCTTCAGCGCGGCGCGCGCCTCCTCATCGAAGCGAAGCTCCTTCGCGGGCATCGCCGGTCAGCTCTTGCCGCCGTTCTTCTCGACGATGGCGAGGATGTCCTTCTCGGACAGGATCAGGTATTCGATGTTCTCGATCTTCACCTCGCTGCCGGCGTACTTCGCGTACATCACGCGGTCGCCGACCTTGACGTCGAGGTCGACGCGCTTGCCGGTCTGCTCGTTGTACCGGCCGTTGCCCACGGCCTCGACGGTGCCCTCCTGGGGCTTCTCCGAGACGGTGTCGGGGAGCACGATGCCGCTCTTGGTGACCTCTTCACGCTCGAGCGGTTTGATGACGACGCGATCGGCCAGGGGACGAAGCTGCAGGGCCACTGCACACACCTCCGGGGAATTAGCACTCGGGATTGCTGAGTGCTAACACTCTAACGAATCGACTGCCAGTGCTGCAACATGCGGGGGCTCCGCCTCCGCATGCCCCCGAAATCCGATCACGAGGTCAGCGGAGTTGACCACCAGGTCAGCAGTTGATCGGGGGTCCGCGGGGGGCGGAGCCCCCCGCGTGTCAGGCGTACTCCTCGAGGGAGGGGTCGACGGCGATGCCGGGCGCGTCGGGGCCGTGGAGACGCAACCGGTGCCAGCCGGCCGCCGCGATCATCGCGGCGTTGTCGGTGCACAGGCTCAGCGGCGGCACCACCACGTGCAGGGACGGGAAGCGCTCGCGCACCGCCTCGCGGAGCGCGCCGTTGGCGGCGACCCCGCCCACCACCGCGATGCGCTCGGCGCCCGTGCGCTCCACCGCCTCCTCGAGCCCGGCCACCAGCTGCGCGATCGCCGCACGCTGGAACGAGGCGGCGAGGTCGGCGACGGTCCTCGAGTCGCGCGGCAGCCCCGACTCGTCGCGCTCGTCCGCGGGCAGGTCGCGAACCGTGTAGCGCACCGCGGTCTTCAATCCGCTGAAGGAGAACGCGCCGCTGACACGCGTTACCGGGAGCGGGAAGCGAGCGGCCTCACCGTCGCGTGCGGCGCGTTCGATCGCCGGTCCCCCGGGATAGGGCAGGCCGAGGAGGCGGCCCACCTTGTCGAACGCCTCGCCCACCGCGTCGTCGCGGGTGCCACCGAGCCGCTCCGCGACACCGTGCTCGTGCAGCAGCACGCACTCGGTGTGGCCGCCGCTCACCACCAGCGCCAGAAACGGCGGCTCGAACCCGGGCTCGGCGAGCCACGCGCTGTAGACATGCCCGGCGAGATGAGACACGCCGCAGAGCGGCAGCGCACGCGCCGCGGCGACGCCGTCGGCGTACATCGTGCCGACGAGCAGGCAGCCCACCAGTCCCGGGCCACGGGTCACCGTCATCGAGTCGATGTCGTCCCAGCCGCCGGGGAGCGGCCGCAGCGCGGCGTCGACGACGGTTGCGATCGACTCCAGATGGGTGCGGGCGGCGAGCTCGGGCACCACGCCGCCATGCGGCGCGTGCATGGCGATCTGCGACGAGACCACGCTCGACACGATCTCGCGACCATCACGCAGCACCGCAGCCGCGGTCTCGTCGCACGAGGTCTCGATGGCGAGGAGGTTCAGGCTCCCAGGTACTCCTGGGTTGGACCGCTGCCCAGCCCGTTCACCTCGATGCCGGACAGGATCTCCTGGAAGCGCCGCTTGAACGCAGGCGCCTGGATGCTGTCGCTCCACATGATCACCGCGTCTTCGCCGTTGTCCGTGTAGTAGCCGCGACGGCGGCCGATGACGGAGAACAGAAAGCGCTCGTAGAGGCGCATCGCCGGCAGGTTGCTGGCACGCACCTCGAGCGTGATCCAGCGCGCGCCCATCTCGTACGCCCGCTGCACCAGCGCAGCGAACAGCGCGGTGCCGTAGCCGCGATGCTGATCACTGGCGCGCACACCGATCGTGGTGACGTGCGCCTCGTGCACCATGCGCCAGATGCCCGCATATCCCACGATCACGCCGTTGTTGCGCAGCACGAGATACGACGCCTGACGGTTCTGCGACAGCTCACTGGCGTATGCATTCCGCGGCCAGGGCGACAGAAAGATCTCGCGTTCGATCTGCTGAACGGTGCCGATGTCGTCGTATCGCATCGGCTCGATGGCAAGGCGCGGAACTACCTGCATGACTATCGCTCGATGGCTTCAGAAACTTCATGATACGCGCGCCCCGGCGGCCAAACAGTCAACTGGGATACAGCGCGCGCAGCCGGTCGCGCGCCAGCGCGGGCCGGGCCAGGGCGGCCGGCAGCGCGCGCGTCAGCCCGTCGGCGGGGTCGACGCGCTGCACGCCCCGCAGCGTCAGCTCCTCGGCGCTGTAGACCGCGTCTCCCCGCGCATCGAAGGCCGCAAGCGGCAGGTGCGACCACTCCCCCGTCCCGTCGCCGTCGAAGAACGCCGCGTAGACGGCGCCGCGCCCGGCGGCGACGAGCGCCCAGCCCCGGGATGCGCCGGCGCCGGCCGCGGCGGCGGCGACCACCTCGAGCGAGGTGGCGCCGCGCAGCGGCAGGTCGCGACCGTGGGCCACGCCCAGCGCCGCAGCCATGCCGGCGCGGATCCCCGTGTAGGACCCGGGGCCAGTCACCACCACGACGTCCGTCGGACTCCCGGCGAGCATCTCGTGGAGCGCCCGCGGCAGGGCGAGATCGACGTCCACGTCTGCGAGCACCACCGAGCGGAGGGGCCGGCCGCCGGGCTCGGCGAGCACGCAGACGATGCGGCGCCGCGACGAGGTGTCGATGGCGAGCACGGTCATCGTGGGCTCTGCTCCGCGAAGGCGGCGGCGAGACGATCCGGCGCCTGCCCGTCGACGCTGCAGAGGCGGCCGTCGGCGGGCTCGCTGTCGATGGCGATGCGCACCGGCTCGAAGCGCCGCAGGTCGGCCAGCTCCCCCCACTCGACGGCGACGGCGCCGTCTTCGAGCAGCCCGTCGAAGTCGAGAAAGGTGAGGTCCACCTCCGGTCCGATGCGGTACAGGTCGACGTGATGCAGGCGGAGACGTGGCCCGCGATACACGTGATGGAGCACGAAGGTGGGGCTGCGCACGAGGCGGGGGTCGACCCCGAGGCCCTCGGCGATGCCGCGCACCAGCACGGTCTTGCCGGCCCCGAGCGGCCCGCTGAGCACGAGCAGGTCGCCGGGCAGCACCGCCCTGCCGATGCGTTCCCCGAGGGCGATGGTGTCGAGCTCGGTGGGGCAGCGGAGGGCTCGCCGCTTGCCGGTCATCGCCAGTGGCGTGACCGCGGCTGCGGCAGCGCCACGGCCTCACCGCCGCGACGGCGCAGCAGAACCACGCCCGATCCCTCAACCAGCCGCCCCACCTCGCGCAGCGGCGCCAGGTCGGCCGGCCAGGCGGCGAGCAGGCCGGCCGTCGCGTCCGGGGCCACGGCGCACAGCAGCTCGAAGTCCTCGCCGCCGCCCAGCGCGAGGTCGGGCCACTGCTCGGGAAAGGAGCGCTGCAGCCCCGGCGCCACCGGCAGATCGTCCAGCCACAGCTCGGCGCCACAGCCCGAGGCATGGGCCGTGCGTCCCGCGTCGGCCACGAGGCCGTCGCTGATGTCTCCGGCGCAGCGCACCCCCGTCTCGGCCAGCAGGAGGCCCTCCGCGACCCGCGCCGTCGGCGCCAGCAACGCGTCCACCCACGCAGTGGCGCGGTCATCGCCGCCGTCGGAACCGCCACCCTCGAGCCACACGAGCCCGGCAGCGGCCGCGCCCAGGCAGCCCGTGACCAGGAGCGCGTCTCCGGGGCGGCCGGCATCGCGACGCAGCCAGCGGCCGCGCGCGGCGGTCCCGCCGGCGGTGACGTCTATGACGATCGGACCGCCGGTGTCGCTGACATCACCGCCGGCGACGGCGCAGAAGGCGCCGGAGGCCGCCTCCACCAGCCCGCGCTGAATCTCGAGCACGTCCTCGAGCTCGGTGTCGCCCGGCGCGCACAGCGTGGCCAGGCACCAGGCCGGCCGGGCGCCCATGCCTGCCAGGTCGGACAGCGATACGGTCAGCGCCCGCCTTCCCAGCACCCGGGGTGCGATCCAGCGGCGGCGGAAGTCGCGGTCCTCCACCAGGGCATCCTGGGTGAGCGCCACCTCCCTTCCGGGCGGCGGAGCCCACACCGCGGCGTCGTCCCCAGGGCCCACGACGAGCGCCTCGATGGACCCCGAGGCGGCCACCTCGCGGAGGCGGCGGAGCACCTCCACCTCCCCCGTCTCGGCGAGCGTGGGGCCGCCGGCGTCAAAGGCCCGCTCACCAAATGTCACAACAGCATTGTGAGGTTGCGAATGCTCACCTTGAACGGTTATCGTCCAGCGCGCCGCTTTTTTCGGGGAGGCGACTGGGGGGAGACCCCGGGGTAGGGAGCAGCCGACCACGTCTGCCGCTGGGCACCAACCGCTTCGCCACGAGGAAGGAGGGCAGCCTATTGAGACGGAGCCACAAGCTCGTTCTCATGCTGGCGGGCGCGGCGGCTTTGGTCACCACCGGCATCGGCTCCATCCCGACATCGCACGCGGCGACCTCCTCGAGCACGATTGACAGCTTGCGCGCACAGCGCGCGGCGCTCGTGCAGGAGCTCGCAACGATGCAGCCGGACATCAGTGTGGCGCAGGGTCAAATGAGTGGCGCTGAGTCCGCGTACAGCTCGCAGCAGCAGAAGGTCCTCAGTCAGCAGAAGCAGCTCAACACGCTGAACAACCACCTGATGTCGCTCAACCAGCAGCTGCAGGCAAACGAGGCCACCACCGCGACCGACAAGCAACAGCTCGCAGAGGTCATCCGGGCCACATGGGAGAGCAACAGCACCGACCAGGTGCTGATAGCGCTGCTCAGCGCGCAGGACTTCAGTCAGGCCGTCGACCGATTGAAAGCCGCTACCCAGGTGTCGCAGCAGGTGCAGGAGTTCGTGTCGCAGCTGGCGACACAGGACAAGCAGATCAAGCAGGAGCAGGCGCAGATCAAGACGCAGTTCGACCAGGCCTCGTTCATCGAGAATCAGCTGTCGTCAACGTCTGGACAGCTGCTCGCCGACCTGGAGAACCGTAATCAGTTCTTCAACATGCTCAACGGACCGGCGCGCCAGGTGGCTGAGCAGATCGCCAACATCGACAACCAGATCGCCGCGCTGGAGATGCCCGCGTTCGTTGGCAGCGGGCCCTGCGGCGACAACTTCGCATACGGCCAGTGCACCTGGTATGTGGCGTCGCGGCGCTGCATCCCGTGGGGCGGCAACGCCAACCAGTGGTACTACAACGCCGGCGCGATGGGTTTCCAGGAGGGGCACACCCCGGCGCCCGGTGCTGTCGTCGTGTTCTGGCCGGGCGGTGACGGCGCCAGCTCCATCGGCCACGTCGCGTACGTCGAGGCGGTGGGCCCCACCAGCACCGTCCCGGCGGGCTACTTCCTGCAGTCTGAGATGAACTTCTTCGGCAACGGGGGCGGCTGGGCGCGCGTCAGCTACCGCGTGCTGCCGAACAACTCCTCCGGCATCCAGGGCTTCATCTACAACCGATAGTTACCCTGTCTCGCGCCTGCGTCGCGCTCCAGGGCGCGGCGCAGGCGTTCTTGCGCCTGGGGAAGCGCCTCGATGACGTCGGAGGCGAGCGCACCAGCCCGGCCGCGGCGCGCCTGCGCGATCGCGCCGGCCTCGGCGTGAACGGTCACGGCGGCGACCGCGGCGTCGAAGGGCGCAAGCCCCTGGGCGATCATCGATCCCAGAAGCCCGGCGAGCACGTCGCCCGTGCCACCCGACGCCAGCGCCACCACGCGGTGCGTGTCCACGTGCATGCGGCCGTCCGGTGAGGCGACGATCGTCTCTGCGCCCTTGAGCACGACGACCACTCCCTGCCGGCTCGCGTAGTCCGCGGCCACCTGGCGCCGGTCGCGCTGCACCGAGGCGGTGTCGACGTCGCAGAGCCGGCTCATCTCCGCCGGATGAGGAGTCAGCACCACCGGCTGCGGCACCTCACGCCACGAGAATCCTCGGAGCGCTGCAATGTTGAGGCCATCAGCGTCCACAACTGCCGGGCAGGGAACTGCCTGCAGGATGGAGAGCAGCGCCTCCTGTGTCGCCGGCGCACGCCCCAGCCCGGGACCGATCACCAGGGCACCGGCGCCGGCGAGATGCCCGAGCACCGGGGCGAGGGCGTCGGGCGTCAGCCGTCCGCTGCCGCGGTCGGGCAGCGGCGCGGGCATGACCTCGAGCAGGTGGCCGGCGACGATGGGATAGATCGCGTCGGCCACGCACACGGTGACAAGGCCGGCGCCGCCGCGGGCCGCGCCCATCGCCGCCAGCTGCGGCGCCCCGGTGTAGCCGCGTGCGCCGGCGACGACGACCACCCGCCCGAAGGTTCCCTTGTGTCCGTCCTCGGGGCGTGGCGCCAGCCGCAGCCCCGGCGGCGCCGCGGGCAGCGGATCGGCCAGCGACTCGGCGGCGACGACCGCGATCGCGACACCGCCATCGTGCGTCAGCGACAGCGCGATATGCGTCGCCTCGCCGCGCACGTTGATGCGCGGCGCGCCCCGTCCGTGCACAACCTCCACCTCGCGCATCGCGGGCAGCGGGTAGGAGCGAGCGGTGCCGTACAGCTTGCGCACCGCCTCCTTCGCCGCCCAGCGCGATGCCCACCGCTCGGCTTTCGCGGCGCAGTAGCGGCGTTCCGCCTCGGTGAAGATGCGTTCCGCGAAGCGAGGATGGCGCTGCAGCGCGAGCTCGATGCGAGCGATCGAGGCCACGTCGACGCCGAGCAGCATTCGTCAGGCTCGCGGCCGGCGCTACTCGACGGTGACGGACTTGGCCAGGTTGCGGGGCTGGTCCACGTCGCACCCACGCTGCACGGCGACATGGTAGGCGAGCAGCTGCAGCGGCACCACGTTGACCAGCGGTGAGAGGAGCTCGTTGCACGCCGGGACGCTGATCGTCTCGCTGACCAGCCCGCTGTCGAAGGGATCCTCGCCCTCACTGACGATGGCGATGACCGGCGCGTCGCGGGAGTGCACCTCCTCGACATTGCTCGCCGTCTTCGCCAGCGTCCGCCCGCGTGTGGCCACGGCGACGACGGGGACATCGGGATCCAGCAGGGCGATGGGCCCGTGCTTGAGCTCACCGGCCGCGTAGCCCTCGGCGTGCACGTACGCCACCTCTTTCAGCTTCATCGCGCCCTCGAGCGCCACCGGGAAGTTGATGCCGCGGCCGATGTACATCGCGTTGCGCGCGTGGGCGTAGCGCTGCCCGATGTCGCGCACCTGCTCTTCGACGTCGAGCGCACGCCGGACCAGTGCGGGCATGCCACGAAGCTCTTCGACGATGGCACGATGGCGATCGACGTCGAGCGAGCCGCGCACGTCACCGAGGTGCAGCGCCAGCAGCAGGCCGCAGGCCACCTGGTTGACGAACGTTTTGGTCGCCGCCACCGACACCTCGGGCCCCGCCTGCATGTACAGCACCCCATCGGCGGCCATCGACAGCGCCGAGCCGACCACGTTGGTGACAGCGATCACCGGAGCGCCGCGCTCGTGCGCCTGGCGCACCGCGGCGATCGTGTCCGCCGTCTCACCGGACTGCGAGATGGCGATCACGAGCGAGTCGCGGTCGACAACGGCGTCGGTGTAGCGGAACTCGCTGGCCGGTTCGACCGAGCAGCGCACGCGCGCCAGCCGCTCGATCATGTAGCGCGCGATCATCGCGGTGTACCACGCGGTGCCGCAGGCAACGAGCACCACCTCGCGCGCCCGCGTCAGCGGCTCATCGCCAACGACAAGCTCGGACAGATTGACGAGGCCGGTGTCGTCTATTCGGCCCCGCAGCACGTGCTCCAGCGCCTCCGGCTGCTCGTGAATCTCCTTGAGCAGGAAGTGCGGGTACCCGTTCTTCTGCGCTTGCGACGCCTCCCAGTCGACGGTGATGACGCGCGGGGCCACCGCCTCGCCGTGCTGCGTCTGCACGCTGATGCCGTCCGGTGTGGCGGTGACCACCTCACCCTCACCGAGCAGCGCGACGCGCTTGGTGAACGGGATCAGGGCGGCGATGTCACTGCTGACGAAGGACTCACCGCGGCCCAGGCCCACCACCAGCGGCGCGTTCAGCCGCGCGCCGACGATGCAACCCGGTGCATCCGCGCTGATGACCACCAGCGCGTACGCGCCGCGCACGCGGTTGAGCGCCAGCCGCACCGCGGCGGCGAGGTCACCCCGGTAGCAGTCCTCGATCAGGTGGGGCACCACCTCGGTGTCGGTGTCGCTGGCGAACTCGTGACCGCGCAGACCCAGCTCCGTGCGGAGCTCGCGGTGGTTCTCGATGATCCCGTTGTGGATGACGTGGATGCGGCCGGTGCAATCCTGGTGGGGGTGCGCGTTCTCCGTTGTGGGACGGCCGTGCGTCGCCCAGCGCGTGTGCCCGATCCCGGTTGACCCGCCCGGCACTCCCTCTGCCTCGACGAGCCGGGTGAGCTCGGCCACCTTGTGCGTGTCCTTGGTCACGGACACGCCGTCGGCGTCGGTATCGAGCACCGCGATGCCGGCGGAGTCGTAGCCGCGGTACTCGAGCCGGCGCAGCGCGTCGAGCAGGATCCCGGCAGCGGGCTGGCTGCCCGTGTACCCGATGATTCCACACATATGTGCGTTGAACGACCTCGCTCGAACCGCGGTTACGGCGTGGCCACCGGGGACGCAGGCGTGCTCGGTGTCGCCGTCGGCGATGGGGTGGGCGTCGGAGTGGCGAGTGGCACCATCGTCACCGTAACAGTCACGGTCCCCGGGTCGGCGGTGACCCCGCTGGGCGGTGTCACCGTCACGGTGCGCGACACCGTCCCGGTCACGTTGTTGAGCGACAGCGTCGACGTCGTCACCGAGTCGAGCGCGTTGAGCAGCTCCTGCGGGCCGGACAGCACCACGGTCGCCGGGTTGACGCTGATGCCCACCAGCTGCCACCCCGGCGGTGGGTTGCCCGACCGGCTGGGCACCACGGCGCTGGCGCGCGAGGTCTGGCTCGACGACACGATGAGCGTGACGCGAACGCTGCTCGGCGTCACCCCGCTCAACCACGGCGGGTTGGTGATCGCCGTGCCATGTGAGTCGTACAGCAGCACGGGCACGTCCGCCTCGACGTTCGTCTTGCGATTGCTGAGATCGAGGTTCACGCGTGCCTGCACTCCGGCCAGCTGCTGCTGTGCGCCGGTGACCACAACAGACGCCGGGCTCGCCGACTCCGACGAGGTGACATAGCCGGCCGGCGGCGGGTTGGTGACGTTGATGTTCACCGGCAGCGTGGTGGACGCCAGGTTGTCCAGCTCGGCGCTGATCGATCTCGGCGGGTCGATGAGCTGCACATTGGGATCGCTGTTGCTGATGCTGATGGGGACGGTGGCGGCTCCGGCGCTGGTGACGCTGCGCCAGCTCACGTTGACGGTCAACGACGATGTGCTGAACGCATTGAGGCTGCTCTTGTTGCCGCCGATGTGCAGCGAGATGCTGGGCACCGGGCTGACCAGGACGAACTTCGCCGGGATCGCCGACGCCGACTGGGGCACGGGAACGCTGACCGTCTTGGTCTCGGGCGGATTGCCCGCGTACACGACACCCACCCAGGACACGAGCGCAACCGCGGTCGACAGCAGTTTGAGCCGCCAGTTGCGCGTCATGAAGCCGGGCAGCTTCACAGGCCACCCCGCCGCCGGATCGCCCGCAGCTCCTGCACGCGTGTGAGCGGCCGCAGCACCGCGCGGCGCTGCAGCGGCCGGCGCGGCGTCTCACCGGACTCGCCGAGCTCCGCGAGCAGCATCTCGCGCAGCGCCGGCTGATCCAGGCCGCGGTAGATCTTGCCCTGCGAGGCCACGCTGATCAGTCCCGTCTCCTCGCTCACGACCAGCACGAGCGCATCGCTCTGCATGGTCAGCCCCAGCGCGGCGCGATGGCGCGTGCCCATGCGCCCCACTCCGGGAAGCGTCTCCGCCAGCGGCAGCACGCAGCCGGCGGCCACCACACGATCCTGGCGGATGATCACAGCGCCGTCGTGCAGCGGCGAGCCGGGCACGAAGATCGTGGCCAGCATCTCCGCCGTGACCTCGCCGTTGATGTGCACGCCGGTGGCGGCGATGTTCTCCAGCCCGGTCTCGCGCTCGAACACGGTGAGCGCCCCCTCGCGCCGCTCGCTCAGCGAGCGCGCTGCCCGCAGCACCTCGTCGACCGTGCGCGTGATCGCCGTCTCCGTGCCATGTCTGCCGAGCACGGTGCGCATGGCGCCGAGACGGCCGACGCGATCGAGCGCACGGCGCAGCTCGGGCTGGAACAGGATGACCGCGGCGATGATGATCGCCTGCGACCCGTTGGCGAAGATCACGGCGAGCAGCTGCAGGTTGAGGAGCTGCGCGATCCAGCCGATGACGAAGATGACGCCGAGACCGAGCAGCAGCTGCACGGCCTGCGTGCCGCGGATCAGCTTGAACAGCTGATAGAGAAGAAACGCGACGATAAGGATGTCGAGCGCGTCGCGCCAGCTCAGGTTCTGGAGAAAGAAGTGCGCGTTGCGCAGCAGCTCGCTCATGCCACGCGCTCTGCGGGGGTGGCGTAGAGCTGCGCCAGCAGCGCCATCTGCACCCAGAGCCGGTTCTCCGCTTGGTCGAACACAATCGACTGCGGCCCGTCGATCACCGAGTCCGTGATCTCCTCACCGCGATGCGCCGGCAGGCAGTGCATGACGCGCGCCGATGCCGGCGCAAGCGCCATGAGCGCATCGTTCACCTGCAGGCGCGCGAAGTCGGTGCGGCGCCGCTGCTGCTCGGTCTCCTGCCCCATGCTGGCCCAGACGTCGGTGTACACGATGTCGGTGTCGGCGAGCACGGGGGCCGGGTCCTGCGTCAGCGTGAACGGCGTGCCGTGGTGACGCAGCTGCGCTCCGCGCGCGAGCACCGTCACCGACGGCTCGTATCCGGACGGCGTCACCACGCGAAGATCGACCCCGCACAGAGCCGCCGCATAGATCCACGACGTGCACACGTTGTTGCCGTCGCCGATGTACGTGACACGCATGCCCGCGAGACGACCGAATGACTCCTTGACCGACGTGAGATCGGCGAGCACCTGGCAGGGATGCTCGAGGTCGGTGAGCGCGTTGACCACGGGACGCCGAGCCGCTTCGGCGATGGCCACGAGATCGCGATGCGAGACGAGGCGCGCCACGATGCCGTCGGCATAGCGGTCGAGGATGCGGCTGATGTCGGCGGGCGACTCACGCTCGCCCAGCTGCACCTCGGGGTTGAACAGCGCGATCGGGTGGCCGCCGAGCCGCTGGATGGCGACCTCGAACGAGACGCGGGTGCGGTTGCTCGGCCGCTGGAAGATGAGCGCCAGCGACAGGCCCTCGAGCGGGCGGCCCAGGCGTGCTCCGGCCTTCGCCGCGCACGCGAGGTCGACGAGACCCTCGATCTCACCCGCGGTGAGGTCGGCGATGCTGAGGAGGTCGCGGCCCACAAGCGTCGAACCCATTTCCGCCGCCTATGGTTGCACCGTGTAGCCGATCGCAGACGGCGCGTGACCCGGCCGGCACGCGATCGGCTCGGTGCACACCGGGTACCGTTGGCCCGTGGACATCGCGGTGATAGTCGCGGGGGGCGTCACCGAGACGCTGCACGCGACGCCCCTCCTGCGCACCGTTCGCGCCGGGGAGCCAGAGGCCCGGATCGTGCTGCTCTGCCCGGCGACCGCTGCGGCGCTCTGGGGCGGCCTCCCCGGGGTCGACCAGACGCTGCCGCTGACGGCGCTCGACGGAATCCCGTCGCTCGCGGACGGCATCACGGTCTGGGCTCAGCTGCGCCGTCGCCGGCTCGACGCCGTGCTGCTCTGCTCCCAGCTGGCGTCATTGCGGCTGGCCGCGTACATGGCGGCGGTCCCGCGGCGGCTCGGCCCGAGCGGCGGCGCCTCCGCCTGCCTGCTCACCGATCGAGGGGCGGCAGCACCCGGCGACAGCCCGGTGAACGCCTGGCTTCGGCTGGCGTCGCTCCTCGGCATCGGCGGCCAGCTCCACGAAACACGGTTCGAGCCGGGCGACGAGGCCCGCGCCCGGGCGGCGCGACTGCTCGACGAGCACTGTGGCCATGACAGCCGCATATGGGTGGCGCTGGCGCCCGGCAGCGGCACCGTGCAAGGTGACGGGCTCGGCCTGGACTGGCATCCGGAGCGCTACGCGCTGCTGGCCAACGCGATCGCTCAGCGCAGCGGGGCCCAGGTCATCCTCGTCGGCACGCCCGAGGAGCGCCCGGGCGTCGAGGCGGCCAAGCTCGACGTGGGTGTGGGAGTTGTCGACTTCAGCGCCGAGCGCGACCTGCTGGTGACCGCGGCGATCATCTCCCGCTGCGATGTGCTCATCGCGGCCGACGGTCCGCTGCTGCATCTCGCGGCCGCCGTTGGCACCCGCGCCGTCGGGCTGTACGGTCCCACCTCAGGGGCGATCTGGGGTCCCTACGGCGACGAGCACCGCGTTCTCCAAGCGCTGCCGGCGACGGCGGACGGCGACGGCGGCGCGCTCATGGATCGCATCCGCGTCGAGGATGTCCTGGCCGCCCTCGACACCGTGATGTGAGTCACACGCTCAGGTGCCGGCCACCCTCGCGAAGAGGATGTGGTCCTGCCAGCGCCCGGCGATGCGCAGGTAGTCGCGCGACACGCCGATGCGCTCGAAGGCGTTCTTCTCCAGCACTCGCTGTGACGCGAGGTTGCGCCGCAGCGTCGCCGCCTGCAGGCGATGCAGCCGCAGGTCTCCGAAGGCGACGTCGACTGCCGCGGCCACCGCGGCGGTGGCCACGCCGCGTCCGTTGACCGGACGGCTCACCCAGTAGCCGAGGTGCGCGCTCTGGAAACTTCCGCGGACGACGTCGGAGATGGTCAGCGTTCCCACCAGGGCGCCCTCGAGCTCGATGGCGTATGAGTAGCTCTCGTCGGCGCGTGTGCGGCGCATCGTGGCGCTGATGCGCTCCAGCTGCGCCGTCGCCGTGTAGAACGAGTCATCGGCGCGCGGCTGGTACGGGGCGAGAAACACACGGTTGGCCTGATACAGATGGGCGAGCGCGACCGCGTGGCGTCGTTGCAGCGGCGACAGGCGCACCGTCTCCGTCCGTTCCATGATGCAGGGGGAGTTAAGCCTATACGCTTCTGCGGTGCCCGAATCGCTGCCGCCCCGAGAGCTGAGTGCGCTCATGATGGAGCAGGCCGCCGCCGGCGCCGAGCGGACGTCCGCGCGCTGCGGCGGATCTCGATCATCGAGGCGTCGTCGCTCGCAATTGTGGCGGGGCTTGCCGCGCTCTCCGGCTACGCCGCTACGCGGTGGTCCACCGATTCGTCGCATTCAACGCCTGGCTCGCGACCAACCCGGAATCGAACACCGCGGCGCCACCGGGACCGAGCTACATGCCGCAGTACCAGCAACCCGAGAAGCAGCGGGGGGTGACGCTCTCGTCCCAAGCCGAGGCGAACTGCACCGCCGACGTCAAGGCTGGCGCCAACTCCGACAATTACATCCTGATCACGGTGCATCTGGTTCCTGGCCGGCATCGCCAGCCACTTCGCCTATCAGCGGCTGCGCTACGCCACGACGGGCGTGGGCACGGCGATCCCGATCGCGGCGCTGATCCTGCTGGCGCTCAGCCCCAAGCCCCCGTAGGCGATGGCTACGGGGTGGGTTTGATCACGGTGTCGCAATACGTGGAATCAGTGCCGGATGGCCCGCCGCACTGCTGGGTCGTGGCGAACTGGGCGCCCTGGCCGTAGTCGAACTCCGTCCCGGGATAATCCACGCCGTACGTGAAGGCGCTCGCGGACGCGTTGAAGGTGAACCACGGGTAGATGCAGAAGGTGCCACCGTAGCTCGAGCAGTTCGCATTCACCTCTGCGGTGCCGCCGAAATCGCTCACCACCGCCCACTGCTTCGGCGTTGACCCGCCGGCGAAGCTCACGGATTTGATCTGCAGCGGCGCGAAGCCCTGCCAGTGGGACTTGTCGTACGAATCGCAGCCGGCCTGCCCCGGGAGGCAGAACCGGGCGGCGGGCGATGTGAACTCCGACGTGTGACCGATCTCCCACACGAACGAGTTGGGGGTGTCATCCACCACACCCCAGCCGAGGGCATTGCCGATCTGCTGCCTGTTGAACGCGGGAAGCATGGGACCGTACTTGCTGTTGAGCACGATGGTGCCGGAGTGCCCGGTGGTCACGTCGTTGACGCGGATGTGCCAGCCCTCGGCATGCGAGGCCACGAAGAACTGCACGGTGATCGTGTCGCCGGCGTTCATCACCAGGGGAGCAGAGGATGTACCGTCGAAAAGCTCGGCGTTGAACGCGGCGTCCTCCTTGCTGCTCAACGATGACACCTGCCACACCGGTGAGCACACCGAGAACTTGTTTGGGGCGTATGTGACATTGAATCCGCCGGCAGACGAGCACGTGTTGACGATAGCGTCAGGATAAAACTGCACCTCGAGGAACCCCTGCCCGAACAGCGCGTGGGGGTCGGGATCCGTCACCGTGCCGCCCCACCAGAACGTGGGGCCCACCGCGGAGACGGGCACTGCGCCATCGCTTGGAAGCACGGCCGTCCAGGTGAGGTCCTGCGCCGATCCGCCCAGCGAGGAGACGGGATCGAGTTCGGGTTCGTCGTGCCCGCTGCAGCCGGCCGTATACGAGATGTGGTATTCGTAGCCGTGGTTGAAGGGATGCGCAATGCAGTCGCCGGCGCCGGATCGTGCGGCTGCCGCAGGCACCGTAGACGTTGTCAGCGCAACCGACATCGCTGCGCAGATGACGGCCGACGCGACAGATAGCTGCCGAAATCGCATACTTCGCACACCCACGACCTCTCGAAATCCTTGGTGCCTGTTGGGCATTGATTCTAGGACGTCCTGTTATCGGATGTACATGAAGTTGCGCTTGAGCACGTCGAGGTTGTCGAGCGCGTAGCCGGTGCCCTTCACCGTGCACAGGTGCGGCTCGGAGTCGACGTGCACCGCGATGCCGCTCGACGCCTCCAGCGCGCGATCGAGTCCCTCGAGCCGCGCGCCTCCCCCGGTGAGCACGATCCCTTCGCTGCGGATGTCGTTCAGCAGCGACGCAGGCGTATCGGCAAGCACCTCGTTGAGCGCCGACGCAATGCCGCGCACGTGCTCGTCGAGGCACGGTGCGAGCTCGGTCGAGGTCAGCGTCACCTCGTGTTCGGCGCCGTCGCGGCGGCCGCGCAGCCGCAGCCGCCGTTCCTCGTGCGTACCGACGCGCGTCAGCGACGCGATCAGCGCCTCGATCGTCTGCGACTCCACGCTGATGCCGTGCACGCTCGCCAGGTGGTCGACGATGCACGCGTGCAAACGCTGACCGCCATGATCGGCAAGCGTGCGCCCGGCAACCGTGCTCTCCAGCGCCACCACGGCGACGTCCGTCTTGCCCGCGCCGATGTCGACGACGCAGTGACCGTTGGAGCCGGACAGGCGCATCCCGCAGCCCATCGCCGCAGCGATCGCCGTGCTCAGCAGGTATGCGGTGCGCGCACCTGCGAGCATCGCCGCCTCCAGCAGCGTGCGGCGCTGATCACCGGGCAGCGCCGCCATCACGGCGATGACCACATCGGGCTTGAAGATGCGCTGCCGCCCCACGGCGCGGCTGACCACGTGGTTGATCAGTGCCCGCGCCGCCACGGAGTCGACCACGGCGCCGCCCATGACCGGGCGGTACAACCGCTGCCGCGGCGAGATGCTCGCCGCCTCCAGCGCCGCGGTGCCGAACAGCCCCGACCAGTCGCCCTCGGCGCCCAGCGCAACCACCGACGGCTCACCCGCGACCATCCCCTCTCCCTTCACCACCAGCCGCACGGTTGCGGTGCCGAGGTCGATCCCCAGCTTCTTGCCGAGCACGTCAGTCGCCGATGACGCCGGTGAGGTCGCGCACCTCAGGCTCCTCGCCGGCCATCACGAGGCGCACCACGTCGGCGCCGAGATTGCGCAGCTTCATCTCCATGTCCTCGTACTTGCGGTCGAGGTGGTAGATGTGCGCGAGGTGCGTCGTCCCCTCGGCACACAGGCCGCAGATGACGAGCGCGGCGCCGCTCCTGATGTCGGGGATGGTGAGGTCCGCACCGTGCAGCCGCGACGGACCGGTGATGATCGAGCTGCGGCCTTCGACGCTGATCGCGGCGCCCATCGCGCGCAGCTCGGGCACGTGGCGGAAGCGATTCTCGTAGAGGGCCTCGCTGATGATGCTCGTGCCCCGCGCCTGCGTCATCAGGGCGCCGAACTGCGGCTGCAGATCGGTGGCGAACCCGGGATGCGGCCACGTGGTGACGTCGACGGAGCACAGGTGGCGCGCGCTGACACGCACCTGGCTGGCGCCCTCGACAACCTCGCAGCCGGCGGCGCGCAGCTTGTGCACCAGCGCTCGCACATCGACCGGCCGGATGCCCTCGACGACGGCGTCACCGCGGGTCGCCGCCGCCGCGACCATGTAGGTGCCCGCCTCGACGTAGTCGGAGGTCACCGAATGCGTGGTGCCGTGCAGCGGCCGGCCCGATCCCTCGACCACGATCAGCTCGGTGCCGACGCCGGAGATGTGGGCGCCCATGCCCACCAAACAGCGGGCCAGATCGTAGACGTGCGGCTCGCGAGCGGCGTTGCCGATGACGGTGATGCCGTCGGCGAGCACCGCCGCCATCATCAGGTTCTCGGTGCCGGTCACCGTCGGCAGGTCCATCTCGATGCGCGCCCCGTGGAGCCGCTCCGCGTGGGCGATGTACGCGTCGGGGGTCTCCTCCACCGCCGCGCCCATCAGCCGCAGCCCCTCGAGGTGCTGCTCCACGCGGCGCATGCCGATGTCGTCGCCGCCGGGCTTGGCGATCGTTGCGCTGCCCGCGCGCCCGGCCAGCGCGCCGAGGAGGAGCAGCGACCCGCGCATGCGCCGGGTGAGGTCGGCGCCGACCGAGGTCGGGCCCACCGACGCCGCCTCGAGCCGCCAGTCGTGGACGTCGAGACGGGCGACGGACACGCCGACGTGCTCGAGCACCCGGGCCATGGTCACCACGTCCTCGGTGCTGGGCACGTTGTGCAGCTCGACCGGCTGGTCGGAAAGCAGAGCAGCCGCCATCACCGGGAGGGCCGCGTTGGTGCTTCCCGAGACCGGCACCCGCCCCTCCAACCGCCCCCCACCGGCGATGCGCAGGCGTTCCATCTGCCAACCTACGGTACTTGGAAACGGGTGGATCGGGGCGGTCGCCCGCCCCGCGCAGCGGGGGTTGAGCACGTGGCCGGCGAACACACGATCACAAGCAACGGCGCGCGGTTGCGCTACCTGCGCGAGGGGGCCGGCGAGCCCGTCCTCCTGCTGCATGGCTATCTCTTCGGCGCCGACTCCTGGCGGCCGCAGATCGACACCCTGCGCACCCGCTTCGACGTGATCGCCCTCGACCTGCGCGGCCAGTTCGGCTCGGAGGTCACCGCCGGCGGCTACGACCTGTGGAACCAGGCCGAGGACGTCCGCGAGGTCATCGAGGCGCTCGGCGTGGCTCCGGTGCACCTTGTCGGACTCTCGATGGGAGGGATGATCGGCTTGCGCCTCGCGCTCCGTCATCCCGATGCCGTGCGCTCGCTGGTCCTGATGGACACCACCTCCGGTCCCGAAAACCCGGAGCTCGTCGAGCGCTACGAAGCGATGGCCGAGGTGGTGGAGGCAGGTGACATCGAGGCCGTCGCACCGGCGCTGCCGCCGGTGTTCCTGGCAGACGACTTCATCGTCGAGCACTCCGACCAGGTGGACGCCTGGCTCGACCGCGTCCGCGCTGCCGACCCGATCGGCTTCGTGCACGCCCTGCGGGCCCTGAACACGCGCGACGACGTCAGCGAGCGGTTGGGCGAGATCGCCGTGCCCACGCTCGTGATCCACGGCGAGGAGGACGTCGCCATTCCGGTGGAGCGCGCCCGCGAGCTGCAGGCGGGCATCGCCGCGGCCAGGCTCGCGATGGTCGGCGGTGCGCACCAGTCGAACGTCGACCGCGCCGAGGAGACCACAAGCCTGATCCTCGACTTCCTGGTCAGCATCGCGACGCCGGCCGCCGATGGCCGAACATAGAGAACGGGCGAGGACGGCGCAGCAAGGAGATTCGAGCATGGCAACGGCGACGCGAACGGCACTGGGCACCGTGGCAGGGCTGCTGGGGAGCGAGGCCGAGGACCTGCTCACACATCAATGCGAGACCATCCCGCGCGACCTGCTCCACCTTCCCGGCCCCGGGTTCGTGGAGCGCATGTGGGCCCTGAGCGACCGTCCCACGCCGGTCCTGCGCAGCCTCGAGAGCCTGCACGCACACGGGCGTCTGGGGGGCACGGGCTACCTCTCGATCCTGCCCGTCGACCAGGGCATCGAGCACTCCGCGGGCGCGTCGTTTGCTCCCAACCCGGAATACTTCGACCCGGAGAAGCTGGTGCGGCTGGCCATCGAGGGCGGCTGCAACGCCTTCGCGTCCACATTCGGCGCGATGGGCTCGGTGGCGCGGCGCTACGCCCACCGCATCCCATTTCTGGTCAAGATCAACCACAACGAGCTGCTGACCTACCCGAACAAGTTCGACCAGATCATGTTCGGCACGGTGCGCGAGGCATGGAACCTGGGAGCGGTGGCCGTGGGCGCCACCGTGTATTTCGGATCCGATGAGGCGGACCGGCAGATCAGGGAGGTGTCGGAGGCGTTCGCGCTGGCCCACGAGCTGGGCATGGCCACTGTTCTCTGGTGCTACTTGCGCAATTCGGCGTTCAAGCAGGACGGCACCGACTACGCCGTCGCCGCCGACCTCACCGGCCAGGCCAACCACATCGGCGTGACCATCCAGGCCGACATCATCAAGCAGAAGCTGGCCACCACCAACGGCGGCTTCACCGCGCTCCACTTCGGCAGAACGTCACCGCTGGTGTACAGCAAGCTGACGTCGGAGCATCCGATCGACCTCTGCCGCTACCAGGTCGCCAACTGCTTCATGGGGCGGGTGGGCATGATCAACAGCGGCGGCGAGTCGGAGGGCTCGGCGGACATGGCCGACGCCGTGCGCACCGCGGTCATCAACAAGCGCGCCGGTGGCACGGGATTGATCAGCGGGCGCAAAGCGTTTCAGCGGCCGATGGACGAGGGCATCCGGCTCCTCAACGCCATCCAGGACGTGTACCTGAACCCGGCCGTCACCATCGCCTGAGCCGTGGCGCGCTCCGGTGAGTGGGTGGAGTGGCACCGCGGCTACGAGAAGCCCGACGGCTTGCTGGCGCGCCGCCTCGCCGTGGTGCAGCGGCTCGTGGCCGCGGCGATCGACCGCGCTCCACCGGACGCGGTGCGCGTGATCAGCATGTGCGCCGGCGACGGACGCGACCTGCTCGGCGTGCTCGCGGCGCATCCGCGCCGCCGCGACGTCCGCGCCCGGCTGGTCGAGCTGGACGAGAGCCTGGTGGCGCGCGGCCGCGAGCGCGCCGCGCACGAGGGGCTCGACAGCGTCGAGCTCGTGTGCGGTGACGCCTCCGACACCTGCGCCTACCGCGATGCCGCGCCCGCCGACGTGCTCCTGGTATGCGGCGTCTTCGGCAACGTTACTGACGAGGACGTCCACAACACCGTGGCGCGCCTCCCCGAGCTGTGCGCCCCCGGCGCCACGGTGGTCTGGACCCGGGGACGTTTCGAGCCCGACCTCACCCCGGCCATCCGGTCGTGGTTCGGAGATGCCGGGTTCGCGGAGATCGACTTCGTGCCCATCGCCGGCACCACCGCCGCGGTGGGCGCGCACCGGCTGACCGCGGCACCGCGACCATACGTCGCCGGCGTGCGCCTGTTCACCTTCCTCGAGGAGCGCGAGCGCCCGTCGCGGCGGTGTTCCGTTCCGTACCGCGCCACCCCGTCTCCCCCGTGACCCCGGCCCGCCTCGATCAGCTCCTGCCGGTTCTCCAGCGGTGCGAGTGGCTCTGCGAGTGTCTGGAGATCGCCGCTCGCGTCAACGCACCCGACTGGTGGATCGGTGCGGGAGCGATTCGCGACGTCGTGTGGGGCGAGCGCTTCGGGCATGGTTTCGAGCCTCGAATGGTCAAGGACGTCGACCTGGGTTTCTTCGACCCCGCAGATCTGTCGCCGGAACGCGATGCGGAGATCCGGTCGCAGCTGTGCTCGCACCCGCCGGCACGGAAGTGGGACGCCAAGAATCAAGCGGCAGTGCATCTCTGGTATCCACGGCGCTTCGGCGTTGCCGTGCAGCCTTTCGCCAACACGGAGGACGCCGTCGCCACATTCCCCGAGTACGCGACGTGTGTCGCGGTGCGGCGAACGTCGTCGGGCTCGTGGGACGTCGCCGCTCCGCATGGGCTCGACGACCTGCTCGACGGAGTGTGGCGCCGCAACCCGACGCGCGTCACCGAAGCCGAGTACGAGGCACGCTTGCGCCGCAAGGACCCGGGGAGGCTGTGGCCCGGGGTGCGCGTCCTCCGCTGATTACGCGCGACCCTCTTCGCGGCGCAGCTCTTCACGGCCGATGGCCGCGAGATGCACCTCGTCGGGGCCGTCCATGAACCGCGTCGCCCGCGCGTAGGCGTACATCTGCGTGAGCGGCAGGTCCTGCGAAACACCCGCTGCGCCATGCACCTGGATCGCGCGGTCGATGACGGCGCACGCCACGCTGGGCGCCACCACCTTGATCGCCGAGATCTCGAAGCGCGCGCCGCGGCTGCCCTCGGTGTCCAGCAGCCACGCCGCCTTCTGACACAGCAGCCGTGCCTGCTCGATCTCCACCCGCGACCGGGCGATCTGCTCGCGGACCACGCCCTGCTCTGCCAGGCGCTTGCCGAACGCCACGCGGGTGCGCGCACGGTCGACCATCAGTGAGAGCGCGCGCTCCGCGAGGCCGAGCATGCGCATGCAGTGGTGCAGCCGCCCCGGACCGAGGCGCACCTGCGCGATGAGAAACGCCATGCCCTCCTCGCCGATGCGGTTGCTCTGCGGCACGCGCACGTTGTCGAAGATGATCTCGCAGTGGCTGCCGGGGTCGTCGAAGCCGAACACCTGCAGCTGGCGCACGATGGTCAGCCCGGGCGTGTCGAGCGGCACCAGCACGAGCGTGTGCCGCTGGTGGCGCTCCGCCTCGGGATTGGTGAGGCCCATGAGCAGCACCACCCGCGCATTGGGATGCGCGGCGCCGCTGATGAACCACTTGCGACCGTTGATGACATAGTCGTCACCATCACGGTCCATGCGCAGCGCGATCTGCGTCGGGTCCGAGCTGGCGACGTCCGGCTCGGTCATGCCGATGCACGAGCGGATCTCGCCGGCGAGCAGCGGCCGCAACCAGCGCTCCTGCTGCTCGGGGGTGCCGAACTGGGCCAGTACCTCCATGTTGCCCGTGTCCGGTGCCGAGCAGTTCATCGCCTCGGGGGCGAGCGGGGACCAGCCGGAGATCTCCGCCAGCGGCGCGTACTCGACGTTGGTCAGGCCCGCACCGAACCGCTCATCCGGAAGGAACAGGTTCCACAGGCCGCGATGGCGCGCCTCGGCCTTGAGCTCCTCGATCACCGGGGAGATGCGCTGCGGGATCGTCGCCGCCGAGAACTCCTCCCAGTAGCGCGGCTCGGCGGGCCGCACGCGCTCGTCGATGAAGGCCCACAGCCGTTCGCGCAGCTCGCGCACCCGGGTCGACTCAGTGAACTCCACGGCTCAGCCGGATCGCCTGCCGCGCGTCATGGTGGCCCGGCCATGCGCCGCAACGTCTGCAGCGCGCCGTCGACGATGATCGGCACCATCGCGCCCACGGTATCGAATCCCTCGCCCACCGTCATGCCCATGAGGAAGCGCGCGGTGATGCCCTCGGCGATGATCGCCAGCTTGTACGCGCCCAGGGCGACGTACCAGTCGAGCGCCGACAGATCCCGCGTGCTTCCGGCGGCGTACGCGCTCAGCAGCTCGTCGCGCCGGTAGAAGCCATCCTCGACGGTGATGGCGCGGCCGTGCAGCGTGCTCGCGGCCGCCTCGTCACCGCTGTCCGCCCAGTAGACCAGCAGCAGGCCGAGGTCGCACAGCGGATCACCGATCGTGCTCATCTCCCAGTCGACGACGGCGACGATGCGCGACGGGTCCGTGGGCGCGAACATCACGTTGTCGAGACGGTAATCGCCGTGCACGATGCCGGCCGCGGACTGCGCCGGGAGCGTCGCCTCCAGGCGCCGGTGCAGCTCGTCCATGGCCGGCAGCTCGCGCGTCGCCGACGCCTCCCACTGCTGCCACCAGCGACGCACCTGGCGCGCCAGGAACCCCTCGGGATGGCCGAAGTCGCCCAGGCCGACCGCTGCCGGATCGATGTCGTGCAGCGCCACCAGGGAGTCGACCAGCGCTGCGGACATCGCCCGGCGTGTCGCCGCGGTGTCGGGGAACTCCGCCGGCAGCGAGTCGCGCACCACGCGCCCGTCGACGTAGGCCATGACGTAGAAGGGCGTGCCCAGCACCGAGTCGTCATCACAGTACGCGAGCACGCGGGGCACCGGGATGCGAGTTTCGGCCAACGCCAGCATCATCGTTGACTCCCGGCGCATGTCGTGCGCCGTGGGCAGCACGTGCGCCAGCGGCGGGCGGCGCACCACGAAGCGCCGCTCGCCATCGCTGACGACGTAGGTGAGGTTGGAGCGTCCTCCGGGGATGACCTCACCGTCCAGCGGGCCGGCGAGCGGGCCGGCGTGCTCGGCGAGGTAGCGGGACAGCGCGTCGAGGTCGAGCCCGGGAAGGTCGCGCGCCGGTGTGGACGTCGAGCTCACCTACCCAGATGTCGGCGGCGGACCGGACGGCCGTTCGCGGCGATGGCGCCGCACCTCGGCGACGCGGAGCCGGAGCACCTCGCGCTCCAGCATCGCGGCGGCTTCGAGGTTCTCCGGCTCGTGCTGCAGCAGCTCCTCGGCACGCTTGCGCGCCTCCTCGGCGCGGGCCTCGTCGATCTCCTCGGCACGCTCGGCGACGTCGGCGAGGATCACCACCTTGTCGGGCAGCACCTCGAGGAAGCCGCCGGCGACGAACAGGTAGTCCTCGTGGCCGTCGTTGCGCACCATCACCTCGCCGGTGCGCAGCGTGGTCAGCAGCGGGATGTGCCGCGGCAGCACGCCGAGCTCGCCGGCCGTTCCCGGGGCGAGCACGAAGTCCGCCTCCTGGCTCAGCACGCGCTTCTCCGCCGTGACCAGCTCCACCTGCAGCTTGGCCACGGCTATCCCCCGCTCTCCTCGCCGGCCTTGCCGGCGCGCTCCACCACCTCGTCGATGGTGCCGGCCATGAGGAAGAAGTCCTCGGGGATGTTGTCGTGCTTGCCGTCGAGAATCTCGGCGAACCCGCGGATCGTCTCGTTCAGCGGCACGTACTTGCCCTCACGGCCGGTGAACACCTCGGCGACGAAGAACGGCTGCGAGAGGAAGTTGCGCACCCGGCGCGCCCGCTGCATCGTCACCTTCTGGTCCTCGGAGAGCTCCTCCTGGCCGAGGATGGCGATGATGTCCTCGAGGTCGCGATACTCCTGCAGCACGCGGCGCACGCCCTGCGCGACGCGGTAGTGCTCGTCGCCCACGATGCGCGGATCGAGCAGGTTGCTGAACGACACAAGCGGGTCGACCGCCGGGTAGATGCCCTGCTCCACCAGCTGCCGGCTCAGCGTGACGCTGGCGCCCAGGTAGGCGAACACCGTCGACACCGCAGGATCGGTGAAATCGTCGGCGGGCACATACACGGCCTGCACCGACGTGATCGACCCCTCACGCGTCGACGTGATGCGCTCCTGCAGGTCGCCCATCTCGGTCTGCAGCGTGGGCTGGTAGCCGACCGCGGAGGGCATGCGGCCGAGCAGCGCCGACACCTCGGCGCCGGCGAGCGTGTACCGGAAGATGTTGTCGATGAACAGCAGCACGTCGGCGTGCTTGGTGTCGCGGAACCACTCGGCGATCGTCAGCCCGGTGAGGCCGACGCGCGCCCGTGCGCCCGGCGACTCGTTCATCTGTCCGTAGACGAGCGACGTCTGATCGAGAACGCCGGACTCCTCCATCTCGCCGTACAGCGCGGTGCCCTCGCGGGTGCGCTCGCCGACTCCGGCGAAGACCGAGTAGCCCTGGTGCTCGCGCGCGATGTTGCGGATCATCTCCATGACGATGACCGTCTTGCCCACGCCCGCTCCGCCGAACAGCCCGATCTTCGACCCCTTGGAGAAGGTGCAGATCAGGTCGATGACCTTGATGCCCGTCTCCAGGATCTGCTTCTCGGTCGACTGGTCGGCGATGGTCGGCGCGCGGCGGTGGATCGGCCAGCGATCGTCCGTCTTGACCGGGCCCTTGCCGTCGATGGTGTCACCGGTGACGTTGAACATCCGGCCCAGCGTCTGCTCCCCGACGGGAACGCTGATCGGAGCTCCGGTGGCGCCCACCTCGTCGCCGCGCCGGAGTCCCTCGGTGGTGTCCATGGCGATGCAGCGCACCACGCCGTTGCCCACGTCCTGCTGCACCTCGAGGACGATGCGCGTGCGCTCCTTGCCCTCGCCGCGATACACCTCGAGCGCGTCGTAGATCTCGGGCAGCTTGCCCTCGAACTCCACGTCGACCACGGCGCCGATAACCTGGGCGATCTTCCCCTGGGTCGCGGCCTTCTCGCGATCCGCTACAGCCATGTGACTCTCCTCAGCCTTCGAGGGCGGCGGCGCCGCCGACAATCTCCATCAGCTCGGTGGTGATCGAGCTCTGCCGCACCTTGTTGGCGGTGAGCGTCAGATCCGTGATCAGGTCGGACGCGTTGTCCGTCGCATTGCGCATGGCGATGATCTTCGCAGCCTGCTCGGAGGCGATGTTCTCCAGCACCGCGCGGTACACCTGCGCCTCCACGTAGCGCGGCAGGAGCGCATCGAGCACATCCTTCGCCTCGGGCTCGTACTCGAAGTCGGCAGACGCCTTCTCGGTGCCCTCGGGCGGCTCGACCGGGATCAGGCGCTGCAGCGTGGCCACCTGGCGGCCGGCGCTGAGGAATCGCGCGTAGACCATGTCCACCTGGTCCGCGTCGCCGTTCTCGTACTGATCCAACGCCACGCGGACGGCCGGCAGGACGACGCCGATGCCGGGCTGGAATCCGATGTCGCTGACCTCGGCGACGAGGTTCTTGTGGAGTCGCCGCACGAGGTCGCGCCCCTTGCGTCCGATGGTCACGACCGCCACCGGTGCCGCGGACGCGTTGATCTCACGCAGCGCGAGCCGGGTGTTGTTGCTGTTGAGGGCGCCCACCAGCCCGCGATCGGTCGTGACCAGGATGAGCACGCGGTTGCGCACCTCACGCACCTCGAGGTACGGGTGCTTGTATTCGGGCGTGCGCCGCATGAGCTCGGCCATGATCGACGTGACCTCGTCCGCGTACGGCCGCGACGCCACCACGCGTTCTTGCGCACGCCGCATCCGCGCGGCGGCCACGAGCTCCATCGCCTTGGTGATCTTCTGCGTGTTCTGCACGCTGCGGATGCGGCGCCGCAGATCGCGAAGACTTGCCATCGAGTAGTTCTACGCCGCCGCCGTGGCGATGACCGTGTTCAAGACGGGGGGCACACTGATCCGTGGCGA
>DASUWI010000130.1:0-4847 GCA_036378495.1 Candidatus Dormiibacterota bacterium
AGCGTCGTGACCGGGGGCACCACCTTGGCGGCGCGCTGCAGGTAGCCCCGCTGCTCCTCGCTGAGGCGGCCGGAGGCGATGACGCCGGCCACGTCGCCGTGCTTCTTTATGAGGCCGGCGGCCGCGGCCGGACCGACCCCGCGCAGGCCAGGCAGGCCGTCGGAGGGGTCGCCGCGCAGGATCGCGAAGTCCGCGTAGCGCCGGCCCGGAATGCCGTAGCGTCGCGACACCTCTCCCTCGTCGACCACGGCGAGCCCGCTGCGCTCGGGGTAGAGGACGAGCACGCGTCCCTGCTCCACCAGGGCGAACAGGTCGCGATCGCCGCTGGCGATCTCGATCGTCCCCGATGCGGCCGCGGTCCATGTGGCGATCACGTCCTCCGCCTCGTAATCGGGGACGCCGGCGTGGTCGACGCCGATGGCGTCGAGGTGGTCCCAGATGACGGGAAACTGCGGCGCCAGCAGCGGTGGCACCGGTTCGGCCACGCGCTGCGCCTTGTAAGCGGGGATCAGCTCGACGCGCCAGCCGGGGCGCCAGTCGTCGTCGGCCGCCACTGCGAGCCGCCGCGGCGCGCGCGTGCCGATCAGACGCGCCAGCGTGTCGAGAAACCCGCGCACGCCGTTGACCGGGGTGCCCCGGGGCGTTCGCACACTCGCCGGTATCGCGTAGAAGGCGCGGAAGATGAGGCTCGAGCCGTCGACGAGCAGCCAGTCGCAGGACGTGCCTCCCATGGTCCGGCTATTCTCCCGGCATGAACGACAGCGAGGCCTTCCGTCGCGCCAGCGACGGCTTCATGAAGCGGCTCAACGGCATCAGCCCATCGCAGTGGTCCGCGGCGACCCCGTGCAGCGAATGGGACGTCCGCGCGCTCGTCAACCACGTGGGCGGTGAGTGGCTCTGGGTCACCGAGCTGATGTCGGGCAAGACGATCGCCGACGTCGGTGACCGATTGGACGGCGACGTGCTCGGCGACGACCCGGTGCAACGCGTGTCGGGTGCCCAGAACGCAGCCTGTGCGGCGTTCGAGCAACCGGACGCCTCGGCGCGCACCGTGCAGCTCTCGTTCGGCGAGACACCGGCAATGGACTACGCGAGGCAGATGGCGGTGGACGGCGTGATCCACTCGTGGGACCTTGCTCGTGCCATCGGGGCTGACGAGGCGCTGGATCCGGAGCTGGTCGACTACGCCTATGCAGAGATGCTGCAGACCGCGGAGCTGTGGCGCTCCGGCGGAGCGTTCGGACCCGCGTGCGCTCCCGATGGCGAGTCCACCCAGGCAAAGCTGCTGGCGCTCACCGGCCGCTAGAGGGGCTTTTCTCCTTCCCGCGAAGCGATCTCCGCAGATGTAGACTCACGTCCCCCGGCACTCGAGGCGGGGATCAGGAGTGGAGGAGGACAGAGGGTGGCTTGGAACGTAAGTGGGTCCTACTTCGAGACGTGTTCGTGCAACGTCGTCTGCCCGTGCACAGCGTCTCTGGCTTTGGGTGCGACGCTCGACCGGTGCCGCGTCACGCTGGTGTTCAACGTCAAGAACGGCGAGGTCGACGGCGTCGACGTCGGCGGCCTCACCGTCGCCGCCATCGCCGACACACCGAAGCTGATGACGGAGGGCAACTGGCGCCTCGGTGTGTTCATCGACGCAAAGGCGTCCGACGAACAGGCCGAAAAGCTCGGCGGTGTGTTCTCCGGTGCCCTCGGCGGGCCGATGGCAGGACTGGCGCCCCTGATCGGCGAGAACCTTGGCGCGGAGCGAGTGCCCATCGAGGTGCGCGAAGAGGGGCTCACGCATTCCGTGCGCATCGGTGATGCGATCGATTTCGAGGTCGAGGACGTTGTTCCTTTCGGCGTCGAGACTGGGCAGCCGGCACGGCTGGTGGGCGTGTTCCATCCCGTCGGCAGCGAGCTCACCATCGCGCGCGCCACGCGCTCGCGCATCAATGGTTTCGGCATCGAGTACGAGGGCAAGTCGGGACTCTCGGCCTCGCAGTTCGCGTGGTCGGCGTAGAGGCCGGCGCGGCCTCCCTCTCGCAACACTCGGGCGGCCACGGGCTGGGAGCGGCCTTGGGCGCGATCCGGTCGCGCCTCGGGCTGGTCCTGGTGCTGCTTGCGCTCGCCGGCCTTGCCTGGTGGGCCACCGCCAACCAGATGGCGGGCATGGGCAGCGGGCCCGGTACCGACCTGGGGGCGCTCGGCTGGTTCGTCGGCGTGTGGGTCGTGATGATGGCCGCGATGATGTTCCCGTCGGTTGCACCTACCGTGGCTCTGTATGGACGGATGACGCGTCAGCGCAGCTGGGTGCGGCCGCTGGTGTTCGCCGCTGCATATCTCGTGGTGTGGGGCTTTGTGGGCCTCTTCTCGTACGGGGTCTTCGAGGCGGGCAAGCGCGTGCTGGGATCGCAGCTCGGCTGGGAAGCGGCCGGCCGCTGGGCGGTCGCGGCGATCTTGATCGCGGCAGCGCTGTACGAGGTGACGCCGCTGAAAAACGCGTGCCTCAACCGCTGCCGCAGCCCGCTCGGGTTTCTGCTCGGCAGCTGGCGCGACGGCAATCGTGGCGCCGTGGAGATGGGCGCCCGGCATGCCGGATGGTGCGTCGGGTGCTGCTGGGCCTTGATGGCTGCGCTGTTCGCGCTCGGCGTGATGAGCCTGGTGTGGATGGCGGTGATCGCGGCGCTGATCACGACCGAGAAGACGCTGCCCTGGCGGCGGTCGGCGTTGGTGTTCACGACATCTGTGCTGCTGGCGCTGGCTGTGCTCGTCGCGGTGGCGCCGCACAGCGTCCCTGGGCTGGTGATTCCTGGTGCGGGCGGCGGCGCGACGCGGATGTCGTCCTGACGCTGGAGTCAGCGCTTCGGTCCGATGAAGGTGTCAAGGAACTCAACGTCCTTTCTTCGCGAGACCGCTACAGTGCGTGCATTGGTCTGCGTCCAGTGCACCCTGAGTCGGTCGCATGCCTCGGTGAAAAGAAGCCGAATGTCGTCGGACATGTTCGTGAACATGTAGCGCGGGTATCTGTATCGTTTCTGCTTATTGGGCCCATGCCCGGACACCGTGTTCATCGAGCGGCAGCCGTCCGAATGAATCAGGCCGCGCATCAGCTGTCCTGGATACGTGCCGAGCAACGTTTGCTGCCACTGTTCCATGATGATCGGCCGCCGCCATTTCGGCCCGTCGCCGTGCTGCGGGAACAGGTGCACCCAGTGTTGCCAAGAAGCACCAATCTCGACGCACCCGATTCGCCGGATCACCGACACTCGCGAAAGGGTGACCGCGGCGATGGCCAGCCTGCACTCGTTGATGAGGCCCCTGTAACGCTGATCCTGAATGATGCGGAGCCGCCAGACGCCGCCGCGGTGACGGCTCAGACACCCGTCTCCCAGGTACAGGCCAAGCAGGTACACATAGTCGGGCCCCAGGGCCGTCTCTGTGCCAATACAGCGTTGGCATTCGCGAACGCCACGCCTCTCCTGCGCGGCCAATCGGAGCGCCTGCTGATTCGGGTCCAACCACCCCCGAATCGTCGGGCGCGGAATGCCGAGCATTCGCGAGATCTCACAATGATTGAAAGCGAGCTCGTGAAGCCGGAGCACGGCCTCATGCTGCGCGCGAGGCCACGTCATCGCATAGACCTGGTGCGGCGGGTGGGATTCGAACCCACACGTCCTTTCGGACAATAGATTTTGAGGCTATCGAGGCTGCCAGTTACTCCACCGCCGCCTGGCCGTGATGATGCCACTACCGTCGAAACAGTTGCGCTGTCTGACACCTGCTCAGCCTAGCAAACATCTGTTCGACTTCCACGGACAATGCGACGGACACCACAACGCCGAGCGCTGTCGGCGTTGATGGTGCCGCTCCGCGCGATACGTGGTCACGACGCCGGCCGTAACTGGGAACCAACCGCACAGTCCCCGCGTACTCTCAACTGATGGACGACGAGGCGCTCCTCGAGCGGGCGCGCCGTGGCGACCGCGACGCCTTCGCCGCCATCGTCACACGCAACCAGGACGACCTCTACACGATGGCGCTGCGCATGCTCGGCTCACCACACGACGCGGCCGACGTCGTCCAGGAGACGTTTCTGCGCGCGTACACGCGCCTTCCCGAGCTGCGCGGCCGCACGCTGCGCGCATGGCTTTTTCGCGTCGCCATCAACTGCGCACGCGACGTGCAGCGGCGCAGCACGCGGCGGCCCACGCTGCCGCTCGCCGACTCGGCGGGCAACGTCATCGAGCTCCCCGACCCAGCGCTCGGTCCCGAGGCCACCGCCGTCGCGCGCCAGCAGGCCGCCGCCGTGCGCGATGCGCTGCTCGCGCTCCCGGAGGACTTTCGTCTGCCGGTGGTGCTGCGCGACGTCAACGACCTCTCCTACGACGAGATCGCCGAAGCGCTGCGCATCCCCGTCGGCACTGTCAAATCGCGGCTCAGCCGCGCGCGCCACATGCTGGTGGCGTCGTTGGAAGGGAGCGGTGCGCTGAGCAGAACCGCGGGGGAGGGCGCCTGATGCCGGTGAAGCACGTCGAGGAGCTTTTCTCCGCCGCGGTCGACGAGGAGCTCTCCGCTGAGCAGGCCGCGTCGTTCCACACGCACCTCGAGACGTGCGACGCGTGCGCCGCCGCGTACGACACGTTCCGGCACGCCGTGGACGGCGTTCGCGCGCTGCCGCACCCAGCGATGCCGCTCCCCGTACACCTGCCCAGCGGCGAGCCACAGGCGGAACGCGCGACCGCCGGCGCATGGCTGGCGCGGCTGCGGCCGCGCAGGCCGCCCTTCGGAGCCGCCACGGGCGTCGCCGCGCTCGCGGCCGCGGCGATCGTCGTGATCGGCCTGACTCGGGGCAGCGCGCCAGC
>DASUWI010000131.1:0-19801 GCA_036378495.1 Candidatus Dormiibacterota bacterium
ACCCCCCATTGGAAATGCGGGAGAGCCCCCCGCACACCCCCATTGGAAATGCGGGAGAGCCCCCCCGCATACCCCCCCATTGGAAACGCGGGAGAGCTCCCCGCGAAGCCCCCGGAGATGTGAGATGACCGAGGAGCGTCATCTGATGGATGGGGGGAACTCGGGGGGAGATCCTCACGAGTGCATCACCTGCTCCGATCAGCTGCTGCGCCTCGTGGTGGAATCGGTGGATGACACGGGCATGCTCGCCGGCGGGACCATCGACGGCGAGCCCGCGGAGATCGGCATCGAGCTGATCGACGGCGTTCGTCCCGGTGACATCCTGCTGTGTCACGGAGGGGTGGCGCTGCAGCGTGTCGACGCAGCCATGGGCATCGAGGTGCGCCTGTGACCGAGTCCGGCCGCGACGCGTTCTCGCAGCTCCTCTATCCGATGCTGAGCCCGCAGCCCACCGTCGATGAGCGCGTGGTGCGCGAGCTGGCCGTGGCACCGCTGGAGAAGTCGGCCGAGAGCAACCGGCTGCGACTCGAGGTGCTGACCGAGTACGGCGAGGCCGTGGTGGTCGCGGCCGCCGGCATCGCCGGCTCCTTCCGCGCACGCGGCCGTCTCCTCGCCATGGGCAACGGGGGCAGCGCCACCTCGGCCGCGGACATCGCGGCCGAGCTGATGTCCCCGCCGCATCACGGCCAGCCGCTGCCGGCGCTCTGCCTCACCAACGACGTGGCGGTGGTGACCGGCGTGGCCAACGACGTCAGCTTCCATGACGTCTTCCTGCGCCAGATCATCGCCCTGGGCCGCCCCCACGACGTGGTGCTGGCGGTGTCGACCAGCGGCAACTCCGAGAACCTCATCCGGGGGCTGCGCGAGGCCCATCGCCGCGGGCTGCACACGATCGCCCTGTGCGGCTATGACGGCGGGCGGATTGCCAAAGAGACCGCAGTGGATCATTGTTTCGTTGTGCGATCCAGCAGTGTGCATCGCATTCAGGAAGTTCAGATGACGCTCTATCACCTGCTCCTCGAGCTGGTGCAGCGTTCGCTCGCGGAGGAGAAGATATGTGCCTAGCGATCCCGGCGCGGCTCGTCGCCTATGTGGACGACGACCACCAGTACGGCAAGGTGGAGCTGGGCGGCGTGACCCGCCGCATCAACACCTCGCTGCTCGTGGGTGAGGACACCACCGAGCCCGGCGAGTACGTGCTCGTGCATGTGGGGTTCGCCCTCAGCCGGGTGAGCGAGCAGGAAGCCGCCGAGACCCTGCGCATCCTCGAGGAGATGGGTCCGGCGTATACCGACGAGCTGAGGCAGATCCGGGAATCCGAGGCCATGGAGGCAGAGTTGGTCGCCGCGTCGGCCGGCAGCAACGGAGGTGCGTCCGCGTGAAGTTTGCAGACGAGTTTCGCGACGCCGACATCGCCCGGGCGCTCGGTAAGCGCATCGCGGACGAGGCCGGCGGCAAGCACTGGAAGGTGATGGAGGTCTGCGGCGGGCACACGCACACGATCTTCAAGTACGGCATCGAAGACCTTCTGCCCAGCAACGTCGAGCTGGTGCACGGTCCCGGGTGCCCGGTGTGCGTCATCCCCATGGGCCGTCTCGACGACGGCATCGCGCTGGCCAAGCAGCCCGACATCATCTTCACCTGCTTCGGCGACCTGATGCGCGTGCCCGGCAGCGACGGCAGCCTGCTCGACGCCAAGGCGGCGGGCGCCGACGTGCGCATGGTGTATTCGCCGCTCGACTCGCTGAAGATCGCGCGCGACAACCCGGACAAGAAGGTCATCTTCTACGCCATCGGGTTCGAGACCACGGCGCCGTCGACGGCGCTGACCCTGATGCGCGCCAAGGCGGAGAACCTGCGCAACCTGTTCGTCTTCTGCAACCACGTGACGATCATTCCGCCGATGAAGGCGATCCTCGATTCACCGGACCTGCAGCTCGACGGCTTCCTCGGGCCAGGACACGTGTCCACAGTTGTCGGCATCCGGCCCTACGAGTTCGTCACCAACACGTACAAGAAGCCGGTGGTGGTGGTCGGCTTCGAGCCGCTCGACATCCTGCAGGGCGTGCACATGGTCATCCAGCAGGTGCTGCAGGGGCGGTGCGAGGTGGAGAACCAGTACACCCGCGTGGTGCACGACGACGGCAACCCCAAGGCACTCGAGGTGCTGGGCCGCGTCTTCCAGCTGCGCACACAGTTCGAGTGGCGCGGTCTCGGCTTCATCAGTCAGAGCGCGCTGGAGCTGCGCGACGAGTTCGCCGAGTGGGACGCGGAGAAGGTGTTCACCGTGCCCGGGCTGCGCGTCGCCGACCCCAAGGCATGCCAGTGTGGCGAGGTGCTCAAGGGCGTGCTCAAGCCGTGGGAGTGCAAGGTGTTCGGCACCGCGTGCACGCCGGAGACGCCCATCGGCACCTGCATGGTGTCGTCCGAGGGCGCGTGCGCCGCGTACTACAACTTCGGCCGTTACTCGCGGGCTCGCGAGCGCGAGCGCGTGATGGGCGCGGGCAGTGCGGGCAATGGGAGCGGCAACGGCAATGGCGCTGCTCCGGAGAAGGAACTGAAGCCGATCGAGGTACGCGCCGGATGACGGACGCGGACGTCACGTCGGCGAGCGCCGCGACCGAGACGCCGGCGTCTGCGTCTGAAGCAGCGCGGGGCAGCGGCGCCGCCATCAAGGCGGCGTCGGCGCGCATCGCCGATCCGGAGCAGCGCGTGCTGGAACGGATCGCCGAGATCCGCAAGCGCAAGCCGCACCTCCGCGAGGACGCCATCACGATGAGTCATGGCGCCGGGGGCAAGGCCAGCCACACGCTGATCACAGCGCTGTTCGCCGACGTGCTCAGCAACCCGGTGCTCGACCAGCTGGGCGATCAAGCGGTGCTGCCCATCCCGGGCGTCGACAACCTCGGGCTGGCGGTGACCACGGACTCGTTCGTCGTCAGCCCGCTGTTCTTCCCCGGGGGTGACATCGGCGAGCTGGCCATCAACGGCACGGTCAACGATCTCGCCGTCGGCGGCGCCACGCCCATGGGGATCGCCGCCGCGTTCATCCTCGAGGAGGGCGTGGAGGTGGCCCTGGTGCGCCGCGTGGTCGAATCGCTGCGCGCCGCCGCCGACCGCGCCGGCGTGAGCGTGGTCACCGGCGACACCAAGGTGGTGCCCCGCGGCAAGGCGGACAAGCTGTTCATCACCACCACCGGGGTGGGCGTGGTGGAGCTGCCCCAGCGCAGCTCGCTCGCCCGTGTCCGCGCCGGCGACGCCGTGCTCGTCAGCGGCGCCATGGGCGACCACGGGGCCACGGTGATGCTCGCCCGCGGCGATGTCGACCTCGAGGCCGAGACGCTGCGGAGCGACACCATGGCGCTGCACGGGCTCACCAAGGCGCTGCTCGACGCCGGCATCGACGTCCACTTCATGCGCGACGCCACCCGTGGCGGAGTGGCCACGGTACTGAACGAGATCGCCCAGGGCGCCGGCGTCGCCGTCTCCATGAACGAGGACTCCCTGCCCATCCACGACGCCGTCCGTGGCGTCGCCGAGATCCTCGGCATCGAGGCCCTCTACATCGCCAACGAGGGCAAGCTGGTGGCCATCGTGGCGGCCGGCGACGCCCAGCGGGCGCTGGAGCTGATGCGCTCGCGGCCCGAGGGCGAGGAGGCGGCGATCATCGGCAAGGTGCTCCCGGAGCCGGAGGGGATGGTGTTCATCGAGACCGTCTTCGGCGGTACCCGGGTGGTGGACATGCTCCAGGGAGACCCGCTCCCCCGCATCTGCTGAGGTCCGAGCTCGCCTCTAGAGCGTGACCAAGAACGCATGCTGGTGGAAGCGGGCCGTCTCGGCGTTGCCGACCACCTGACCGTCGTCGTTCACCGCCGCCGCCTCCGACGTGGGGCCGCCCAGGGTGCCCAAATCCACCATGCCGCCTGCGGCCGTCCAGGAGAACGCGCGCTGGTCCTGGCGAGCCGTGGCAGCGAACCCGACCACCCGACCCTTGCTGTTCACCATCGTCGCCTGGCTGAAATCGCCGCCCAGGGTGCCCAGATCGAGCATGCCGCCCCGGGCCGTCGACATGAAGGCGTGGAGGCTGCCACTCGCGGTGGTCGCTTGGCCGACCACGCGCCCAGCGCTCACCGATGCCGCGCTGCCGTAGCTGCCACCGAGGGTGCCGAGGTCGGCGATGCCTCGGCTGGCCGTCCACGAGAACGCGTGGACATCGCCGCCCGCGGTGGTGGCTGCGCCCACAACGCGGCCCGTGTCGCTCACCGCACCGGTGTCGCTGAACTGGCCACCCAGCGTGCCGAGGTCGACCATGCCTGTGGCGGCTGTCCACGAGAAGGCATGCTGGTCTCCGCTCGCCGTGAAGGCGCTGCCCACGACCTGTCCGTAGCGGTTCACCGCGAAGGCATCGCTGAATGCGCCGCCCAAGGTGCCGAGATCGACCATGCCGCCGGCGGCCGTCCACGAAAATGCGTGCTCGGCGCCACCGGGAATGTCGGCGCTGCCGACCACCTGACCGGAGTCGTTCACGGCGTACGCGATGCTCAAGGGGCCGCCCAGGGTGCCGAGGTCGATCATGCCCTGTTTGACCCTCCACGAGAAGGCGTGGACGTCGCTGCTGCCCGCCGTTTGCGCCTCGCCCACAACCTGGCCGGCGTTGCTGACGGCCGTTGCATAGCTGAAGGGGCCGCCCAAGGTGCCCAGATCGACCATGCCTCCGCCCGCCGTCCACGAAAAGGCGTGCTGCGCGCCGCCGGCCGTGTACGCGGCGCCGACAACCCGGCCGAACTGGTTGATCGCGGTCGCCGAGCTGGTGGTGCCACCGAGCGTGCCGAGGTCGGTGAGCTTGACCGTTGCCGCTGCAGCGCTCCCGCCGCCGAGCACTGGCAGGCCCGCAGCGGACAACAGGAAGCAGGCGCCGGCCATGAGAGCCACGGCAAACCAACGCGCGCTGATTAGGTCCCCCCGGTTCATGTTCCACCCCCCTCTGGTGAACATCCAACCCTCGCTCAGCAGCATAGGCTCTCCGGAAGCCTTTTGCACGCCGCCGCGATGGCCAGGTGGGGTGGGCTTTCTGCTCGGAGAGAACGTCGGAACGGGCGCCGGGAGGGTTGATGTATTCAGTCCCCCGGCCACGGCCGTGTCACGGTGCGCCCGCCTGCGTTTGCCCGCCCAAAGGCTGTGGTAGACTGCACTTGACCTAGCGCCGCTAGGTTTCTTTTTTGTGAGGCATTGACGCGACGTGGCGACGGCCAAAGGCGGCTCGTCCATCATCACCTTGCAGTGTCCTGACTGCAAGCGACGCAACTACACGACGGTCAAGAACAAGCGCAACGATCCAGATCGCCTGGAGCTGCGCAAGTTCTGCCGCTGGTGCCGCTGTCACACGCAGCACCGTGAGACCAAGTGAGCGGAGGGGCGTAGCTCAGCTGGTAGAGCATCGGTCTCCAAAACCGAGGGTCGCGCGTTCGAGTCGTGCCGCCCCTGCCAACACCGTCCGTGCGCCGCTCACGGACACAAACGTTTGATGGAGGTCAGTCGGAAAGCCGTGGCGAAGGCAGCGAAGTCGCCAACAGCTCCGCGGTCACGCCAGCCGCAGCGTTCGCCGCAACGTCCGGCGATCGCGCCGCCGCGCAGCCGGGACCGCGCCGGGATGCTGGCGTACTTCCAGGGCGTCTGGGACGAGCTGCGCAAGGTGCAGTGGCCGAACCGCGAGGAGCTGCTGCGCATGACCGGCATCGTCATCGCCACCGTCATCCTCTTCGGGGTGCTCATCGGCGGCACCGACTACATCCTGAGCCTCGGGGTGAAGCAGCTGTACACCAGCTCCGGCACCAGCACATCGCAGCCGGCCACGTCACCGGTGACGGCCAACGGCCAGCCGCCACATGCAACTCCGCTTCCATAGAAGGACAAAGGGAAAGACATCGAGACAGCCATGGCAAATGTAGCCGCAGCGAAAGACGCCAACTGGTACGTCGTGCACGCGTACTCGGGTCACGAGGAGAAGGTGCGCAACAACCTGCTCAAGCGGGTTGAGTCCATGGACATGCACGACAAGATCTTCGACGTGCTCGTGCCCACCGAAGAGGTGATGGAGATCAAGGACGGGCAGCGGCGCAAGGTCAACAAGCGCATCTTTCCGGGCTACATCCTGGTCAACATGATCATGGACGACGAGGCCTGGTACGTGGTGCGCAACACGCCCGGCGTCACCTCCTTCGTGGGTTCGGGCAACAAGCCGGTGCCGCTGCAGGAGCACGAGATCAAGGGCATCCAGAAGCAGGTGAAGGCCGAGGCGCCCACCAAGGTCTCGGTGGAGTACGAGGTCGGCGAGAACGTCCGCGTCATCGATGGCCCGTTCACCGATTTCCACGGGAAGGTCACCGACCTCAATGTGGAGAAGGGCAAGCTAAAGGTGCTGGTGAACATGTTCGGCCGCGAGACGCCCGTGGAGCTCGACCTGCTCCAGGTCGAGCGGCTGCGTTAGCCATCAGCGATAGAGAGACGAATGGGTAAGAAAAAGGTCAAGACGGTCATCCGTCTGCAGATTCCCGCCGGCAAGGCCACGCCGGCGCCGCCGGTGGGCACCGCGCTGGGTCCGCACGGCATCAACATCATGGAGTTCTGCAAGGCGTACAACGAGCGCACGCAGAGCCAGGCGGGAAGCATCATCCCCGCGGAGATAACGGTCTTCGAAGACCGCAGCTTCACCTTCATCACGAAGACGCCACCCGCCGGCGACCTGCTGAAGAAGGCGGCGGGCATCGATAAGGGGTCGGCGACGCCCAACCGCGAGAAGGTGGGCAGTGTCACCCGAGATCAGGTGCGCGAGATCGCGCAGACGAAGATGGATGATCTCAACGCCAATGACATCGATCAGGCGATGCGCATCATCGAAGGCACGGCACGCTCCATGGGAGTGACCGTCAACTGAGCACGCACGTGGGAGGGCCGCATCCGCGCCCGCTCGCACCACGAGGAGATTGAAATGCCGGCATATCACGGCAAGCGTTACCGCGACGCAGCCGCCTCGCTCGAGACTGGCAGGCTCTATCCGCCGCAGGAAGCGGTGACGCTGGTGCGGTCGACGTCACCGACGAAGTTCGACGCGTCGGTGGAAGCGCACGTGCGGCTCGGCGTCGATCCCCGTCACGCGGACCAGATGGTGCGCAGCAGCGTGCTGCTCCCGCATGGCACCGGCAAGACACGCCGCATCGCGGTGTTCGCCCAGGGCGAGAAGGCGCGTGAGGCCCTCGACGCGGGCGCCGACATCGTCGGCGGCGAGGACCTGGTCAAGCGCGTGCAGGACGGTGAGATCGACTTCGACGTGGCCCTGGCCACACCGGACGTCATGGGCTTGGTGGGGCGGCTGGGCAAGGTGCTGGGACCGCGCGGGCTGATGCCCAACCCCAAGGCGGGCACCGTCACCTTCGACATCGCCAAGGGCATCCGTGACGTGCAGGGCGGCCGCGTGGAGTTCCGCGTGGATCGCTTCGGCATCGTGCACGTCGCCATCGGCAAGGTGTCGTTCGACGATGACAAGCTGCGCGACAACTTCGCCGCGCTCATGGACGCGATCGTGCGTGCGAAGCCGACGGCGGCCAAGGGCACGTACGTCAAGACCGTCACGCTGGCGTCGGCCATGGGTCCCGGAGTGCACGTCGATCCGGTGCTGGCTTCGCGCCTCACGGTGGCGTAGCCGCAGGCGACACGATGATCCGTCTCCTCATCGTCGACGACATCGCCAGCACCCGCGAGAACCTGCAGAAGCTGCTCAGCTTCGAGGAGGACATCGAGGTCGTAGGCCTGGCGGGTGACGGCCGCGAGGGACTGGCGGAGGCGCATCGCCTGCAGCCGGACATCGTGCTCACCGACGTGAACATGCCGGTGATGGACGGCATCCAGCTCACCGAGCGGCTGGCCACGGAGCTGCCGCAGTCTCCGACGATCATCATGTCGGTGCAGGGCGAGCGCGATTACCTGCGCCGCGCCATGCAGGCCGGTGCGCGCGAGTACCTGGTCAAGCCCTTCAGCCACGACGAGCTCGTGGCGGCGATCCGCCGCGTGCACCAGCTCGAGCAGAAGAAGGGTGTGACGTCGGTTCGCGGCGACGGACAGCCGGCGGCGTCCACGCGGCCCGCCGAGGTGATCGTGCTGTTCTCCGGCAAGGGCGGCGTGGGCAAGACGCTGGTGGCGACCAACCTTGCGGTGGCGCTCGCCAACGAGACCGACAGCCGGGTGGGGCTCGTAGACCTCGACCTGCAGTTCGGTGACGTGGGCGTGATGCTGAACCTCGATCACAGCCGCAGCATCACCGACATCGTCGACGCCGGCGACGGCCTGGATGAGGACATTCTCAACGAGATCCTGGCTCCTGGCCCGGCCGACATCCGCGTGCTGCTGGCGCCGATCAGTCCCGAGCTCGCAGACCTCGTCACCACCGAGCACGTGAAGTCGGTGCTGACCGAGCTGCGCAAGATGTGCGACTACATCATCGTGGACACGCCCTGTCACCTTGCCGAGCAGAACCTCGAGGTGATCGAGATGGCACAGCGGGTGGTCGTGCTGACCACGCTGACCATTCCCGCAATCAAGGACGCGAAGCTCAGCCTCAAGGTGCTGGAGTCGCTGAACATCGAACCGTCGAGCATCCTGCTGGTGGTCAACCGGCAGGATGGGCATTCCGACTTCAACCGCGACTCGATCGAGCAGAACCTCGGTCATCATGTGGCGGCGCAGCTGCCCTACGACGCACGCACCGTCAGCGAGGCGATCACGCGTGGTTCAGCGTTTGTCACGCTGCAGCCGGAGGCGGAGATCAGCCGCTCGGTACGCGAGCTCGTGGGGCTGATCGTGCCCGAACCGGTCGGCGCTGCCGCGGCGGACAAGCGTCCGCGCAAAAGAGGGCTGTTCGGCCGCTGAGCGCAGCGGTTCGTTGGGTGACAGCCCGAAACATTTGTGTAGATCTCATCGCGGGACCGGCCTGCGATCCCTTCTCCACGTACCCGCGACGGGGCTGCGGCGGCCCTCTATGACCCCCGCGTGCTACGCTCGGCGCGTCTTTGACTGAGGCGAGCGCCCCCAGGTTTCGGTAGTCGGCACCGCCCACCACCGGCTCCTCGAAGGCCCATCTTGGCCAACCTCCCATCGGTCACTCGAGGAGCACCGAAATTGGGCGCGATATGGGCGCGACTCTATGAGCACATTGCTGATCGTGCGCGCGCATCCCGATGACAAACCCGTTCTGACCGGCGGTGTGGTGCAGGCGCCGACGCCCATGGGCGTCGAGTTGTGCTCGTCACCGCCACGCAGGCTGAGCAGGACGTGATGCGCAACGGTGGCTTCCTTGCCGAGCGATTCGCGCCGGTGCGTGGACGTCTCGGCGCCGATCCGCCCGGGCGCAGCGTGGTCACGGAGCTGTAGCACCAGCATGTCAACGACCGGGCCGCGCATCGCAGCGTCGATGACGGACGTGCACGTGGATGCCGGCGGCCGGCCGATGCGCTGCCTGATCTCCGGTGAGGGCAGGCCACTGCTCCTCTGCCACGGGTTTCTCAGCTCGGCGGAGGAATTCGGGGGCCGCTTCCATGAGCTTGCGTCGACGCGCCGGTTGCTCATCCCAGATCTTCCCGGCAGCGGCCGGTCACCGCGGCTCCAAGGCCGGCACACCGTCGACGCGCTCGCCGCCTCGCTGGAGCAGCTTCTGGACTCGCTGGGAGTCGACGACTTCGATCTGGCGGGACTCTGTCTGGGTGCATCCGTGGCGTCGGCGCTCGCCGCCCGGTGCGGATCGCGTGTGGGCCGACTCGTCCTCCACACACCACTCGTCGACCCCACGCTCATTCGCCGCCGGCATCAGCAGCAGATACGCGTGCTCACCCTGCCGCCGCTGTGGCAGGCGGTCGTCGCGCTGAGTCGAAGCCGCGTGGTGAGCGATCTGTACAAACGCTTCGTCATCGAGGAGGGCGACGTCGACACCGAGACCTCCGACATCAACTTCGCCAATCAGCGTCGCGCGGACTCCGGCGCGGCGCGCGAGTGGCTGCGCGACGGCATGCGCCATGGTGATCTCGAACTGTTGCTGACGCGGCAGCTCCCCACGCTCGTGATCGTGGCCAGACACGACCAGGTGATCGATGTGGAGCGGTTGTGCGGGCTGCTCCTGGATTGTCCCAACGTCACGGTCTTCGTCGACCCCGACCAGGGCCATGGATGGAATCAGGCAGCCGTGCGACGCCAGCTTGGGGTGATGACGGCGTTTCTCGCGGCTGCCGACGGCACTCCGCCCTTCCAGGCTGAAGCACTCGCTTCCTGAGCGATGAGAGCGCCGTGTGCACCCTGTCCGGCGGAACGATCCGGCGAATCGCGCCCGCGTAGGAGAAGCTAGCGCGCGAAGCCGAGGCGGCGGCGCGGCTTCTTCGCGGCCGGCGCTGGCGCCGGCGCTGCGGCCGCTCCTAGCGGCTGCGCCGCTTCCCCGTTGGTGATGAGATCGGCCAGGTGCACCAAAGCCTTGGCGGCCTCACTGTTGGGAGCGCTGGTGACGAACGGCGCTCCCCGGCTCACGGCTGCGCCGACGACATCGGCGTCGAACGGCACCTCGACGGCGATCTTCGCGCCGAGAAACGTCTCCGCCTGCGCCTTGCCCAGTGAGTTGTCGCTGCGCGCGTCGCGGTTGTTGGCGATGAGCAGCACCTTGTCGTCGGGCACCTTGAGCACGCCCAGCACCGACATGACAAGCCGGGTGTTCTTCACGCCGGTGACGCTGTAGTCGGTGAGCAGCACGATCCGCTCCGAGCTCTCCACGGCCTCGAGCGTCACCTCGCCCAGCTGCGAAACGGTGTCCGCGACGACGATCTCGTGGCTGCGGCGCAGCTGATCGATGAGCGCCCGCAGATGCGCGGTGGTGACGTAGTCGGCGAGCTCGGGGCTCGGCGGCGCCGGCAGCACGTGCACTCCGGACGTGGTGTGGGACAGCACGTCCTGCACCACCTCGGCGTCGGCCACCGCATTGTGCGCGGCCAGATCGGCGATGGTTCGCTCAGCGGTGATGTTGAGGAGCGCGGCGACATCGCCGAACTGCAGGGAGAGGTCGATGATGGCCACGCGCGACTGCCCGTCGCGCGCGAGCGCGGCCGCGAGGTTGGTGGCAATGACAGTCTTGCCCACGCCACCCTTGCCGGCCAGGACTGTCACCAGGTTCCCGTGGGGCGCAGCGTCCGCACCGGAGCTGCTGCCGTTTCCTGCCGCGTGCGCGGTCGCCGCGCCGCCCTTCCGCTTGCGTTCCTGGAAGTCGTGCACACGCACGATCGCGGAGATGAGCTCGTCACCGGAGAACGGCTTCTGCAGCACCTCGCGCGCACCGGCCAGCATCGCCCGGCGCATGAGATCGTTCTCGCTCTCCAGCGCCGTGAGGATCACGCCCGTCGCGGGCGCGAACTGCGCCAGCATCTCGGTGACCTGCAAACCGTCCATCCCCGGCAGCGCGGAGTCAACCACTGCGACGTCGGGATGCCAGTGCAAGCTCTCCTGTACGGCCTGCTCGCCGGAATCCACCAACGCGCAGATACTGGTCTCGCTCTGCGCCTCGAGACGGCGCCGCAGGTTGTCGCGAATGCGCTCGCTGCCGTCGCCGATGAGGACGCGGATCATGCGCTCATCCGCGCAGCCAGCGACGGGTCAGCGCGAACCGCTGCAGCGGGTGGGGATGCGAATCCGGGTGCCCCTGCGCTGCACCGGGAGCCTCCGGCGCGCTGCCCGGCACGAGGTAGTGGACGACGTCGTCGAGATGCCTGGTGAGCGGCGACTTCGGATGTCCTAGCACGAGTGGGCGGCCGGTGTCGACGGCGTCGTCCACCAGCTGCTCGTAGGGGAGCAGCGTCAGCATGCGGTGACGCAGGATGTCTTCGATCTCCGACGGGGCGATTGTGGTGCGCGGCCTCAACTGGTTGATGATCAGCACGATGCGGCTGCTGTCGAGGCCCAGCGTGCGCAGCAGGCGGAGCGTGGAGCGAGAGCTCTTCACGGTCGTCACGTTGAACGTCGTCACCAGGAGCAGCGCGTCGGCATCCTGGATCGTGTCGAGCACGATCTCGTCGAGATGCGCCGGCGTGTCGATCACGATGTGGTCGTAGGTGAGGCGCAGCTGTGCCAGCACGGCGCGCACCATCGCGCGCGTGACGTCGGCGGCGCGGTCCGGGCTCGGGGGCGCCAGCAGCACGCGAACGCCCTCCGGGCCGGTGGCCATCACCTCGTGCAGCGCTTCCTGGCTGACGCTGTCAGCAGTGAGGTCGTGGATCGACTTCGCGTGCGCGTCGATGTGCAGCATCACGCCCGCGTCGCCGTGCTGCAGGTCGAGATCGACCAGTGCAACCTTTGAGTTTGCCTCGACGGCTAGCGCGACGGCGAGGTTGCTTGCCAGCACCGACTTGCCCACGCCGCCCTTTCCCGAGTGCACGACGAACACCTCGCCGCGAGCCGACCCGGGCGCGCGCGGCGGGCGTGGCATCACCTCGCGGATGGGTTCGGGCACTGCTGCCGGCACCGGCAGCGGTGCCGGTGCCGCCGCCGGAAAGGAGCCGCCGTTCTCAGTTTGCTGTGGCGGCTCGTGCACGGTGCGGATCGCCGACACCAGCTCAGCGCCGCTCACGCCGGCGGCGACGGCGGGGACGCCGTTGGTTGAATCGGTGTGGGACATCGCCAGGATGCGCGCATGTGGGGCAACGGCTTCCACCTCGTGTGCGAGTTCGGCGGGATCGCCGTTGATGAGCCCCGCGCCGAGCAGCACCACGTCCGGCTGCCGCAGCTGTGCCTCGGCAACCAGCTCGCCGGGCTCGCGGGCGATGCCGCACACCTGCACCAGGTCCGAGAAATCAGCGAGCTTCTCGAGGTGCTCGACGATGTGCGCGATCTGGTCCGCGATCAGCACCTGCGTGGCGGCAGCTCCGACCTCGCCGTCTGGCATGCCGGTCATCGTATGGCCCGACCGCGCCAATCGAACACGTTGTGACAGCGCTGTGGGGGGCTAGACACACGGCTGCAAAAAAAGAACGGGGAGCTGTCCAATCGGACAGCTCCCCATATGACTCTCGAGTAGTGGTTACGGCTACTGAGACAGGCCGTTCGAGATGTTGGAGAACACGTTGTTCACCTGGTGGCCGACCACCTGCAGAATGACGATGACAACGATGGCGATGAGAACCAGGATAAGCGCGTACTCGACCATGCCCTGGCCTTCCTCATCCTTTCCCTTGCGCAGCTTCGCGGCCATGAGCTCGCGAAGACGGATGTACAGGTCGTTCATGAAGTGCGTTTCACCTCCTTTGTGGGGTTCTCCGGAGGACGGGGGATTCCGCTTATCCGGGTAGTCTGCACTATGCGTTCCGCATACGACAGACACATGGTCCGGATGCCAAAGAACGGTAACGAGCGGTCACATTACGCCGTTGCGGGGGTGCACATCGCACGCGCCGGTGGTCGTAACATGACAACCCCGATACGGCCCGATTGCAACGGGCGCGTCGCCCTACACTCAATCCATGGACGAGGGTGCTCGGTTGCGTTCGTTTTCCCTTGGTTTCGATGCCAAGCCGCTGCGCGCCCACCTCGACGACATTCGTTTTCTCGTGTTCGGGCGCGCGCTGCCCGCGGTGTTCTTCGGCGTCATCACCTGGAACGTCCTGCACAACCTGCTGTCGCTGACCAACCAGGTGCTCGCCGACGTCACGTTCGTGGGCGTTCTGGCACTGCTGCCGACGGCGCTGTACCTGCTCTTCTGCGCCATCCCGGTCGGGGTGTACCTCACCCGGCCGCGGCCGCGCGCACGCGACGGGCGCCTCATCGCTCGGGCGGCGGGCCTGCTGGGCACCACGGCGCTGCTGATCGTGGGCATCCTCGGCGGACCGGTGCTGTACCAATCCCCGTGGGGGCTGCAGCTGGCGGCGGTCTGCCTCGAGATCGTCGCCTTCACGTTGGGCGTCTGGGGCCTGCTCACGCTGCGCCGCAACCTGAGCATCATCCCTGAGGCACGCGGCCTGGTCACGAGCGGCCCGTATCACTTCATCCGGCACCCGCTCTACACCGCCGAGATCCTGGCGGCGATCACCGTGGTGGTGGCGCACCCCGCCCTGTGGGCGGTCGTCGGCATCATCCCCTTCATCGCACTGCAGCTGGCGCGGGCCACATTCGAGGAGGGCCTGCTGCGCCAGACCTTCCCCGCCTACGCCACCTACATCGCGCGCACCCCGCGCCTCGTCCCCGGAGTGTGGTGACCCGGCGATGGTGATGGAGACCATGCCCGATCGCGGACGCGACCTCCAGGTGCCGGGGAGCGAGGAGGCCGCGCGCTACGTGGAGGTGCTCCATCGTGAGGGCACGCTGGCCTGCACCGAGGCCGGGTGCGAGGCCGCTACCGGCGTCGCCTGCGCGTACGTGGACCGCCGCCTGCATCGCTGCAGCACGGCGTGGTGTCCCGCGCATCGCTACGTCCTCGGCCGGGAGGTGTTCTGCCGCCGCCACGCGGGCGTCGTCAGCGCGCTCTCCAGCGGCGAGGCAGTGCCCACGACGACGTCGTATCCCGATCTGAACAACCGGGCGCCGTCGCTGGTGGCGTGGATGGCACGCGCTCTCGACGCCGACGTCTGGGGGCTGCTGCTCGAGGAGCTCGGCACCGAGACGGGCGGGCAGCTGGTCGCGGATCCCGTAACGCTGGTCTTTCACGGCGTCCAGCGCGGACGCTCCTGGGAGCGCGCCTGGAAGCTGGTCACGCACACCGGCGTGGCGCGCCGTGTCAGCGTGCTGGTGGAGGAGGCGGACGACACCACCGTGGTGGTGAAGGTCGGCTCCAGGGTGGTGACGAGCGTGGTGCCCCCCTGGATCGCGCACCGCAGCAAGCACGAAGACGTCAGCCCCGAGGTCGACGCCGGCGAGCGGGCGGCGTTCAACCAGCAGCTGATCGCCGCCATCGGCGAGGGGCTGCGCAGCGAGGCCGTCCGCGAGAACGAGGCCTGGCACTCGTGAGGCCCTGCGTGCTGGTGGTCGACGACGATCCGCGCCTGCTCCAGATCATCGGGATGTACCTCAACCTCGAGGGCTACGACGTGGTCACCGCCGAGACCGGGGAGGACGCGCTGCTCCGGCTCATCGAGCAGCCCATCGCGCTCGTGATCCTCGACATCATGATGCCGGGCATGGACGGCGTGGAGGTCTGCCGGCACATCCGGAGTGACCCCGCGACGGCAATGACTCCCGTGGTCATGTGCTCGGCGCTGTCCGCGGACGAGGACATTCGCCGGGCGCGTGACGCCGGCGCGTCACACATGATCTGCAAGCCCTTCAACCTGGTGGGGCTGGGCGCCGTGGTGCGCTCCTTCCTGGGCGTCGTCGAGCCGGCGGTCGCCGAAGCCTAGCGAGGTTCAGACCCCGGGGATCGACTCGAGCTGCGTGCCTTCGACGAGGTGCGTGCTCAGGTCTGTGGGGAGCACGGGACCGAAGACCGTCCGCGCCTGGGGAGCGGCGCGCACCACCTGACCGGACAGCACCGCCGACGTGATGTCCTGCGCGGTCATGCCCCGACCCTGAGGCAGGTTGTCGCTCGAGTTCCCAGGTGCCTGGGCCACAGCCAGCGCCACCAGAAAGAGCACGAGCGCCTGGGACACGCCGACGATGACGCCGGCGATGCTGCCGGTGACGCGGTCGAACGCGAAGTACACCACCTTCTGCAGCTTCTCGTCGAACGCCCAGCCGAGGCCCTCGAAGACCAGCTCGACGAATGCCACCACGCCGACGAACATCCACGCGTTGGCGTACAGGCTGTGGGGCGCGAACGTCGACGCCAGCCCGTTGCCGATGTTGGTCGCCGCGAGCACGCCGACGTAGAGGCCGGCGAACGCCACGACGCGGCGGAGGAAGCCGATCTTCCAGCCGAGGTACACGTTGATCCCGACGAGCAGGAGCAGCACCAGGTCGGCGCCGAACTGTCCCAGCGTCCCGTCGATGAACGCCAGCGGCGTGTGTGTCACCGAAGCACTCCTACTTGGCGCCCAGCGTGTGGGCGACCTCGACGACGGCGGGCCCGAGGAGCACGATGAAGAGCGTCGGGAAGATGCACCCGACCATCGGGAACAGCATCTTCAGCGGGGCCTTCTGCCCCTGTTCCTCGGCGCGCTGGCGGCGCCGGCGGCGGATCTCCTCAGACTGGATGCGCAGCACGTTGGCGATGCCGACGCCCAGCTGCTCCGACTGCACCACGGCCTGCACGAAGTTGGTCAGCTCCTCGACCTTGCAGCGCCGCGCCATGTCCTCGAGGGCCTCGATACGGGGCCGTCCCAGGCGCACCTCGTTGAGCACCTGCGTGATCTCCGCCGTCAGCGGGTTCTCGTACTTCTCGGCGACGCGCGCCAGCGCGGCGTCGAAGCTGAGGCCGGCCTCGACACTGATCGTCAGCAGGTCGAGCGCGCTCGGCATCGCCAGCAGGATCGCCTTCTTGCGCTTCTTGACCTTGCTGGTCAGCAGCATCTGGGGGACGAGCCAGCCGAGCACTCCGCCGCCCACCGGGCCGAGCAGGAACATCGGCTCATCGAGCGTCATCAGGATGGCGAGCCCCAGGCCGAGCACGGTGAAGAGCAGCAGTGACAACAGCCGCAGCAGCCAGAACGCGCTGGCGGTCATGCCCCAGGGGCGCCCCGCCAGGTTGATCTGCTCCTGCAGCGCGTCCAGGCTCCCGGAGCGAACGAACTTCGTGATGAACGAGCCGAGCTTGTCGAGCGTGGGCCGGATGGCGCGCTCGAAGAAGGGGAGCGACAGCTCCACCTCGCTGAGCGTCGTCGGCATGCGTCCCAGCTCGGTGAACTGCGCCAGCCGCGCCTCGAGCAGGTCGGCCGGCTTCGCCGACATCGACACGGTGAGACCGAACACGATGAAGAGCACACCGAGCGCCGCCACGAGGCCGAGGCCGAGCGCGATGAAGCTCACCGTCAGACCTCGATCTTCACGATCTTCTGGATCGCGGCAGCGCCGATGGCGATGGACACGATGCCCATGCCGATCAGCACGTGCCCCAGCGGATCGCTGAGGAACGGTCCGAAGTACCCGGGCGAGATCAGCGCGAGAATGCCGGCGAGCGCGAACGGCAGGATCGTGATGATCCATCCCGACGCGCGGGCCTGCGCGGTGATGGTGCGGATCTCGCCCTGGATGCGGATGCGCTCGCGGATGGTGAACGCGATCGTGTCGAGGATCTCCGCGAGGTTGCCACCCACGACGCGCTGGATCTGCACCGCGGTGACCAGCAGGTCGAAGTCCTCGGACTTGTTGCGCTCCACCATGTGGTTGAGCGCGTCATCGACGCTGATGCCGAGGGCGATCTCGCGCGTCGCCCGCCCGAACTCCTCGGAGATGGGCGGCGCGGCGTTTTTCGACACCGACGACAGCGCCTGTGCGAACGAGTGACCTGCCTTGAGCGCGTTGCTCAGCAGCACGATGGTGTCGCCCAGCTGCGCGTTGAACTTGCGCATCCGGCGGCGCTGACGGAACTTCAGGAAGAACCCGGACAGCACGTAGACGACCAGCGGGCAGGGGACGAACGCGATGGGCGTCCCGAACCGCAGCGCCATCAGGAGGCCGACGAGCACGCCGATACCGACGACGGCGAGCACCCACTCGGATGACTTGAGCTTGAGGTCCGCCTTCTGCAGGTCCTCGGCCAGCCTGCCGCTGTGCGAGCTGCGCGACATCAGCGGCGTCATCGCCGATGTCACGGTGTCCAGCAGGTCGCGGAGCAGGTTGCCCGTGCGCACCCGTTTGGGCGGGCTCGTGGCGACGGCCACGCCACCGTATTGATTGAGACGGCGGGCCATCTCCTCGGCCTCGCTGCGCCGCCCGCTCAGGAAGAAGGCGAGGAACGCGAGGACTGCCGAGGCGCAGAGCGTTGCCGCGGCCAGCGACACGAGGTTCATTGCGTCAGTGGCCGAACAGGGTGTCCAGGGTGCTGGCTTCCACGGTGGTGTCCGGCGTCGCCGGGACGCCAGCGCCTGTGGCGGCCTCGTAGTTCGGCGTGTAGCCGGTGTTGCCGCCGGTCACCTTGCCCCACTCTGACTGCGGACGCAGCACGTACTTGAGCACGGTCTCGTGTCCCTGGCCGGTGATGAGGCCGGTGAGGAGCTCCGCCTGGCTGCGCGCCACCTCGACGATGTACACGCTCGGGTTGCCGTTGGAGCCGGACGTTCCGGTGCGCAGCACGGGGATGTCCTGGAACGAGAAGCGGGTGCCGAGTGTGTTGTTGGCGGTGTCGAGCACGAGGATGTCGATGTGGTCACCAGGCTGGATGTAGAAGCCAACCGAGGTGAGATCGGGCGAGACGTTGTTCTGCTGCAGCTGCGTGGCCCCCTGCGGCAGCTCGCCCGCAGCGGGGATCGCCAGTGCGACGAATCCCTTGGTGATCGAGGTGGAGAGCGACACGGGCACCGATTGGCCCTGCGCGTTCGTCGTCGTCTGCGCGGCGAGCGGCTGTGCCGCGAAGAACGCGGGCACCATTGGGTCGTTCTTGCCCACGGCGACGCTGGTGGTCTTGCCGGTGACGGCGGTTGCCACCGTGTATGCGTCGGATGGGACGGCGCTCTGCGGCAGGTCGACGCTGCTGATCAGATCAGCAGTGACCGTGGTTCCGGCAGGGATCGCGTTCTTGGCGACGACCACGCTGACCGTTGCGCCATGGCTCTGGCTCAATGCAAAGAGGACGCCGCCGAAGGCAAGCGCCGCAAGGACGATCCCCAGCAGGAGGAACACCCGGTTGTTCGGTTTGCTTGCCTGAATCGACACCTGTTCTCCTCACGCGGTGGTTTGCTGGTCGCACCGCATCACCACACCGAAATGTCCAACTCGCCGAGCGGTTATGCGAGATCGGATCGAGTGTGACCCAGCCCGGTCGGAGCCGGATCGCCAATCGGTAACAAAGAGATCGCACACCATTCGGCGTCGATCACAGGACATGTGACGTTCAGTCAGTCCTCGAACTGTCCCGTGCTGTTGGCACGCATCAGCGTCGCAAGGATGTCATCGCGGTATGGCGCGATGGTCGCGATCTTTCGGTACAGCCGCAGCGCGCCGCGGGTGTCACCGCGCATGCGGTGCAGGCGAGCGACACGGTCGAGGTAGGTCACGGCGAGGTCGATGTCGCGGTCGTCGAGGCAGACATCGGCGAGCCGCAGCAGCGGGGTTTCGAAGACGGGATCGGCGCGCGAGGCCGCGATGTAGCAGCTGAGCGCGGCGTTGCCCTTGCCCAGCGCGCGGCAGCGATCGCCGGCGTCAAGGGCGAGCTCGGCCACCATGCGGCCACCGACCTCGGATGCCACCTTCTGCACCAGCGCTGCAGCTTCGTCACAGCGGCGGCGGCGCAGCTTGTCGTTGATCTCGTTGCGGCTGTCGATGAGCTCCGGGTCGAGGTCGAGGAGCCGGCGCTGCTCCCAGTCGTCGGCATCGAGCATCTCGGCGAGCTCATCGGGCTCCAGGCCGGGCTCGGCGTCCGGTGGCGGCTTGGCACTGTTGCGGACGTGCCAGCCGCGGCTCTGGGCACGCTCGTCGTGTGCCGCCGGGGCCGCCTCGAACGGCGCCGCCGGCGCGGCAGGCCCGGCAGGCTCCGTGTGGCCGGGCGGGGTCAGCGGTGGGGACGCCGGCGAGGCCGTGACGAAGTCGTTGAACTCGGTGAGGTGAAAGCCGTCGCGCGGCGCCACGGCGAATTGCATGTCCGCTGCAGGCGGCTCCGGGGGTGGTGGGTCCGGCGCCACGGGCTCCAGCACGACGGGATCCA
>DASUWI010000132.1:0-11810 GCA_036378495.1 Candidatus Dormiibacterota bacterium
GCCGGCGCCAGGGGAGCATGTTCGCGTGGTGCTCCACGGCGGTGCTCAGGACGACATGCCCCGCCGGGAGACGCAGGCACGAGGCCAGCAGGTTCAGCGCCTCCGTCGTGTTTCTGACGAAGATGACTTGATCGCTGGGGCGGGCACCGACGAAGCCGGCCACCGCCACCCGCGCAGCCTCATACGCCCTCGTGGACACCTGTGACAGGAACCCCGCGCCGCGGTGCACGCTGGAATACCAGCGCAGGAACATGTCGACGGCCGCGGCCACGCGCTCCATCGCGGGCGTGCTCGCCGCGAAATCGAGGTTTACGTAGGCGCGGCGTTCACCGGTGGCGAGCGGCACCTCCAGGTCCTGACCGCACAGACGCGGTAGGGTCAGGGCAACCACACGCCCAGGATATCGGCGTTCGTGGTTCAAACGTTAGGGCTCGTGACGTGATCGCATCTGCTCCCACACCCCGCCGCTGGCCGATCGGGGCCATAGCGTGCCTGCTGGTGCTCGTCGTGCTCCTGGCGATCACGCTCGGGGCGGCGCGGAGCACGGCCGACGCCGCGTCCACGGCCGCCCAGCTGGCCACTCAGCGGCAGTACGGCTCGGCGGTGGCGATGTACAGGGCGATCGCGCAGCGCACCGGCCCTCTCTTCCTCTTCGACCAGAACGACGTCAAAGACGCTGAGCTCAACGCGCAGCGGACCATGCTGGCGTGGGCGGACGCGCTGCAGAAGGCGGGCAATGCCGATGCGGCGGTGGCACTCACGCGGGGCATCACCGATCCGACGCTCGCCGGCACCGTGCGTGAGGAGGAATCGTCGCTGCTGCTGGCGGCGGCGCAGAGTGCGGCGGCGCGGGGTGACTATGCAACGGCGCTGGGCCGGCTGCAGCAGCTGACCGCGCCCGGTCTCGCCAACGCCGGATCCACAGGACAGGTTGCCAAGCTCCAGAACCAGTACCTGGTGGCCGAGGCGCAGGCGCAGCTGGCCGCGGGCGACGGCATCAGCGCGCTCAGCACGCTCGACAAAGCGTCACAGCAGGGGTCTGCCGGCGCCGGGGCGGCTGCACCGATCATGCCGCTGGCCCTGCTGACCGCCGGACAGCAGGAGATCGACGCCGCGGCGTACGCGGAGGCTGCGGTCACGCTGCAGCGCGTGGTCGCGAGCTACGGCGGCTCCGCCGAGGCGCGCCAGGCACGGGGGCTGCTCGGGGCGGGCCAGCCCGTGACCGGCACGCTGGTCGATCGCGGAGGGCATCCCCTCAACAGCCAGGTGCGGCTCAGCAGCCACTTCTTCAGCGAGCCCGGGGGATACCTGACGAGCGGCCCCTTCTATTACACGCACTCCGACAGCGACGGGAACTTCCGGTTCGACTCAATCCCGGTGGGGGGCCCCTACGTGTTCGAGATCTTCAGCGCCGGCGACTGGGTGACCTTCGTCGACCCCAACACCGGGCAGCCGGCGGACCCGGTCAGCGTGTCGCCGCTGACGCCGGTCGACCTCGCGTTCATCACTTTGTCCTGACTGCGTCCGCGTCAGCGCCGGTACCGACGCCGTACGCTCGTGCACGCCGTGCGGCGGGATGGCAGAGCTTCGGGTGCGCGCGCACGCCGGCACCGGCGCGGCCGGTGTCAGGCGACGCTCGAGTTCGCCGTGGTCGCACCGCTGTTCTTCGTGTGCTTCCTGGCAGCGATCGACGCCGGGCTGTGGGCCGTCGAGAACGGTGCCGAGGTGGCGGCGGTGGAGCAGGGCGCCCGGCTGGCGGCGGCGGCGGGCCCGTCACCTCTGGGAGCGCCGCCACCGGACAGCCGCAGCGTCACCGCCGCCGTGGCGCCGCGCCTGCGGCAGGCGCTGTTCGCCACGAAGATCGCGGCCTGGCCCGCCGCATCGTGCCCGGCGTCGCCGGCGCAGGTGGAGGCCGCGCTCGGCGCCCGCACCGTCGCCGTGTGCGTTGACGAGCATGCGCCTCCACCATGCGTGCAGCCGCCGGCGGCCCTTGCATCACCGTATCCGCAGTACTGCGACGACTCGCCGACGGTGAGCGTGCTGCTCATCGGCCACGTCGCGTCGCTGGTGCCGCCGGGATTCGGCCTCGGTGGCTCGGGCGGGGAGATCCCCGCCGAGCTCAGCGTGACCACGCACACCCTCCGCTTCGCTCCGTGACCTGCAGACGCGGGCGCCGGGCGCACAGCTCCGCACAGGCGGTGCTCGAGACAGCACTGGTGATTCCGATCCTCCTGCTGCTGGTGTGCAACTTCATCGCCGTGATGCTGCAGGTGGCCGTGCAGCAGCAGATGGACTCGGCGACGGCGCTCGCCGCCGAGTCGCGCTTTCAGGCGACGCAGGAGGCGTTCGATGCCGCGAACTCGCGCTGCTGTCCGGACCCGCGCTGCTGCGCACATGGCAGCGGTGCTGCGCTGCTCACCGCCGGCATCCCCACCGGGTGTCGCTACGCGGCCGAGTCGTTCTACGGCAGCATGCGGGGCTACGCGCCGATGCTGCTGTGGCAGACGGCGCCGCTCTGCCTCAGTGGCGGCGACAGCGCGCGGGGAGGCAGCGCGCTCGGCGGCGCCACACCGTATCCGGGGTCGCCGGCGCAGTCCGAGGTCTCCTGCGTGGTCGGTGCGACGTCGCCCGCCGGCATCGTGTTTGCGGGATACGTCGATCGCGCGCTCAACCCACCCCGCGGGCTCTCGGTGGTGATGTGCCAGGCCACGGCGACGCTCGACTTCTCCAAGACCCCACTGGCCTGGGGCGTGTTCTGGCGACCCACCCTCAGCGCGCATGCCGAGGCCCTGCCGCCTCCCTTCCGCCAGTGAGCCGCCGCCGGCGGAGGCGTGCGCGGGGCCAGACGCTGATCGTGTTCGCCCTCGCGTTCGCGCTGCTGCTGTTCGCGCTGGTCTGCCTAGTGGCCGACACGGCGTTCCTCTTTCGCTGGTCGAGCGCCACGCAGGCGGCGGCGCAGCTGGCTGCGCAATCCGGCGCGGATGCCGTCGATCCGCGGTACCTGTACGGCGCAGCGCCGAGCTGCGCCCCGCCCGGTTCGGCGTCATGCCATACCGCCATTGTCGACATAAACACGCAGGATCGGCAGGGCGCGCTCTTCGCGTTTCAGCGGGCGTGCATCCAGGCAGGAGACCGCTCGGCGTCGATTGCGCGCAGCGCCGACGATCCCCAGTCACCGGACGGCACCGCATGCGCCTCCGACGGCTGCCACGTCTACGCGGTGGTGACGCGGAGCGTGGCGCTGCCGGTGCCGGTTCCAGGTTTCCCCGCCACCGTAAACGTGCGCGGGCAGTTCTACGCGGCGCCCGTGGTGGGAGCGAACGCGGCCGCCACCTCGTGCGCCGGCGCTGCCTGGGTACCGGCGCCGCCGCACTGACGCCGGGCCGCCCCGCACTACAGCGCCAGCTCGCCGCGCGACGGAGCGCGCCGCCGGCGCACGGTGCGCACCTCCGGCGCGGGTGCTCCGAGCGCGCGGGCGATGGCAACGCCGTTGGGGCTGCCCCAGCCGCTGGCCGCGTCCCAGCCGCGCCGCGCGCTGTACGGCCCGCCGGTTGCGCCCTGGGTGACGTCGTTGAAACCGCCGGTGCCCAGGCGGTACATCGCCGGGTGGGGCAGGCCGATGGGGCGTCCCCGCAGCGCGGTCACGAGCGTCCAGAGCGCCGTATACATCGGCGCCACAGCACTGGTGCCCCCGGTGCTGCGCAGGCGGCCGCCGGCGAGGACCGTCCACCCCGTTACCGGATCGGCGACACCCGATCCATCCGGGAGCCCACGCCCCAGCCGCCCAGTGTCCGCGTGGCGCGGCTGGATGCCGGCGCTCGTCTGATACGGCGGCGGCGCGAACACGTTGCTGACGCCGCTGCCGCCCGCACCCTGCTCGCGGAGCCGCTCGTTCCAGACGGTCTCGCTGAGGATGTGGTCGCGCGTCGCCAGCAGCGTGGTGCCGCCACAGGACCACACGTGCGGGCTCGACGCCGGGAACTCGGGGTGCTGCCGGCCGTCGAGGCGCCCGTCGTCGGACCCCGCGTCGCCGGCCGCGGCGCTGTAGGTGACGCCGCGCAGCGCTCCGGTGGCGAACACGGAGTCGAGGCCGCGGATCCCCTGGTGCGACCACATGTCCTCGCTGGTTCCCCAGCTGATCGACACCGCGGCCGGCCGGTGCGGCGTGAGGCTCGCCGCGGCCGCAGCGGCATCGATGAAGCCGCGCTCGGAGTTGGGAGCGTCGTAGCAGACGATGCTGAGGCGCGCCTTGGGCGCCATCGCCAGCGTCATCGCGCCGATCACCTGGTAGTCGAGCGCGATCTCCGTGTCGGCACCACCGGGATCCGGCGACGGTTCTGCGCCGTCGACGCGCACGTGGATGATCTCGGGCGCAGGCAGCCCGAGCCGCGCGAACGCGGCCGTGACCTCGGCCGCGTGCGTCACCCCGCCGAGCTCGATCATGCCCGCCACCAGATGCAGGCCCTCGCCGTCGTTGGGCAGCCGCGGGTAGCGGTAGATGGCCGCGATCTCGGTGGGGTCGTAGGAGACGATGCCGGGCCGGTTCTGATCGAGGCTCTGCAAGCGCGGCTGCGCGATGGGTCGATCGTCCAGCCCGTAGACGCCGGTGACGGCGTGCGCGATGGCGCGTGGCACCGACACCGGACCCAGGTGGCCGCGGTATTCCACTACGCCGCCAGGCCGCTGCCAGCGGAACTGCTCGAGGCGCACGCCGAAGAGCTCGGCGGCGCGCGACGCCGGTGCGCGCACGCGGAGGCGGCGGGTCGCTGCGTCCTCGCCGATCAGCTGCGCTCCGCCGGCCCGCGCCCAGTGCGCCACCAGATCGCGATCCGCCGTGGCGAAGGCATGACGCGCGGCCACCGCCTCGGTGTCGAAGCGATCGTTGGCGTGCTCCGGCGTCTGCAGCAGCGCCAGCGTCTGCTGCACCGTGGCCGTCGCGGGCCGCTCGCGGAGCAGCAGCGTCAGCTCGATCGGCGACTGTTCCTCGTGCGGGGTCAGCGGCCGCGCGCGATGGTGGCCCGGACGGGGACGGTCCAGCGCGTGGAAGGCGCTGCCGCTGAGCGGCACTGCATCGGGCATGGCGCGATCTCCGTGGGGGATGAGCGGGAGCGGGCCATCGTCGATGGCGCCGGCCGACCGCGCGCGGACGGTGCGTCAGAGGTCCGTCAGCTGTCCGCGGTGCCGTCGAGGTCGAGCGTCACGATCACGGGCGCGTGATCGGACGGCAGCTTGCCCTTGCGCATGTCGCGGTCGATGTACGCATCGCGAACCTCGTGGGGCAGCGGATCGCTCACGTACACCAGGTCGATGCGCATGCCCAGGTTCTTGTGAAAGTTGCCTGCGCGATAGTCCCAGTACGTGAAGGGCGTGTCGTACTTCATTCCGCGCGGGACGATGTCGTGCAGGCCAACCTCGCGGATGCGTGCCAGCGCGTCGCGCTCCGGTGGCGTGACATGCGTGTCGTTCACGAATGCGGCGGGGTCCCACACGTCCGCGTCGGTGGGTGCGACATTGAAGTCGCCGCACAGGGCCAGCGGCTGCGGGCGCCGCAGCTCGCTCGCGGCCGTGTCGCGCAAAGCAGCCAGCCAGCGGAGCTTGTACTGGTAGTGCGGATGACCGGGCTCGCGGCCGTTGGGGATGTACAGCGACCACACGCGCAGCGGACCGCATGTGGCGCCGATGGCGCGTGCCTCACGCTTGCCCTCCCAGCCCTCGTCGCCGTCGAGCCCGGAGCAGACGCCGGCGATGCCGATGCGGGAGAGCAGCGCCACGCCGTTCCACGGGCCTTCGCCGGCCGCCACCACCTCGTAGCCGAGCCCGGAGAGCTCGAGGCGGGGCAGCTTCTCGTCGGCGATCTTGGTCTCCTGCAGGCACACGACGTCGGGCCGCAGACGTTCGAGCCACTCCAGCAGCCGCGGCATCCGCGGGATGATCGAGTTGACGTTCCAGGTCGCCAGCACGAGCTGCGTCACGCCGGCCGCACCCGCTGCACCGCGGCGATGGCGCCGGAGTTCTCCAGCGAGGAGAGGTCGCCGGGATCTGCGCCCAGGTAGACGGCGCGGACCACGCGGCGCAGCACCTTGGCGTTGCGCGTTTTAGGCAGCTCTGTCACGATCTCGACGGCCTTGGGGCGCAGCGCCCGGCCCAGCTCGTCGCTGACGCGCCGGCTCAGCGCCGCCCGCAGCGCCGGGCTGTCCTGCACGCCCGGCTTGAGCACGACGAAGGCGACCAGTGCCTCCCCCTTGACCTCGTCCGGAACCCCGACCGCCGCCGCCTCGGCGACCGCCGCGTCCGCGACGAGTGCCGACTCGACCTCCGCCGGCCCCAGCCGCTTGCCGGCGACCTTGATGGTGTCGTCACTCCGCCCGCGCACGTACCAGAGCCCGGCGTCGTCGATCTCGACCCAGTCGCCGTGCACCCAGACGTCGGGCCAGCGCGACCAGTACGTCTCCAGGTAGCGCTCGGGGTCGCGCCAGAAGCCGCGCGTCATCCCGGGCCACGGCGCCAGCAGCACCAGCTCGCCCACCTCGCCGCGCACCGGCCGGCCGCGCTCGTCCCAGACGTCGGCGGCCATCCCCGGAACGGGACCGGCGAACGCTCCCGGTCGCAGCGGCGTGAGCATGTTGCCGCCGAGGATGCCACCGCTGATCTCGGTGCCACCCGAGTAGTTGACGATGGGCAGCCGCGATCCGCCCACCTGCTCGAAGAACCACATCCAGGGGGCGGTGTTCCAGGGCTCGCCGGTGGAACCGAGCACGCGCAGCGACGAGAGGTCGTGGGCGGCCACGGGTTCGGCGCCCTGGCGCATCAGCGCGCGCACCACGGTGGGCGCCACGCCGAGCACGGTCACCGCGTGGCGCTGCACCACGTGCCAGAGCCGATCGGGACCGGGATGGTCGGGAACGCCCTCGAAGAGCACGAGCGTCGCTCCCAGCGACAGCGCTCCGCAGATCGCCCACGGCCCCATCATCCAGCCGATGTCGGTGAACCAGAGGAGGCGGTCGTCGGGGCCCACGTCGAAGCAGTGGGCCATGTCCTGCATCGCCTTGAGCGGGAATCCGCCGTGCACGTGCACCGTTCCCTTGGGACGGCCCGTGGTGCCGCTGGTGTAGATGATCATGAAGGGATCGGATGCGTCGGTGTCGACGACCTCGTACGTTGGTGTCACCTTCTGCAGCAACGTGGCGTAGTCCGCGTCGCGTTCACTCGTGGTCATGGGGGCCTCACCGCGACGCACCAGCAGCACGTGGCTCAGCTCAGGCAGCTGTGCGGCGACCTCGTCGACCACGGACCGCACGTCGACCCAGGCGCCACGCCGCCGGAAGCCGTCGACGGCGCAGAGCACCCGCGCGCCGCAGTCGCGCAGCCGCGAAACGATCGCGCCTGCGCCGTAGCCGCTGAACAGTGGCACCACGACGGCGCCCAGCTGGGCGCAGGCGAGGAACAGCGCGACGCACTCCGGCGACATGGGCAGGCACAGCCCGACGGCGTCGCCGGCACCGACGCCGAGCTCGCGCAACGCGGCGGCGGCGCGCGCGGTCTCGAGCCCGAGATCGTGGGCGGTGAGCGTGCGCGTGGCGCCGGCGTCGTCTTCCCAGACCAGCACGGGCCGCGACGGCGTGCGCTGCGCCCAGCGATGCACCGCCTGCCAGGCGAGGTTGAGGCGCCCGCCCACCCAGAAGCGCGTCCACGGCAGCCCCTCGGAGCGATCCATCACGGCGTCGTACGGCTTCGCCCATTGGACGCCGACGTCATCGGCCACCGCCGCCCAGAAGCGCTCGGGAAAGCGGCGCGCCAGGTCATGCAGCGCTGGGAGATCGGTCACCTCGAGGGAATGCATGAACCGGTGCAGCCGTGACTGTTCCGCCTGCTCCGCGGTGGGCGTCCACACGAAGCCGGCCGCGCTCGCGGCGACGCCGTCGCTGCTCATGCCCCGTACTGAAGCATTAGTGCGCCGCTAGGCGCTGCGTCAGGTGTCGATCGCCGCCATGTCCCAATGGCGCTCGCCGCGCACCCCGGCAGTGGGGATGACGGCGTCGAGACGCGCCCGGTCGGCGTCGCTCGGCGCGATGTCCGCGGCGGCGGCGTTCTCCTCCAGACGCGTGCGGCGCTTCGTGCCCGGGATGGGCACGATGCCGCCTCCCTGGTGCAGCACCCACGCGAGCGCGAGCTGCGCCGGCGTGACGCCCTTCTCCGCTGCGATGCCGCGGACCTCCTCGGCGAGCGCCAGGTTGGGGGCGAGGTTCTCGTCCCGGAAGCGCGGAAAGCGCTCGCGCCGCACATCGCCCTCGGGCAGGTCGGCGGCAGATCGAATGCTGCCGGTGAGGAGCCCGCGACCCAGCGGGCTGTACGCCACAAAGCCGATGCCGAGCTCCCGCAGCGTGGGCAGCACCGCGGCCTCGACATCGCGCGCGAACAGCGAGTACTCCGACTGCACCGCGCTGATGGGGTGCACCGCGTGCGCCGCGCGGATGGTGTCGGACCCCATCTCGCTGATGCCGAGGAAGCGGACCTTTCCCGCTTGCACCAGCTCCGCCATCGCCCCCACCGTCTCGGTGACGGGCACCGAGCGATCCAGGCGGTGCTGGTAGTACAGGTCGATGACGTCGATGGCGAGCCGCCGCAGCGACGCATCGCAGGCACGCCGCACGTACTCGGGCCGCCCGTTGATGCGCTGCGTACCGTCGGGCATGCGCTCGAAGCCGAACTTGGTGGCGATCTGGTATCGCTCGCGATCGCCGGCGATGGCCCGTCCCACCAGTTCTTCGTTGGTGAACGGCCCGTATGCGTCGGCGGTGTCGAGGAAGGTGACGCCGGCCCCGGGGGCGCGGCGCAGCGTCGCCAGCGCCTCGTCCTGGTCGCGCGTCGCGGTGCTGCCGTACGAGTCCGACATGCCCATGCAGCCGAGGCCGATCGCCGACACCTCGAGGCCCTGCGAGCCCAGCCGCCGCCGTTCCATGCTCACGCCTCCTCGCTGGTGATCCGGTGTTCGCCGGCCGGCGGCTCTACGATCAGCCGCCCCGGACGATCGTAGAAGACGGTGCGCCGCGGGCGCGAGAGAGGGCAGCCCGTCGCTGACGCCGGCCCGCGGCGCGCGGCCAGGGAGATCTGCCCGGTCCAGGCGACGGGAAGCGTTCCGGCCAGCATCGGCAGCAACGGAGCGCGCGCGATCGGAACCGAACGAAGGAGACCGCCATCCGCCAAAACGATGCGTTTGGGACGATTGTGGCGAATTTTTCGTATGGGACAGATCGCTGCAAAAGCGTGATGGGTAACACAGGACCGCGTATACGGGATTCAACGGATGCGCGGAGAGCCGCCCAGGCTCCAACATCCCTTGCGATCTCGAAGGGCGCGATGTCAGGGGGGTGCTGGAGCTGTGGCGGGGCGTTTGGAGTGACGGTCGTGCAGTCCACTCCGCCCAAATCGCGTATCCAGTGGAAGGCTTGGCCGTTCGGAACGCAGCAGTCGGCGCGAACGACGCGCAGCCGTCGATGTGCAACCACCGCCTCTAGGGTGCTGGAACGGTGAAGCCCAAGGTGGGCTTGTGGGGGCGGATTGCCTGCCTTGCCGCGGTGCTTTCGATCTGCGGCTTCGCCGTGACCGCCGAAGGAGGCCTCGGTGTCCAAACCGCGTTCGCGGCGAACCCGTCGGCCAATCTCGACCAGTGCGCCAATGGCGGCACGGGAACCCAGCAATGCAACAGCACCGACCCGAGCGACTGGCAGAACGGCGACCTGAACTCGTCAACCGCGCACTACTTCGAGGGCGACTCCGTCCCCTACCGGATGCGGCTCGACAACCTGACGCCCAACACATCGAACACCGTCACCATCCAGTGGGACACGACGGTGAGCGGGAAGCACGCTCAAGACTACCTGACCTCCTTCAACCGGACGGTGACCGGGGCCGATCCGTGCGCGGGTGACAGCGCCGGCTGCAGCTCATCCACCACTCCCAATCTGTTCCCGATTCCGACCGACCCCAATGTCACGGGCGCAGGCGTGACGCCCATCGGAGGGAACTTCGCGTTCTTCAACGGCACCATCACGAATGCGAGCGCGTACACGCTGACCGGCACCTACAGCGGCAGCAGCAGCACGTCGATCACCCTGACATTCACGCCGACGAGCAGCAGCAGCATCCTGGCCTGGGGCGGGCATATCGCCACCCGGAAGGACTGGGGCGCGAACAACTCTGCGGTGGCCATCTCAGGGTCGCCGTATCACACCACCCTCGTGGATCTCGATGGCAAGGGCGGCACGCAGGCCCGCGGCATACAGGCCGCGGCGGTGATCTTCCCCGGCTCGATCACGATCATCAAGCACGCGGTTCCGAGCAGCACCCAAACCTTTGCCTATACGGACACGTCGGGAACCGGAGCCACCGCGCTTTCGCCATCGACCTTCAACCTGGTCGACAACGGCACCACCACCGGGTGCTCGTCCTCCGGAACGCCGAACAGCGTCAACACGGAGTGCTTCCCCAACCTGATCCTCTTCCCGAACGGTGGCGCGAGCTACACCATCGCGGAGACGCCCGTTTCGGGCTACACGCTCAGCTTCGCCACCCCCCCGTGCACGGTGACCAGCCCCAACGGAGGTACGCAGACTGCGAGCGGCAGCACCGTCTCGATCTCGCTGAACGAGGGCGAGAACGTGACATGCACGTTCACGAACACGCGCGACACCGGACAGCTGACGGTCAACAAGACGCTCGTGCCCTCGACGGACGGCGGGTTGTTCAACCTGCAGATCGACGGGTCCACGGCCGGCACCGGCGCCAATGTGGGCAACAACGGCACGACCGGCGCTCAGACGGTGACCACCGGGTCGCACACGGTCGGTGAGACGGCCGGCACCTCCACCAGCCTCAGCAACTACGGCTCAAGCGTGAGCTGCGTCAATGGGTCGACCGCCGTGAGCACGACGGGCACGAACCCGTGGACGCTCAGCGTGACCAAGGGCTCCAACATCGTGTGCACGATCACCAACACCCGTAGCAACGGGACCTTGACGGTGGTGAAGGCGTTGAGCCCGACGAGTGATCCGGGGTTGTTCGACCTCAAGATCGACGGCACCACGGACGCGTCGGCGGTGGGCAACGCGGGCACCACGGGAGCGCAGGCCGTGACCCCGGCGTCGCACACGGTGAGCGAGGCGGCGGCGTCGACGTCGAGCACGGCGCTGACGGACTACACGACGGGGATCGTGTGCAAGAACGGGACGACCACGGTTGCCAGCGGCACCGGTACGTCGCTCGCGGTCAATGTCAGTAGCAACCAGAACATCGTCTGCACGATCACGAACACGCGCAACAACGGCAGCCTGACGGTGGTGAAGTCGCTGAGCCCGACGAGTGATCCGGGGTTGTTCGACCTCAAGATCGATGGCACCACGGACGCGTCGGCGGTGGGCAACGCGGGCACCACGGGGGCGCAGACGGTGACGCCGGGGTCGCACACGGTGAGTGAGGCGGCGGCGTCGACGTCGAGCACGGCGCTGACCGACTACACGACCAGCATCAGCTGCAACGACACAGCGGGGACGCACGGCAGTGGCACCTCGCTGGCGGTGACGGTGCACAGCAACGACAACATCACCTGCACGATCACGAACACGCGCAACAACGGCAGCCTGACGGTGGTGAAGTCGCTGAGCCCGACGACGGACCCGGGCAAGTTCGACCTGCAGATCGGTGGCACGACGGCGGGCACGGGCGGCGACGTGGGCAACAACGGCACCACGGGGGCGATCTCGGAGGCGCCGGGGACGTACACCGTGGGTGAGGTGGCCGACACCGCGTCGCCG
>DASUWI010000133.1:0-8374 GCA_036378495.1 Candidatus Dormiibacterota bacterium
GAACGAGGCTTCGAGGGGAAGTGGGAGAGCTTTCTGGCGGCTATCCACCACTGCGGCGACTGGCAGCCACTCGTCCGCGAGAGCATCATCGACCTTGCGGTCATCACTGCGGTCTCGACTCCGCGGGCGTGTGGTGGCCTCCCGGAGTATCTCCGCGCCACCGGAGTCCAGGGTGCGTACGGCAGCGCCTGACCTCAGCTCGCGTCCGGCACGGCCGGCTCGTGCTCCCGAGCCAGACGGCGCAGCTCGCGGCGATCGCTGCACGGCACCTTCCGGTAGATGTGGGTGAGGTGCGTCGCCACGGTTTTCACCGAGAGCATCAGCTTCTCTGCGATCTCAGGGTTGCTTAGACCGATGGCGACCAGGCCGGCAACTTCGAGCTCCACCCGGGTGAGGCTGTCCCACCCGAAGGTTGGGCGCCCCTTCGCGCCGCGGCCTCGCGTCGCGTAGGCAACCGCCTCGGCCGGCGACAAGGCCGACCCCTGCGTCACCGCGGCGGTCCACTCCCCCTGATCGATCAGTGCGGCGACGGTCGGCAGATGTCGCAGCAGTGCGGCCTCCTCAACGCGCGGCCGGCGGCAGCCGCATGTTTCCCTCGCCTGCTGAGCGGCGCCGAAGAGTCTGGCCGCGACTGCTGAGCGGCCGTTCGCCGCTGCGAGCTCGGCGAGCGTTTCCAGCGTGCTCACGATGCCGATGACGTCGCCGATACGCTCCTGCAGCTGCAGCGCCTCGTGGGCGAGCTTCGATGCGCGGCCGGCGTCGCCCTCGGTGCCGGAAAGGCGTGCCAGCAGCGCAAGAAACTGGCCGCGGGCCTGGATATCGCCGTTTTCTGTCGCCAGATTGAGCGCTTCGTCCGCGAGGGTGCGCACCTCCTCATCGTCACCGCCCGCCAGCGCGATATCAGCGAGTCCCTGCAGGCTGCGCAGCTTGTGGTAGGGCATGTGTGCGGCTCCGGGCGCATCGAGCGATGCTTGGAACAACCGGCTGGCCTCCTCCAGGTTGCCCTCGGCGGCCTCGAGACGCCCCAGGAACTGCAGGCAACGTGCATGCCACAGCGGAACGCCGCTATCAACAGCCAGCTGTGCTGCTTCATCGATGAGCGGCCGCGCGCGATCGTACTCACCGCGCACGCGGCGGATCTCGCCAAGCCAGCTCGCTGCAGTGCAGCAGCCGTCGTCGTACTCGATCCGCCGCGCCATGGCGAGCGCTTGCGTGAACGCCGAGTCCGCGGCGCGGAGATCGCCGGTCTGTACGGCCACACGGCCGATACCATCAAGGGCATCGACGACTACCTCGGCGTCTACATCCTCGCGTGCGAGTTCGAGACATTCCTGGAAGCAACGCCGCGCACGCACCGCGTCGCTGACGAAGAAGTACGCCACGCCGCAATTGACGAGTGCACGTGAGAACCGTGCGGGATCGCCGCTGTCGCGCAGGGTGGCGAGGTCGGACTCGAGGTTTTGCAGCGAGTGCGACGCATCCGCGGATACGTGAAACATGCTCGCGCACACGCACCCTGTCGCCTCGTGGTCGTTGCCGGCGTCGCGGAACAGCGCCACCGACTCTTCCACGAGCGGAATGGCCGCGCCAACGTCACCCTGGAGCCACCGGAAGATGCCCGTGGTGCGCAGCGCTCGAGCGCGCAGCTCGATATCGGGTCCGGTGTCGTGATCGAGCGCCCAGGTCAACCATTCCAGACCCTCGGCGAGATGTCCGCGCGTCTCCCAGAACCAGCTGAGCGCGGTGCCAAGCGCGAGTGCGATGTCGACGCGCTCGTTATCGCGCGCCCAGGCGAGCGCCGCGCGGAAGTTGGCGTGGTCGTCCTCGAGCTCGTCCAGCCACTTTTCGGGCTCGCGGCCGCCGCGCTCACGCGCGGCCGCGTTCGCTCTTTCCATGCACCACTCGGCGTGCGCCGCGGCGAACCGGTCGCGGTCGCCGGCGCCTTCGAGCCGCTGGAGTGCGAAGCAGCGGACGCTTTCGAGCATGCGGTACCGCGTCACGTGCAGGCTGCCGTCGACTGCCACCAGCGTCTTCGCCACCAGCGCGGCGAGGAGGCTCAACACATCCGCACGCTTCACATCGCCGCCGGCGCACACCTGCGCTGCCGCCTGCAGGTCCCAGCCCCCGGCGAACACTCCGAGACGAGCGAAGAGTGCGGCCTCCCGCGGACCGAGAAGCTGGTGGCTCCACTCCAGCGAGGCGCGCAATGATTGGTGGTGGATCGATGCCAGCGGCCCACCGTCGGTCAGGAGGCTTAACGGATTGATGGCGAGCTGCTCGACGATCTCTCGCGGCGACAGCACAGCGGTGCGTGCCGCGGCCAGTTCGACCGCCAGCGGCAGGCCGTCCAGCGCGCGGCAGATTTCGTCGACCGACGGGAGCTCCTCGGCGGGAATCTGATACGCAGGGCGAGCGGCGCGCGCACGTTCCACGAAGAGCCGCGCGGCCGCACTCGTGCCGGCCTCGGGATCGAAGGGCAGCGGCTCCACCCACACGATGTACTCGCCGGGGACGCCGAGCGCCTGGCGACCGGTCGCCAGCCCCGACACGTTGGGACAGCGGCGGAGCACCTCGTGTGCGAAGGCGGCGGCGCTCGGACGGACATGCTCGCACCCGTCGAGCACCAGAAGGAGGCGTCGATCGACAAGCTCATCCATGAGGTTGCGCCGCCGCCGGCCCGCGCCTCGCGTTCGGATGGCAGCGGCGACGGCGGCTGCTACCTGATCACCGTCGCCGAGGCTCGAGACGTCGACGAACCAGACTCCGTCGACGAATGTGGCGGCGGCCGCTTCCGCAACGCGGAGCGCCAACCTCGTCTTCCCCACGCCGCCGGTACCCAGCAGCGTGACGAGGCGCTCCTGAGCGAGAGTGGCCGAGACGTCCGCCACCTCGCGCTCGCGGCCTATGAAGCTGCTGCCGTAGGCGGGCAGGTTGTGCGGCGGCGCGATGGGCAGCGGCAGTGGCGACGCCAGCGAACTGCGAGACGGGAGCTGTTTATCTGCCACGTTTGCCTCTGTACACGAATTGCCAGCGTTTTACCAGAGGCGGGTCGCGCCGGTTCAGCGTGTGCCCGCCGATCGCATGCGCTCGGCGGTGTCCGCCGTGGCCAGGCCCCCGATGGTCCGGTTGCGCGCGACCAGCCGGCCGGGAATCTGCACGCCGGCGTCGCGCGCACGAGCGAGCGCTTCCAGAAACGGGAGCGACTGCCAGTAGTGCGTCGCCGGCGCGGCCACACCCGCATCCGCCGCGGCTTCATCGTGCAATACGCGAAGGAATCGCATCTGCGCCGTCTGCGGCGCCGATGCCGGTGCCGCCGCCGGGCCGGACGCGATCTTGAACCGAGCCGGCCATGGATAGCCGGGAAGGCGCGACCACAGCCACGCGCGCAGGAGTTCGGGCGTGGGACGCGCAGCATGTTCTGCTGTGTCGACATCGGCAACCAGCTCTCCGTCGCCCGTGTCGTCGGGCTCGAGGTGCACCTGCACGCCGGCGACGCCCGGGCACTCGCGGAGGACCTCCTCGATGCGGGCGATGTCGACTCGAAAGCCCCGAAGGTCGATGAGATCGCCGGACTCGGCGTCGCCGCCGCCGGCCGGCGAGGCGCGCAGCTCGGACAATCGAAGGCTGGACCGCGCCACGACGGCGGCGAGCAGGCTGCCGAACGAGTCGAGGAACTCGCGCATGCGCGGTCCGTGAAACGCGCCGCGCGCCACGCACGACAGCTGGTCGCTCTGCGCGTCGAGCGTGATGTTGACAAACGTGCCGTGATACACGCCGGCGCCCCAGGGAACACGCGGCTGCGCAGCACCAGGCGTTGCGGACGCGGCCATGAAATGCGCGACATTCGCGCGCCGGCTGGTCTCGAACCCTGCCGACGTGACGCCGGCCAGCGTGAGCTCCGGTCCGCGCGTCATCGATTGGAACAGCACGGCGGGATGCGGGACGAGACCATGGCGCGCGGCGGCTGGGCCGAGCACATCCTGCATCAGCGCCTCGAACGGCAGGTCTGGCGCCGACAGCGCGCCCAGGACGGAGCTCCGAGTGCGAGCGATCACCTGTGCGAACGTCGGATCACCATCGACACGGAGCCTTAGCGGCACCTTCTTCGCGAAGCTGCCGATGAGGTCGTGGCGCTCGCTCTGGTCGCGGTTCGCGACGATGATCGACAGCAGCAGGTCGTCCTGTCCTGTCGTCAGTGTCGTGAGCATGCCGAATGCTGCGAGCAACACCATGAACACCGTGGCCCGCTCGCGCCGAGCGAGCTCGCGTGCAGACGCGCTCACATCCGCGGGCACCTCCAGTTCTATCGGTCCTCCCGGGGGTGACGGCGTTCCGGGCGGCAACGCTGGATCGCCAACCGGAAGCTGGGTTGTGAGCGGAGCCCCGGCGAGCTCGCGCCGCCAGAACGCAGTCTGGCGCGCACCCTCAGGGCCGGACAGCGTCTCGCGCTGGCGCTCGGCCAGCTCTTCGAAACCGATCACAGGCTCTGGGAGCGGCGACGGGCGACCCTCGGCGAACGCGGTGTACAGCGCCGACAGCTCCTTGCGGAACACCGCAACCGACCACTCGTCGAACACGGTGTGATGGGTGCGGATGATGAGCACGTGCTCGTCCGCCGCCAGCGAGACAAGCGTCGCCTCGAAGAGCGGGCCGTTGACCAGGTCGAACGGGCGACGACCCGCGTCGGCCACCATCCGTTGCACCTCCGCCTCGCGCGCGTCGGCTGAGAGCGCGGCCATGTCGCCCGTCGCCATGCGAAAGGAATCCGGCGCATGCACGATCTGGACAAGCCGCGCGGCGCGCAACTCGAAGGTCGTGCGGAGCGGACGGTGCCGGCGGACGATCTCGCGCAGCGCGCGTTCGAGAGCGCCGGCGTCGAGCGGTCCATGAATGCGCCGTGCCAGGCCCTGCAGGTTCTGGCATCCGGGCGCGAACACCTCGTGCCAGAGCATCCCCTCCTGCGCGGTGGATACGGGCGCAACGGGTGCGTCGCTCGGGGGCCGCGACGACCGCGGCGCCAGCGCGGGCGCGTCGAGGATGCGAATATCGTGACCCTCGAGCGCGCGCGACTCGACGATCGCACGGGCGAGTCCCGGGTGCAACGAACATGCGTGGATAGATCGCGTCGCCACGAGCTCCGCAATGCGCTTCGGGTCGAACGCCGGAATCACCAACCACGACAGCGGCGGGTCATTCAGAGCATCGACGAGCGCGGCCTGAGCCGCAAGACCGCCGACCGGGTGCACATGCAACACGCAGGCTGCCTCACCACGTGACGCCGTGCGGTCGACACCGCCACTGCGGAGAACGTCGTCCAGCGTCCGCGGGTGCAATTCGAGCCGCGAGAGCGGGCGCGACACGCAGAGGATCTCGATCGCGCTCGGCGCCGGCAGCGGCGCAGCCGGCAGGCCAACGGCGAGATCTGCGCCGGTGCGCTCGAGCGCGCATGGATCGGTCGCCTCGATTCCATTGATGGGCGGCGCGTCGCCCCCGCTGCATGGCGCGAGGATCACCGCAGCGTCAACCTCGCGGACAACGCGCTCCACTTCCACGGCGCTGAGGCTGCGCGGCAGCGGGACCGCGACCGCCGCTGCCATCTGCACGGCAATGTAAGACACCGCGTACTCGGTCCAGGCGCGCGAATCAACGACGATGACCGCGCGCGCGCCTCTGGCGACGCCAGTGTCCACCAGCCCTCGTGCCTGGGCTGACGATCGGCGCTGCCACGTGCCGTAGTCAAGGTCCTCGCCACCATCGACGCTGATGGCGACGCGGTACGGAGTTGCAGCGGCGCGCGCGGCGAGCAGGCCGGCCAGCGTGGCGGTGGTCACGTCGTGGCGCGCGGAGTGAACAGCTCGATGGTCACGCCGTCGGGATCGCGGATGCACATCATCTTCGACCCGGCTCGCGGACCCCGAAGGATGTCGATCGGCTCTGGGCTCACCGGCGTGGCTCCCGCCGCGACCGCCTGCGCGCGCGCCGCCTGGATGTCCAGCACCTGCAAGCACACGTGCACGTTGCCGGGCCGCGCGGTGCCCGGATCGTTGCCCGGCTCGAGTGGCTCCAGGTATTGGAGCAGCTCGAGCGCGATGCCTCCAGGAAGGTCGAACCAGTAGGAATCGATGCGAGCCGTGGGGTAACCGAGCAGGGCCGCGAGCCGCGGTCCATCGAGCAGACGCCGGTCGTGGCCCGCCTCTCCCAGCATGCGCTCCCAGAATGCGATCGATCGGTCGAGATCGGCGACGGTGATGCCGATGTGGTCGACACCCTCGAACGCTGTTTGGCTCCGCAGCACGAGCGGACCCTACCGGCCAAGCACGCCGAGAACATCCGGCAGTCCTTCCTAGATGCCGGGGACAGCTAGTGGGCGCGCCAGTACATGGATGCCGCGATGCGCACCGTGCCGGGCCGGGTGCCTCGCTGACTGGCACCCGGCTGGCGTGAGTGCGATCAGGTTACGGCGCCCGTGGCGGTCAGCTCGACACGCACGACTGGTTGACCGTGCCGAACGTGTTGTCCTCCCAGGTGTTGTTGCACCCGGGGGTGCCATCAAGACCGTCCGACTGTCCGTCACCGCTTGCGGTGTTGCCCGAGAATGTGTTGCCGAAGGCGGCCGTGGTGGGAATGGTTTCGAAGCCGCCGCTCGGGTTGGTCACGCCCTGATCGTTGCCGTTGAACAGCACGGCAAGGGGAGCGGCGATGCCGTTCAGCTTGTTGTCGGACACGTGGTTGCCGGTGACCGTGTTGTTCGTGGACTTCGGCCCGAGCTCGATGCCGTCGTCGCCGTTGCCGGACGACGTGTTGTTGGTGACGGTGTTGTCGTTGGTGCCGCAGAGGTCAGCCGTGGGGACGCCGGTGTTGCCACCGCCCGAGTTGACGTTGCTGCAGCCGTAGTTGCCGCCTCCGGTGGTGCCGGGAGCATTGAAGAGGTCCTCGCCGTTGCCGCCGCCGATAGCGATGCCGTTGCGCTGGTTGCCCGTCGTCACGTTGCCCGAGACCGTGTTGTGTTCGGGCATGAAGATGCCCCTCGGCCCCATTGCCAGAATCAGAATCCCATCGCCTATCGGTGCGATCGCGACCGGCGCGCCAAACCCGTTGTTGCGCACGATGTTGTTGGTGATGATATTGAAGTCGTTGGGGACCGTTCCGGCGCACCCCAGATTCATGATGGCCCCGTTGTAGGAGTTGATGCAGGCCGGGAAGACCTGGATGCCGTCGACGCCGTTCCCGTTCACCACGTTGTGATCGACCACGTTGTGCGTGGAGCCGGGACCCGTGATGTTGATGCCGTTGCCCTGCTTCCAGGAGGGGTTGCCGGCGCCGTTGAGCATCGGGATGTTGCTGTCGTCGACGACGTTGTGGCTGATGGTGTTGTAGCTGGACCCTGCGGTGCCGGTGGAGCCGTCCGGGCTGAGGGTGGCGATGTTGTCCCACGGGCCGTTGTGCCTGACGACGTTGTCGGTGATGAGGTTGTGATCCGATGCGCGCATCGCGATCCCATCGCCGTTGTTGGCCTTGTCGACCCCGAGCTTGCCGATGTTGTCGTGCACGTTGAGGTGCTCGACGGTGTTGCCGCCACCGCCGTCAAGGCGCACGCCGACGGCAAAGTGCGTGACAGAACCATTGGTGACGACGGAACCGCTCACGTTCCTGAAGTGGATGCCCTCGGCATCGACGTTGTTCGTGGGTGGCCGCGTGAACTCCTGGGTAAAGGTTCCGATCACGGCATGGCCGCCGAGATTGAGGGTGATGTTGTTGGCGCCGATGATGAGGCCGTAGTTGGGGCACGGCCCCACGTCGGCAGTCAGGGTGGTGCTCGTTGTGATGACCGATCCGCAGCCGACTGATGATGCGCTGGCCGAAGCCGAAACGATCACTCCGCTCGTGACCGCGACGATCACCGCGGCCGCCGCTGAGAGGACTCCTCTCAACCGCATTGTCCTTCCTCCATCCATCGCCTGCCCCCCGGCGGGAGCAATCCTAGGTGCGCGATGACTAGGTGTGTCAAGCACTTAGAGCTTCGCGTGAGACAGCACGGCCGGGCGGATTGAAGCACTCGAGGGATTCCCCCACAAAAGGCGGCGATACCGTCGAACGCATCAATTGGCCAGCGCAACCACGTACCGTAGCCGCAGCACGAACGCATCCGCCGCGGTTCATGTGCTGCGGCGCATCGATCGCTACCATGACTGCCCTGTGGGATGCGGTGTGGGGGATGGGTTGTTCTCACGCACGCGGTCGGGCAGCCGGTGATGAGAGTGCTGTGCACCTGCATGCCCGGGTTCGGCCACTTCCTGCCGATGCTTCCGCTCGCCCGCGCCCTCACCGCGGCCGGTCACGACGTGGCCTTCGCCAGCGCCGCTGACTTCTGCCC
>DASUWI010000134.1:0-13410 GCA_036378495.1 Candidatus Dormiibacterota bacterium
GGCGCCGGCGCGCTGGGGGCGCCGCCGGCCGTTCTCGGCGACGCGGCGCCGATGCTCGCCGGTGGCGGTGCGGTGACGTACGTGACGCTCGACGACGTCTCCTGGGCCGGCCTGCCCGACCGCCTCGAGGCGGGCAGCCCGAACGTGGTCGGCGCGGTGGCGCTGGCCACGGCCGCGAGCGCGCTGCAGGAGATCGGCCTCGACCGCATCGCGGCGCACGAGCGCGCGCTCTGCGCACACATGGACGAGCGCCTCGCCCGCCTCCCACGGGTGCGTCCCCTCCGGCTCTGGCAGGGGGACACCGTCGACCGGCTCGGCGTGTGCACCTTCACCGTCGACGGCATGGAGCACGCGCTGCTGGCGGCGGTGCTCAGCGCCGAACACGGCATCGGGGTGCGCCACGGGTGCTTCTGCGCCCACCCGTACATCACGCACCTGCTCGGCATCGGAGGCGACGAGAGCGCGCGCATCCGCACTCGGCTGCGCCGGGGTGAGCACCACGAGATCCCCGGCGCGGTGCGCGCGTCGTTCGGGATCGCGAGCACCGAGGCGCACATCGACCGGCTGGTGGACGCGCTCGACGAGGTGATCCGCATCGGTCCTCGCCTGCAGTACCGCGAGGACCCCGAGACCGGCGACCATCACCCTGTCGACGACCGGCGCGCGTTTCCCGCCTTCGACGGCCTGCCCGACCTGGAGCAGGTCGCCACCGGCGTGGCCTGCGGTCAGTTCTGACTAGGCGGGCGAGCTGAGAAGGTCCGTGAGGGCCGCCGCCTCCGTCACCGGCGCATCGCAGGCGAAGTTGCGGCACACATAGGCGGTGGCTGCCCCGTTGCGGAGGGGCCGGTCCTGCAGCAGCGGGACGCCGTCCGCCCGGCCCCACGCGAGCACGCGCAGCGGGTCGAAGCGCCGCCAGACCGTGGTGACGAGGCTCAGGGTGTCCTCGGCCTCGGGCTCGCCGGCGACGGCGATCTCGCGCACCGGACCAAGCGCGAACTCGGCCGCGGCCGCCAGGCTGGCCAGCGCCACCGGCGCGCGGGGCACCACCTGAGCCAGCGGCCCGATGATGTCGATGGCGTACCGGCGCCAGCTGTCGTCGCCGGTGAACATGCTCAGGCGGATGAATGCGGATGCGGCGGCGGACTGGCCGGACGTCACCGGGTTGTCGTCGATCGTGCGCGGCCGCACGATCAGCGACTCGGAGTCGGCTGCAGTGTCGTAGAAGGCGCCGTCGTCACCGCGGTAGCGATCGACGATCTGCTGCGCCATGTCGCGCGCCGCGTCGAAATACCGCGGCTCGCCACTGGCCTCGTACAGGGTGAGCAGCGCATCCGAGAGGAGCGCGACATCCTCGAGGAACCCTGCAACGTGCGCCGTTCCGTCCTTCCACGTACGCAGCACGCGACCGCCGGCCACGAGCCGCTGCAGCAGGAACTCGGCGGCCGATTGCGCCACCGCTGCGTAGTCGTCGCGCTGCAGCACCGCTGCGGCCTCGGCGAAGGCGCGCAGCGCGAGCGCGTTCCAGGCGGTGATCACCTTGCCGTCGCGCCCCGGTGCGGGGCGGTGCGCCCGCGCCTCGAACAGCCGCTCGCGAATGTCTGCCAGCCGCTCCACGACATCGCTGACCGGCCGTCCGGTCAGCTCGGCGATCTGATCCACCGGGTATGGGAAGGACAGCACCGTCGAACCGTGCTCGAAGTTCCCCTCGTCGGTGACGCCGAACGCGCGCGCGGCGAAGGCAGCGTCGGCCTCGCCGAGCACGTCGCGCAGCTGCGCCGGGGTCCAGACGAAGAACGCACCCTCGCCACCACCGGGCGAGTCGGCGTCCTGCGAGGCGGCGAAGCCACCCTCGGGCAGGCGCATCTCGCGGGCGAGGTAGTCGAGCGTCCGCGTGGCCGTCTCCAGCATGTCCTCGCGGCCCGAGAGCTGGTAGGCGTGCAGATACACCGGAGCGAGCTGCGCGTTGTCGTAGAGCATCTTCTCGAAGTGGGGCACGCCCCAATGCCCGTCGACGCTGTACCGGTGAAACCCGCCACCGACCTGGTCGAAGAGCCCGCCCCGCGCCATCGCGTCGAGGGTGAGCCCGGCCGCGTCCAGCACGGCTTCGTCCTGGGTCACGCGATACCGGCGCAGCATCAGATCCAGCGCCATCGGGTGCGGGAACTTCGGCGCCTCCCCGAAGCCGCCGTGGCGGCGGTCCGTCTGCTGCACCAGCGCCGTCGCCGCCTTGTCCAGCTGCGCCCCCGACAGCTCCTCCCCGGCGGGGAGCCGAGCCGGCTGCAGGGCGTCGCGCATGCGCGCGCCGGCCGTGTCGATCTCCGCGCGACGCGTGCGATACGCATCTGCGGCAGCGCGCAATACCTTGGGCAGCCCGGGCATGCCCATGCGGTCCTCGGGCGGGAAGTACGTGCCGCCGTAGTACGGGACGCCTTCCGGCGTGAGGAACACGGTCATCGGCCAGCCACCGCGCCCGGTCATGCCCTGCACGGCCTGCATGTAGATGCCGTCAACGTCGGGACGCTCCTCGCGATCCACCTTGATGTTGACGAAGTCGCGGTTCATGACCTCCGCGATCGCCGGATTCTCGAACGACTCGTGCGCCATGACGTGGCACCAGTGGCAGGCGCTGTAGCCCACGGAGAGGAGCACGGGGAGGTCCTCCGTACGAGCCCGGGCAAACGCCTCATCCCCCCACGGATACCAGTCGACAGGGTTGTCCTTGTGCTGCTGCAGATACGGGCTCGTCTCGCCCGCCAGACGATTGGCCATGACGGCAACGCTACACGAGGAGGCGGATCGCCACGGCCACGCCGACGAGGATGACGATTGCTCGCAGGAGCGGCGCCGACACGCGGCGCGCCAGGGCCACGCCGGTGAAGCCGCCGACCAGAGCGGCGGGCAGCATGACCATCGCCGCGGCCCAGGCGACGGTGGCGAACGCAGCGAAATAGACAGCGGCGATCAGGTTGAACACGAGCGAGAGCGCACCCTTGAGGGCGTTGAGGCGCTGCACGTCGTCATCGATGAAGAGCCCGAGCCCGCCGAGCAGGAGCACCCCGAGCCCGACGCCGAAGAAGGCACCGTAGACGCCATAGCCGAACACCGCGCTGCCGAGAACGGGATGCACCCGGTGGCCCCGCCGCCGCCCACCCCGCTCGACCCGGGCGCTGACCAGCGGTTGCACGGCGGTCAGCACGCAGCCGAACAGGACCAGCCAGGGCACCAGCGCGTCGAAGACGGCGGCGCGCGTGACGGTCAGCAAGAAGGCGCCCAGCACGGCACCAAGCCCACCGATCAGTCCGAAGTCGAGCACCCGCCGCCACTGCCCGCGCAGCTCGGCGCGGTACGCGGCGCTGCCGCCTGCGTAGCCAAGGACGAGGCCGCACGTGTTGGTGATGTTGGCCAGAAGCGGCGGGTAGCCGGCCAGGAGGAGCGCAGGGAACGAGAGGAGCGACCCGCCCCCGGCCACCGCGTTGATGGCGGCGGCGAGCAGCGCCGATGCGGCGACGAGCACGAGACCCCCGGCGCTGGGGTGGATCATCGCTGCCGCGCCGGGGTGAGCCGAACGAGTGCGAGCAGCGCGAGAGCCGAAGCCACCAGCGTCACCGCCCCGATTCCCAGCCAGCGGAACACCAGCCCCTGGTCGCTGTACCTCGGTGGGCCGGGCGTCACCTGCAGGGTGTGCACCCAGAGGCCGTCCGCCGTTGCCGCGTACACCGAACGATTGGTGTTGTCGGCTGCAAGCCCGTTCACCCTGTCGGGCAGACCGGGCCCGAAGCGGATCCAGTCGTCGCCGCCATCGGTGGAGGTGAGCACCGAGTACCCGGCGGTCCCCAGATAGACCGCATCGCTCAACGGCCGGGTGAACGCCGTCACCGACGTCACCGCCGGCACACCCTGCACCAGGCTCTGGGGCAGCAGAAGGAGCGCGCGGCGCCAGCCGCCGTCCTGAGCCCGCCGCCACACCGTCCCGTCGGTCGCCACGGCGACGACCACCTCTCCCTGCAGCGCCGCCGGTGCTGCGAGGAGGTGGGCGCCGCGGCCCAGCTCGGGGCTTCCCGGATCCGGCTGTCGCGGGCCGCCACCGATCCCGCGGAGCACGCGGCCGCTGACGTCGATGGTCCACGTGTATTGGCCAGATGTGACGACAACCTGTGGTGTGACCGGCGCTTCGACCCGCGAGAAGTGGGCCCCCCTGTCGGTCGAACGGAGTGCTGCACCGGATGCGGTCACCACCTCCACGGTGCTGCCCTCGGCCGTCACCGATCGCAGCGCCGTTCCCTGAAGCCCGACGGGCGACCACCAGGCCGCCGCGTCCGCGCCGGTCGTGGCCAGCGTGATCAGGGCGACGAGGGCGACCACCGTCGCGGTCGCGAGAACCCAGCGGCGGCGGCGCTCAGAACCCATAGAGCCCGGGCACGACGGCGAACTGCAGTGCGACGTCGGCGACCGCGTGGATGATGACCGCCGGCCAGATCGACCCGGTGCGCTGCACCAGCCATCCGAAGACGAGGCCGACCACGAAGGTGATGGGGACGAAGGGCGCCTCCGGGCCCCCGTAGCTGATGGCCAGGTGGGCGAGCGCGAAGACCGCGGCCTGAGCGACGTTGGCCCAGCCTCGCGGCAGGTATCGCTCGAGCGCACCCATCAGCAGGCCCCGGAACTGCACCTCCTGGGCGAAGGCCTGCAGCGCGTTGGCGGGGCCGAGCCAGGGAAGGTCGCGCAGCGTGGCGACCGGCTGCAGCGCCACGCGCCCGAGCAGCGAGGCCGGCAGCGCGAGCCCGGCGCCGAGCAGGACCGCGGAGAGGGCGAGACCCTGCAGAAGCGCCCAGGGGCGCGCCCCGAATCGCAGCGCGGGCCGCCAGGCTGCGGGCACGACTCGCAGCGCCAGCACTGCCACGGCGAGCGTGAGCAGCGCCTGCGCCAGCGACGCCCAGAACACCTGCGCCTCCCCATTGCCGAGCGGCGAGGTGAACAGGCCGGGGCCGAAGACGTCGACGAGGATCTGCGGGCCCGCGCTGAGGATCACGTACGTCGCCGCCACCGCGACCAGTGCCAGCAGGATCCCGCGCGCCGGCCGCAGCCGCGCCACGAGCAGGGCGGGCACCGCCATCAGGATCGCCGCTGCACCGAGCCGCGCCGTGTAGGGGTCGACGCCGTTGGGATCGCTGAAGGCGTTCGGCACCAGCAGGGCGGCGCCGAGGCCCAGCACCGGCACGACGAGGGTGATGGCCGCGGCCCGCCAGGGCGGCAGTGGCTGCCGCGCCGGGCTCCTGTCCGCCGGCGCGATCAACGCAATCGGGCTCCGACGCGGCGCATTGTCCGTGTTGATACCAGAGATGGCCGCTGCTCGCGAACGCTTGTCCGGTAGGCTTTAGCGACGCGATGAGCGTGACCATCCTGGTCGGGGGCCAGTGGGGAGACGAAGGCAAGGGCAAGGTGATCGACCTGCTCGCCGACAAGGTCGACATGGTCGTGCGCTCGCAGGGTGGCAACAACGCCGGCCATACCGTGGTGGTCGAGGGCACCGAGCATCGTTTCCACCTCATCCCGAGCGGCATCCTGAACCCGGACACCGTGTGCGTCATCGGTCACGGTGTCGTGGTCGACCCCGGCGCCTTTCTCCAGGAACTCGACCGCCATCAGGCTGCCGGCATCGACACGCGCAACCTCGTCCTCAGCGAGCGCGCCCACATGGTGATGCCGTATCACCCGGTGATGGACAAGCTCGGTGAGGAGATGCGCGGCGACGACCGCCTGGGCACGACGTGGCGCGGAATCGGCCCCGCATACGAGGACAAGATCCGCCGCATCGGCTTTCGCATCGGTGACCTGCAGAAGCCCGTGTTCCTCGAGAAGAAGCTGCGCTTCGTGCTGCGGCTGAAGAACGAGACCCTGACCAAGCTGTACGGAGTCGAACCCTTCGACGAGGCGGCCATCCTCGATGAGTACCTGGGCTACGCGGAGCGCATGGATCCATACATCCGCGACATCTACCCGATCATCCAGACCGCGCTGGGCGACGGGCAGCGCGTCCTGCTCGAGGGTGCTCAGGGCGTCATGCTCGACATCGACCTGGGCACGTACCCATACGTGACGTCGTCGGCGCCCACCGCGGGCGGCGCCTGCACCGGCAGCGGCATCCCGCCGTCGCGGATCACGTCGACGATGGGCGTCTTCAAGGCGTACACCACGCGCGTCGGCTACGGACCGTTCCCCACGGAGCTGCACGACGGGCTCGGCGAGTTCATACGCGAGCACGGCAACGAGTACGGCACCACCACGGGACGCGCCCGCCGCGTCGGCTGGTTCGACGCCGCCATCGGCCGCTACGCGGTGAACACCAACGGGATCGGCTCGATCGTACTCACGAAGGTCGACGTTCTAGACGAGATCGACACAATCAAGATCTGCACAGGGTATGTCAGCAAGGGCGAGGACTGGGACCATCCCATGGCCAACATCTCCCACATGAAGCACCTCGACCCCGTGTACGAGGAGATGCCCGGCTGGTGCGCCTCCACCCGCGCGTGCCGCAGCTTCGACGACCTGCCGAGCGCCTGCCGCGACTACGTGGCGCGCATCGGCGAGCTCTGCGGAGCGGAGGTCGACATCGTGTCGGTCGGGCCTGACCGCGACCACACACTGGTCCGGCGGCTGCGCCTCTGAGCGAGGCCGGAGTGGACTGGGCCACCATCTCCGCGCTGGCCACGGCATTCGGCACGCTCGTCCTCGCCATAGCGACGTTCGCTTCGGTACGGTCCGCCAATCGCGCGGCGCGCACGGCTGAGCGCGCCTTGTCGTTCAACCTGCGTCCGCTTCTGTTCCCCTCGCGGATGGACGACCCGATGCAGAAGGTCACGTGGATGGACGGGCGGATGCACCGGCTCGCCGGCGGCCACGCGATCGCCGAGGTGACCGATGCCGTCATCTATCTGGCGATGTCGCTGCGCAACGCCGGCGCCGGCATGGCGGTGCTGCAGGCCTGGGATCCATTGCTCACGTCCACCGTAGTGCGCGACCCGCCGCGCCCGCTCAACGAGTTCCGGTCGCTGACTCGTGACCTCTACATCGCTCCGAACGACATCGGCTTCTGGCAGGGCGCGTTCCGTGACACCTCCGACGATTCATACGCGCCGCTGGCGGCCCGCGTGAACGCGCGAGAGGGATTCGGGGTGGATGTTCTCTGCTTCAACGCTGAGGGCGCTCAGCGCACGGTGAGCCGCTTCCAGTTCCTGCCCATCGCCGACGATGCATGGATATGCACGGTCGGGCGGCACTTCAGCCTCGACCACGACCTGCCGCGGTGATCCGGCCGGCGGCGGCGTCCGTATCAGAGGCACGGTCCAGGCAAAGAAATAGGGCAGGAAGCGGACGTGCCGCTTCCTGCCCCGGGTCGGGAAGGGATAGGGAGATCGAAGTGTGCCAAGCGCCCTGCATGTGCGCGGGCTTGCTAGGTGCAGGCCCCACATACCGAGCGCGGTGACTGTAGCACGAGGTCCGGGTGGAATGCGACGCGTTTAGGTGCCTTGACCCTCTTCGGAGCTGGCCCACGCGTGCAGCTGCTCGGGCACCGGAATCGGGACGCGGATGTCCACCTCGGCGATGAGGTCGCCTGCCCCCTCACCCCGGACATGGGGCATTCCCAGCCCGCGGAGGCGGAGCTTGGCCCCGTTCTGCGTGGCTGCCGGGATGGTGAGTGAGACCGTGTTGCCGCGCAGCGTCCGCACCGGCACGCTGCCGCCGGCCACGGCCACGGCCAGGGGCACGGGCACCCGCGTCTCGAGGTTCTGACCCAGGCGGGTGAAGCCGGCGTGGGGGCGGATGTGGACGCGCACGAAGAGGTCACCGGCGCCGCCACCGCCCGCGCCGCTGCCACCCTGGCCGGCGGCGCGGACCCGGGCGCCCTCGTGGATGCCTGCGGGAATCCGGATCTCGACGCGCCGCGAGAGGCCGTCGGCCCCGGTGAGCTCGATCGTGCGAATGGTTCCGGAGAACGCCTCCTCGAGCGTGATCTCGGTCTCCCCCTCGACGTCCTGGCCTCGGATCGCGGGCTGAGCCCGGCTGCCGCCCCGCTGCCGGAAGGTCTGCGCTCTGCCGCCGCGCGATCCGCCGCCGAAGCCACCACCGCCGAAGAACGTCTCGAAGAAGTCGCTGAACGGGGCTGAGTTGCCGAAGAGGTCCTCGAGCTCGTCAGGCGAGACGGTGCGGTACTCGAATGGCTGACCGCCGTCGCGACCGGCGCGGGCCTGGAACGGGTTCGGGCCCGGCCGGCCGGCCCGCTCCCACTGCTCGTACTCCTGCCAGCGCGGACCGAGCTCGTCGTACTTCTTGCGCTTGTCGGGATCGCCGAGCACCTCATGGGCCTCGTTGATCTCCTTGAAGCGCTCCTCGGCCGACTTGTCCCCGGGGTTGACGTCCGGGTGGTGTTTGCGGGCGAGCTTGCGGAAGGCGGCGTGGATCTCCTTCTCGGTTGCCGTGCGAGGGACGCCGAGCGTGGCGTAGTAGTCCTTGAAGGTTGTGGCCATCGCTACCTGTAGTTCACCGCGAGGGGTGGCGCGCTAAACGCCCGCTGCTATCCTGAGCCCGGTCGCCGTCATGCTTCGATCTCCTGCCAGGCCCCGGCCTCCGGTGCGCCGCCCACGGCAGCGAGCGGTACGCACGGTTCTCTCCCTGGTGCTGGCCGCCGCCCTTGCCCCGGTCGCTCTGGCCTCAATCACCCCCGCCCTCGCCGCGAACGACTTCCACGCCCTCGGCTCGCTGCCCTCGCTGGGCAGCGGCCGCGTCTGGAGCGTCGCGATCGATCAGTCGTCGCCTGCCTCGATGCTCGCCGGCAGCGATGCGGGGGTGTACGTGAGCAAGGACACCGGCGCCACGTGGAAGCTGGTGCTCCCGGGAGTTCGTGCCTGGGTTGTCGGATTCGATGCGCGCACGTCCCAGATCGCATACGCCGGCACCGCCACGCAGGGCGCGTTCATCAGCGGCGACGGCGGCGTCACGTGGTCGCCGTCGTCGACGGGGCTGGCCAATCTCGACGTCCGCGCCATGGCGTTCGGACTCGACGGCCTCGCAGCCGGCACCGATGACGGTGTCTACCTCAGCCCCGATGGCAAGAGCTGGCACCTCGCCGGGCTGCAGGGGGACTCCGTCTCGTCGCTCACCGTGGCCGCGAATGCGCCGCAGTTCACCGTGATCGCCGGGATCGATTCGGGCAACCTGTCTGCGGGGTTCCTGTACCGGGGCACGGGCACCCAGTGGCAGCCGCTGCAGTCGGGTCTGCCCGCCGGCGCCGCTGCCACGTCGCTCACGGCGGGGCCGATCTCCGCAAGCGTTCCGGCTCGGCCGCTGGTCGCGACCACCACCAAGGGGCTGTACCGCAGCGGTGACTCCGGGACAACCTGGACGTCGGCCACGGGTATCCCCGCCTCGGTGACCGCGACCACCGCCACGTTCGACCCGCTCGACCCGTCGGTGGTGTACGCGGGCGCGGACATGGGCGGCAGCACCGGCGGAGCGCTGCTCCGGTCCACCGACTCCGGGTTGACCTTCGGGACATTCGGGTCCGGGCTGCCGGGCAATGCGATGAATGTGGAGCGCATCGCGCTCGCGCCCACCAATCCGCTGACGGTCGTGGTTGCGCTGGTGCCGCCCAAGGGAGGCGGCACGCTCTACGCGGCTCAGGACGGCTCGCTGCCGGCTCCGCCGCAGCTGGCGGCGGAGGCGCCGGGCGCCCCCGTGCCCGGCGTGGTCGGGCCGCCGCCGACCCCGGTGCCCACGCCCAAGCCGGCCGCGACGCAGCCCGCCGAGGCGCCGCCGTCCGGGTTCGTCGCGTTTCTGGGTGCCGCGTTCCACTGGCCGACCCCACTCGTGTTCGAGATCCTCTTCGTGCTCGTGCTCATCTATGCGGTCGTGCGCTGGCGCGAGCGCACGTACATCGAAGGGCCACCCTGATCGCGCTCGCAGCGGGGCCGTCCGTCCCGCTGGCGTTCCTGGCGGGCCTGGTGTCGTTTCTCTCCCCGTGCGTCTTCCCGCTGATGCCGGCCTTCGCCGCATATCTCAGCGGCCGCGCCGGCCGTCCCGCGCTGGCCACGCTGGAGGGGCCGGTCCCGCAGCAGACCGCAGCCAACGTCCCCGTCCTGATCAACGGCGTGGCGTTCGTGCTCGGGTTCAGCGTCGTCTTCATCGCCGTCTTCTATGTCTTTCAGGTGCTCGACGTCACCGTGTTCGCTCGCAATCTCGACCTGGTCAACCGGGTGGCGGGCGCGGTGATCATCGTCATGGCGCTGCAGACGCTCGGGGTGTTCCGCTTTGGGTTTCTCGCGCGCGAGCGGCGGTTCCACGTCACCCCGGAGAACGGCAGCGGTGGCGCCTTCCTCCTGGGGCTCACCTTCGCCGCCGGCTGGACGCCGTGCCTCGGGCCGCAGCTCGGCGCCATCCTGACGCTGGCGCAGAACCGCGAGCTGGGCGGGCTGCCGTTCATGATCCTGTACTGCGCCGGCCTCGCCGTGCCGTTTCTGCTCGTCGCAGTTCTCGCCGACCGGCTGCAGGGTGCCATCCGCGCCGTCAACCGCCACCTCGGCGTGATCAACCTGGTCGCCGGGGGCATCCTGCTCGTCTTCGGTGTCCTGCTGGCGACGGGGCGGCTGACCGTGCTGAGCACGCTCTCGTTCCAGTCGCCGTTCAACCTGTGAGCGGCCCCGCCGCCGATGCGCGCTCCGTGCTGCGCAGCGCAGCGCGCGCGCCCGAATCGTCGCCCCTGCTCGTGCTCGTCGGTGGGCCGCCCGCCGCCGGCAAGAGCCTGGTCGCCGACGCCGTCGCCGGTGCGCTGGGCAGCGTCGTGCTCCACAAGGACGCGTTCAAGGAGCCGTTGATGACGGCGTTCGGCGTGCGCTCGGTGCAGGACTCACAGCGCTTGAGCACCGCGGCGGTGCTTTCGCTGTTCGCCGCCGCGGCCGCCGTGCTGCAGCGCGACCTCGGCCTGGTGCTGGAGAGCACCTTCAGCAGCGATGACCTCGACCCGATCATCGCGCTGCGGCACGCAACGAGCTGTGTGCTGCTGCAGGTGCACGTCGACGCATCGCCGGAGGTGCTCGCTGCGCGCTGGGAGGGGCGTATCGGGCACCGGCACGCGGGACACATGGACGCGCAGCGCCTGCCGGAGATGCGCGCACGCCTCGATGCGGGCACGTGGGACCCGCTGCCGCTGGGCGCGCCGCTTCTGCGCATCGACACGTCGGCAACCGAGAGCTTCGACGTGGTGGCCTGGCTGGCGCAGCTCAGGCGGATACCGGGCGCGGCAGCCACACGCTGACCGTGGTCCCCGCGCCCTCGGCGCTGAAGACGGCGACGTCGCCGCCCATCGATCGCGCCAGGGCCTGCACGATGCTCAGACCCAGCCCGCTGCCACCCTCCTCACGCGCGCGCGTCTTCTCCCCGCGATAGAAGCGCTCGAACACGTGCGGCAGGTCCGCGGCTGCGATGCCGGGACCCTCATCGTGCACGTCGATGCGGACGCGATCGCCCTCGACGCTCGTGCTCCATCGCTGCCGTGCTCCTGCTGCGTATTTGCAGGCATTGACCAAAAGATTGCGCGCGATGGTGTGCAGCGCGCTGCGGTCGGCGCTCGCCCGCAGCGGCGGCGGGGCGAACTGGCGCTCCACGATGTGGGGCATGCCCGGCACACCCTCGTCGAGCACCTCCGCGATCTCGCGGTTGACGTCGAGCGTCTCGGCTTGGAGCGGCCGCTGCGCATCGATGCGAGCCAGCGTCAGCAGGTCGAGGACGAGCCGCCGCATGCGGTCGGCCTCTGCCGCCATGGCCTCCAGCGAGGAGTCGAGGGCCGCACGATCGCGCCCTGCGCCGCGGCGGAGCACGTCGATGTACCCCTTCAGGGCTGTGACCGGCGTGCGTAGCTCGTGCGAGGCGTCGGCGATGAAGCGGCGCACCTGCGCCTCCGACTCCTGCTGGGCGGCGAAGAGGTCCTCGATGCGATCGGCCATGTAATCGAAGCTCCGCGTCAGCGCGCCCACCTCGTCGTCGCGTGGCTGCAGCCGGCTGCGGGCCCGAAGGTCGCCGGCGGCGAGCTCCCCGGCGGTCGCCGTGAGCCGGCGCAGCGGCCGCAGCGTGCGCCCGGTCAGCAGCAGCCCGATCACGAGGGCCGCGACAAGCACCCCGGCGCCGCCGGCGCTGAGCAGGATGAGCTCCTCGTGGAGCACATCGTCGATGGGCGCCATCGGCGCCGACAGCTGCGCCACACCGCACAGCGACTTGGAGAACACGACAGGAAACCCGACCACCAGCTGATCGCCGCCGGGCGTCGACAGGATCTGCGCGGCGGAGCGCGTGCGCGAGAGCACCACGTGCTGCAGCTGATCGGGGTCGAGGTGCGGCGGATCGGCGTCGGCGGGTACCGTCGTTGTCTGCAGGAGCGCCGCGTCGTAGATGACCACCTGCACGGTGCGGCCGCCGGCCTGCGCCAGGACCGTGCCCACCGTGCGACCGACAAGCCCGGGCGCGGTGGCGCAGAGCAGGCGGCCGCGCGCCGGGGTCGGCGAGGCCGCGACGCGCGCGAGCAGCGCGTGACCGGCGTTGTAATCGCCCTGCAGCGCCGCCACACGGTTGCTGATCAGGCTGCCGCGCAATGAGAAGTACGAGAAGACGCCGAGGCCGGAGAGCAGGACGGCGAGAAGCGCCACAAACGCAAGCGTCAGCCGCCAGCGCAGTGACCGCAGTGAGCGCACCATCGTTCGGAGCACCGGCTCAGCGCTCCGCGGACGGACTCCCAGTCAGCGCGCGCAACCGATAGCCCACGCCGCGAACTGTCTGGATCCGCTCATGGGCAGCGTCTCCCAGCTTCTGGCGCAAGTAGCGGACGTACACCTCGACGTTGTTCTCGTCGCCGAAGAAGTTGTAGCCCCAGACCTCGTCGAGAATGCGCTGGCGCGGCAGCACCTGGTCGGCGTTGGACGCCAGGAACAGCAGCAGGTCGTACTCGCGAACGGAGAGCTCGATCGCCGCGTCGGCAACGTGCACCTCGCGCGTCGCGGTGTCGATGCTGAGATCGCCGGCGCTGATGACGCGGTCGAGGTCGGGGCTGCGGCGGCGCAGCACGGCGCGGATTCGCGCCAGGAGCTCGGAGAACTCGAAGGGCTTGACGAGGTAGTCGTCGGCGCCGAGCTCGAGACCCTGCACGCGGTCGGCGGTCTCGTCGCGCGCGCTCAGGATGATGATGCCGCGGGAGCGCTCACCGCTGATCTCGCGGCACAGCTGCCACCCGTCCACGCGCGGCATCATCAGGTCGAGCACGACCAGGTGTGGCCGGAACTCGTCGACTGCGCGCAGCGCCGCTCTGCCGTCGGGGGCGGTGCGGACCTCGAACCCCTCGTGGCGCAGCCCGAGCGCGATGAAGTC
>DASUWI010000135.1:0-13054 GCA_036378495.1 Candidatus Dormiibacterota bacterium
GGCGCGCACCCTGGGCGCGCGCGGGCTCTCCTACTTCGGCCTGGACTCGACCTACGCGTCCTCGCTGGCCATCCTGCGGCGAATCCTGCAGCGGGAGCGCGCGCTCGCCGGCGAGTAGTCAGTTGCCACTGCGCGGCAACGCCTCGCTGGTCCTCGCCGGGGCCACCGTCGCCGTCTCCTTCTCGGCGATCTTCATCCGCATCGCCGGCGACGACGCGGCAACTGTGGTGTGGCTGCGCATGGCTCTGGCAGCGATCATCCTGGCCCCGTTCGCGCTGCATCGCGGGCGCCGCTCCGGTGCGCAGCCGGCCCGTGTCCGCGGCGTGGCGGCAGCCACGCTGTCGAGCGGCGTGCTGCTCGGCGGCCACTTCCTGTTCTGGACTGCATCGCTGGGCCTCACGACGGTCGCGGCCAGCGTGCTGCTCGTGTCGATGCACCCGGTGTTCGTGGCGCCGGCGGGTCAGCGCATGCTCGGCGAACGCGTTCCGCCGGTCGCCGCCGGCGGCATCGTGCTGGCGCTGGTGGGTACCGCGCTGACCTGTGCCGGCGACCTGCGAATCAGCGCGAGTGCACTGGCCGGTGACCTGCTGGCACTCGCGGGCGCCGTCTGCCTCGCCGGGTACCTGCTGATCGGACGCCGCGTGCGCAACCGAGTCGGAGTGGCTCGGTACTCCGCTGCCGTGTACGCGGTCGTGAGCGTCACCGCGGTGCTCGTGGCTGCGGCAGCGCGGACGGCACACTTCCCCTCAGGCCGCACCGCCCTCGCCTGCCTTGCGCTCGCCGTCGTGTGCACCGTCGGCGGTCACACGGCGTACAACTGGTCGCTTCGCCGTGTCCCGGCGATCGGCGTCTCTGTCGCGTTTCTCGGCGAGCCACCTCTGACGGCGGTGCTCGCGCTGCTCATTCTCGGTGGCATTCCGCCGCTCACCACCGTGCTCGGCGGCGTGCTGATTCTCGCGGGACTGGCGGTCACGCTGCGATCGCTGCGCGGCGGCATGGCGGCGCCGGCGCTCGAGTGATTGGGACGTCTCACGCCGCGCGAATCAAGATCCTGTAACGGTTTCGAAGCTGTGCGAAGGCCGGGCCTATGATCCGCCCGACCTCGCGTACTCTCGGCCGCGAGAACGACGCCCTCACGTCTTCGGTTTGCCCTCGAGCTTGGGAATCCCTCAGGAATGCTGACTGTCACTCGCCGGCGCGTGGTGGTGCTCGCCGTGTTCGTCACCGCAATTCTCGCAGCGCTTGTGGCCGGCGAACGATTCGCGCACGCAGCGGCTCCGATGCGCGGCATCGACGTCAGCTCGTTCCAGGGATCGATCAACTGGGCCGCGGTGGCATCGTCAGGCGTGTCCTTCGCGTACATCCGCGCGGGCGTGGGCCAGAGCAATCCCGATCTGAGCTTCCAGCAGAACTGGGACGGAGCGACGAGCGCTGGAATCATCCCCGGCGCGTACCTCTTCTTCCACCCCGCGGACGACCCCAATGCCGAGGCGAACCTGCTCTTGCAGCAGCTGCGCTCGGTGAGCTTCGGACCGGGGCAGCTGCCACCCGCCATCGACGTCGAGACGACGGACGGGCTCTCGCCCGCGCAGGTGACGAACAGCCTGAAGGTCACGGTCCAGGATGTCATCGCCGCCATCGGGGGGGCTCCCACGATCTACGCCTCGCCGTCCTGGTGGGACGGCAACGTGCAGTCGAACGCCTTCGCCGCCGACCCCCTGTGGGTGGCGAACTGGTGCGGGTCGTGTGCTCAGCCTTCGGTGCCGGCCAATGACTGGGGCGGGTTCGGCTGGCAGATCTGGCAGTACACCTCCAGTGGCATCGTTCCCGGGATCGCCGGCAACGTCGATGCCGATGAGGGCAACCCCAACATCCCGGTCTACTACGGCGCGACGCCACCCGCCGACAGCGGCGGCATCGCGTTCCGCCCCGACGGCACCTCGGGCTATTCCGTCGACGGTGAGGGCAACATCACCCCGTTCGGCGGGGCGCCGACCGTGACGTCAACGGCACTGTGGCCATACGCCGACGAGGTGCGCGGCATCGCGCTGCGCAGCGACGGGGTGAGCGGCTACATCCTTGACGGCTCGGGGGCGCTGCACCCCTTCGGTGGCGCACCCACGCTCGCCAGCAACACGTACTGGCCCGGGTGGAACATCGCCCGGGGCGTGGTCCTCGACCCCGACGGGCTCGGCGGCCAGATCCTCGACGGCTTCGGCGCACTTCATCCGTTCGGCAATGCGCCGGCGCTGCCGAGCAACACGTACTGGCCGGGGTGGGACATCGCCCGCGGCGTCGCCCTCGACGCGGACGGGCTGGGCGGGCAGATCCTCGACGGCTTCGGCGGGCTCCACCCGTTCGGCAATGCGCCGACGCTGAGCAACTCGAGCTACTGGAGTGGCTGGGACATCGCTCGTGGCATCGCGCTGCTGCCCTCTGGAGCCGGCGGGTACATGCTCGACGGCCTCGGCGGCCTGCATCAGATCGGCACCGGCGCCGACCGGCTGTACGGCGTCCCCTACCATCCCTCCGCAGACAGCGCCCGCGGCGTCGCGGTCGCCGCCTGTGGCGGCCCGGGCGGGATCTGCGTCGCCGTTCGCACCGCCGCGTTCCTCGGCACCCCGGGGGCGGCCACGGTCGTCACCAACCAGGTTCCGCACGTGAGCGGCGGGGTTGCGATGCGCAGTGACGGCGTCTCCGGCTACGCCGTGGACGGATTCGGGACGGTGACGCCCTTCGGAGGCGCGCCGGCGGTGGCGCAGCCCACCGGGTGGCCCGGCAGTGACATCGCGCGCGGCATCGTGCTGCGCGGGGACGGCGTCAGCGGCTACGTCCTCGACGGCTTCGGGACGCTGCACCCCTTCGGCGGTGCGCCGACCCTGAGCAACGCGTCGTTCTGGCCGGGGTGGGACATCGCCCGCGGCGTCGTCCTGGACGCGGACGGACTCGGCGGGCAGCTCCTCGACGGCTTCGGCGGGCTGCATCCCTTCGGCAACGCACCCACGCTGGCGGTCAGCGCGTACTGGTCGGGCCAGGACCGGGCCCGCGGGCTCGCGCTCGATGCAGACGGCCAGGGAGGCCAGGTCCTCGACGGCTACGGCGGCATCCATCAGTTCGGGTCGGCGCCCGCGCTGCAGCCGTCGGGGTACTGGAACGGCTGGGACATCGCCCGGAGCATCGCGCTCGACAGCAGCGGCGGCGGGATCGTCGTCGACGGCTACGGCGGTCTCCATCCCTTCGGTGCCGCCGTCCCCTACATGGCGAGCGCGCCCTACCACGGCAACGTCGACACGGCCCGGGGTATCGCCGTCGCGGCGTGCATGGGCGGCACGCAGACCTGCGCGGCGTTGCGGACCGCCGCGTACGCCGGAGCCCCCGCGTCGGTGGTCGTCGCTAATGACGTGGTGACCCACAGCGAGGGCGGCATCGCGCTGCGCAGCGGCGGCACCTCGGGCTACGCGGTCGATGAACACGGCTTCATCACAGCGTTCGGCGGCGCTCCCGCGGTGAGCCCGTCGGCCACGTGGCCGGGGAACATGGCTCGCGGCATCGCGCTTCGTCCCGATGGCGCCAGCGGCTACGTGCTCGACGCCAACGGCGGCCTGCATCCGTTCGGCGGGGCGCCGCCGATCACCAACACACCGTCATGGCCCAACTGGGACATCGCACGCGGCGTGGTGCTGGACGCCGACGGCCTCGGCGGGCAGATCCTCGACGGCTGGGGATCCGTGCACCCCTTCGGCAACGCCCCGCTGCTCCCGGTCACCGGGCACTGGCAGGGGTGGGACATCGCGAGATCGGTGGCGCTGCTCGGCGGCGGCGCCGGCGGCTACGTGCTGGACGGGCTCGGCGGCATCCACCCGTTCGGCAACGCGCCATCGCTCGGCGGCGGCCCGTACTGGAGCAGCTGGGACATCGCCCGCGCCATCGCGCTGCTGCCGTCAGGAACGGGCGGGTACGTCCTCGACGGGCTCGGCGCCGTGCACCCGTTCGGGAGTGCCGCCGGCGCGAGCGCGCCCGGCTACCACCCCAGCAGTGACACCGCGCGAGGGCTGAGCGTGGCGGCCTGCGGCGCGGGAGCGTGCGGTGCGGTGCAGACGTTCGGCGGCCGGTACCCGAGCCCCGAGCAATCCGCGGCGACCTTCAGCATTCCCTGACCCCGGTCAGGGCTGCGAGTCGCGAACCCAGCGGACGGTGAGCTGCAGGCCCTCCGTCAGCTCGGTGACGGGCTCCCAGCCGAGGACCTGGTGCGCCCGGGCGATGTCGGGGCAGCGCCTGTGGGGATCGTCCTCGGGCAGCGGCAGGAACTCCATGCGGTCGACGGGGGCTCCGCAGACGGCGGCGACAGTCCGCGCCAGCTGGCGCACGGTGATCTCGGCGGGGTTGCCCAGGTTCACCGGCCGGTGCTCCGACGAGTCCAGCAGCAACACGATGCCGTCCACCAGGTCGTCGACGTAGCAGAGGCTTCGCGTCTGGCTGCCGTCGCCGTACACGGTGAGCGCCTGGCCGGCGAGCGCCTGTGAGACGAAGTTGGGGATCGCGCGCCCGTCGTCGCCGCGCATCCGCGGACCATAGGTGTTGAAGATGCGTGTGATCCGGGTGTCGAGCCCGGCGCGGTGGTACGCCATCGTGTAGGCCTCGGCGCAGCGCTTGGCCTCGTCGTAGACGCTGCGCGGTCCGATGGGGTTGACGTTGCCCCAGTAGTCCTCGCGCTGCGGGTGCTCCTGCGGATCGCCGTACACCTCCGAGGTGGACGCCAGCATGAAGCGGGCGTTCTTCACACGCGCCAGCTCGAGCATCGACCGTGTGCCCGCGGTGCCCACGTCCAGCGTGGCTACCGGATGCGCGGTGTAGTCCGGCGGCGATGCCGGCGAGGCGAAGTGGAGAACAGCATCCAGCGGACCCTCGACCTCGAGCGGGCGCGTCACGTCGCGGTGGAGCACGGTGCATGCGTCGGTGCTCAGAGCGGCCAGATTCCCGGCGTTGCCGGTGAGCATGTTGTCGACCACGACCACATGCTCGCCACGTCGGGCGAGGTGCTCGGCCACATGGGAGCCGACGAAGCCGGCGCCACCCGTGATCAGCACCCTCATCGTCCCACACCCCGGTGGACGAAGCCGAGATCCTTCAGCTGCTGCGGATCGTAGATGTTGCGGCCGTCGATGATCACCGCGCGCTTCATCAGCTTCTTCAACCGGCGGAAGTCGAGCTGGCGGAACTCGTTCCACTCCGTGGCGACGATGAGGGCGTCGGCGTCGCGCGCCACCGCATAGGCGTCGCGCTGCATCAGCACGTCCGGCAGAAGCCGCGCCGCTCGCGGCATGGCCACCGGGTCATACGCGCGGATCGCTGCCCCCTTCTTCTGCAGGGCGGCCACCAAGCCGAGCGACGGCGCCTCGCGCATGTCGTCGGTGTTCGGCTTGAAGGCGAGACCGAGCAGCCCGATGGTCAGACCGCGAAGCGGACCGAGCACATCGTGGAGCTTCTCCACGAGCAGCGTGACCTGGGTGTCGTTGATCTCCATCACCGCCGTGAGCAGCTGCGGGTGCGCGCCGATGGATTCCGACATGCGGCTCAGCGCGAGCACGTCCTTGGGGAAGCACGAACCGCCGTACCCCAGACCCGCGTTGAGAAACGCCGCCCCGATGCGCTTGTCCAGCCCCATCCCGCGAGCCACCACCTCGATGTCGGCGTCCAGCTTCTCGCAGACTCGGGCGATCTCGTTGATGAAGGAGATCTTGGTCGCCAGAAACGCATTGCTCGCGTACTTGATCATCTCGGCCGCGTACAGCGTGGTCACCAGCACCGGGGCGTGCAGCGGCTTGTACAGCTCGGCGACGCGGCGTGCGCTGTCTGCGTCGTGCGACCCGATGACGACGCGATCCGGGCTCATGAAGTCGTGCACCGCGGAGCCTTCGCGAAGGAACTCGGGGTTCGCGACGACGGCGAACTCCACCGGCTGCGTCAGCGAGTCGCCGACGATGTCCCCCACGACGTCGCCGGTGCCGATGGGCACCGTGCTCTTGTTCACGATCACCACGGGCGCGCGGAGGTGCGCACCGATGGTGGCGGCCGCAGATCGCACCTGGCTCAGATCCGGCTCGCCGCCGTCCGCCACGGGAGTGCCCACGGCCAGGAACACGAACTCGGCATCCGCGATCGCGTCGGGCGTGCTCGTGGTGAAGTGCAGCCGGCCGCGGTCAGCGTTGCGCCTGACGATCTCTTCGAGGCCGGGCTCGTAGAAGGGCATCTGGCCGCGGTGCAGGGTCTCCACGACACCGGTGTCGGCGTCGACACCGCAGACGTCGTTGCCGAGATCGGCGAAGCACGCTGCGGTGGTGAGGCCGACGTAGCCGGTGCCGATGACCGCGATGCTGCTCACACCACCCCGTCTGGGCGCCAGCGGCGATAGCGAAGCAGGACGCCGACGGCTCTGACACCGTCCATCGCCGTCAACTTCTTGCCCTCCTCCCGGGAGCGTGCCGTGTAGCTGATCGGCACCTCATAGATCCGGTGCCCCAACCGCAGGAGCTTCGCCGTCACCTCCGGTTCGACATCGAACCCCCGCGCCTCGATGTTCAGGCTGCGTGCGACGTCGCGCGGCATCAGCTTGTAGCAGGTCTCCATGTCGGACAGGTAGACGTTGTAGAGGATGTTGACCGCCGTGGTCACCGCCCGGTTGCCGAGCACGTACCAGTACGAGTACGCCGTGTGGCTGGCGAACGCACGCGTTCCGTAGACGACGGCGGCGTGACCGGAGCGCACCGGCTCCAGCAGGCGTGTGTACTCCTGCGGGTGGTACTCCAGGTCGGCGTCCTGCACGATGACGTACGCGCCGCGAGCATGATCCAGCGCCGTGCGCACCGCCGCCCCCTTGCCCATGTTGTGGCGATGGCGGATGGCCTGGACGCGCGGGTGACGCTGCGCGTAGTCGGACATGATCTCCCACGTGTTGTCCGTCGAGCCGTCGTCGACGAGGATCGCCTCCAGCGGCTCGTCGACGGCCAGCACCTGGTCGAGGACGGTGCTGAGCGTGCGGCCCTCGTTGAGCGCGGGGATCAGCACCGACAGGTGCGGCGTCTCAATCACGGGCGCGGACGATAACGCTCACACGGGCGTTCCGGTGACGAAGAACAGCAGGTGCGCGGGCACGACCCCCATGAGCACGCTGATGATCAGCACGTAGAGCATCGCGGTCGCCGGTTGATTGGCGCGGATGCGGGCGAAGTGACCGGTCAGCAGCGTGACCAGCGCGGTGAAGACGATGCCGGCGCCGATCACCAGCAGCCAGAAGGGAAGTGCGTAGCCGCCGATCAGCTGCGCGCGGGCGCCCGGCGACGACGCCAGCAGCACCGCGGCGATCACCGCGGACTCGACGCCGAGCGCCCCCAGCACGAGCCGCACCATCTGGCGCAGCGGGCGGAACGACAGGCTCGGCGCCACCAGGTACCAGTGGCCGAGGAGCATGCCGGCGAGCGCCACCCCGGTCACCAGCGTCGCCGGTACCAGGACGGCGACCGCGCCGCCGGCGCCACTGATCGCCGGCCCGATGGCCACCGCCGCCTTGCCGATGCACACGCCACCGACGGCGAGCACACCGGCGCCGATCACGCGGCGGGCCAGGTCGGTGCCCACCCAGCAGAAGAGCGCCAGCACCAGCAGCGCTCCCACGTAGCCGATGTTCCAGTGGATCAGCGAGCTCATGGCGCCGCCGGAGATCGGCGCGCTCAGCAGCGTGATGTCGGTGGGAACGTAGATTCCGATGAGCAGCGCAACGCCGGCAACCGCCGTGCAGATACCCGCGGTCGAGCCCACGTAGCCGCGGCCGACGCGGCCGGCGGCATCGATGACGTAGGCGGCCACGGCCGTCCCCACGGAGAGCTCGAGCAAGGTGAGGTACCCGGCGATCGGTGCCAGGGTCTTCAGCGACGCGGGGCCGCTCACTCGTTGACGGGCAGGCCGGCCTCCCTCCAGCGCTCGATGCCGCCGGTCACGTTGTACGCGCGCGGCCTGCCGTGCTCGCGGAGATACGCCACCGCCCGGGCGCTGCGCCCGCCGGTGCGGCAGTGCACAAAGACATCCCGGTCGTCGGGGATGTCGGCCAGCCGGTCGGGCACCTCACCCAGCGGGATCAGGACCGAGCCGGGGATGCGCGCCTCCTCGTACTCCCATGGCTCGCGCACGTCGATCAGCGCGGCGCCGTTGTCGCGAAGCGCCTTGTAGGCAGCCTCTGGTGTTGTGTTGTTGTCGTCGCCCGCCATTGCGGCGAGTATACGGTCAGGGGTCGCCGCGGCCTGGTACGCTCGATCGCCGATGACCATCGCCGCGGCACCGTCGCTCGGCGCTGAGAACCCCTGGCGCAACGCCCAGCGCCAGTTCGACAACGCGGCGGACATTCTCGACCTGAGCCCTGGACTTCGCGCCGTGCTGCGCGAGGTGCGCCGCGAGCTCCTGGTCCGCTTTCCGGTGAAGCTCGACTCCGGAGCGGTGCGCATGTTCGAGGGTTATCGCGTGCAGCACAACACCACGCGGGGCCCGGCCAAGGGCGGCCTGCGATTCCACCCCGAGACCAGCCTCGACGAGGTCAAGGCGCTGGCGATGTGGATGACCTGGAAGTGCGCGCTGGTCAACATCCCGTTCGGCGGTGCCAAGGGTGGGGTCGTCTGCGATCCGCGGACGCTGTCGCGCCGCGAGCTCGAGCGTCTGTCCCGACGCTTCGCCAGCGAGATCAACGTGCTCATCGGCCCGGAGTCGGACATCCCGGCGCCCGACGTCAACACCGGCGCCCAGATCATGGCCTGGATCATGGACACGATCTCGATGGAGGCCGGCTACTCCGTCCCCGCGGCGGTCACGGGCAAACCCCTCGACATCGGAGGCAGCGAGGGCCGGCCCAGCGCCACCGGTCGCGGCGTGACCATCGTGACGCTGGAGGCGTGCGAGAAGCTGGGCATCGATCCCGCTGAGGCGACCGTGGCGGTGCAGGGATTCGGCAACGTCGGCAGCGTCGCCGCCCAGCTGCTGCATGAGGTCGGCTTCCGCGTGTGTGCGGTGTCGGACGTCTCCGGCGGCATCTACTCCCCTGAGGGCATCCACGTGCCCGCGCTGCTGTCCCACCTCCACCGCAACCACACCATCCTCGGGGTTGCGGGCACGCAGGAGATCAGCAATCGCGAGCTGCTCGAGCTTCCAGTCGATGTGCTCGTGCCGGCGGCGCTGGAGAACCAGATCACGGCCGCCAACGCCGGGCGCATCCAGGCCCGCCTCATCGTCGAGGCGGCAAACGGTCCCACCACACCCGACGCCGACTCGATCCTCGAGAAGCGCGGCGTGACCGTGGTGCCCGACATCCTCGCCAACGCCGGCGGCGTCACCGTGTCCTACTTCGAATGGGTGCAGGACCTGCAGTCGCTGTTCTGGGAGGAGGGTGAGATCAACCGGCGTCTGGAGCGGATCCTGGAGCGCGCGTTCGGACAGATGTGGATGCAGGCGCAGTCGCACAGCGTCTCGCTGCGTCTGGGCGCGTACCTGGTGGCGGTGAAGAGGGTCGCCGACGCGACCGCGGTTCGTGGCATCTATCCCTGAGGACGTACCGGACCCTGCCTTCGACGGCTACTCGCTCGGCGCGGTGCTGGGCACAGGTCTTGCCGGCGCGGTGCGGGCGGCCGGGCACACCAGCGGGTTCGACGTCGCCATCGAGGTGATCGGAGCGCCGCTCACCGACGATGAGGGGTTCCGGCAGCGGCTCGGCGAGGCCACCGACGAGGCCGCGGTGCTCGAGCATCCGTCGATCGTGTCGGTCTACAAGACGCTCTGGGACGGTGACACCGCGGGCGTGGTCACCGAGCTCGTCGACTGTGCGAGCGCGGCCCGGCTGCTCCGCGAGTCGCCCCTGTCCCTGGCGGCCACCTGCCTTGTCGCCGACTCCGTGCTGCTCGCGCTCGTCATCGCCCACCGTGCCGGCGTCATCCACGGCCGGGTGTGCGCCGACGCCGTGCTCCTCGACGGCGACCGCGTGCGCCTCGCCGGATTCGCCGTCGGCAGGGCGATGCATGCCGACGCGGTTGCGGAACCGGTGACCGACACGCACGGCGTCGCGAGGCTCGTCGAGGAGCTGGCCGGTGAGGCCGCGGCCCCCCGTGCACTGCGGCGCGTGCTGACGCGTGGCACGGCGCAACGAATCGACCACCGGTACCGCACGGCCTCCAGTATGCGCACAGCCCTGGCCACAGCCGCTCGGCGCGAACTGGGAGACGGCTGGCGCGCGGTCGCGGCTTCCGAGCTGGCGTCCCTCCCCAGCCGTGGCGCGGCAGCCGAGGGCGCCGCCGTCCCTGTGCCGAGCCCGGTCGAGCCGGCCGGCGCGGCGCCCGTCTCCGCCGCGCCTGCGGAGCAGCCGGAGCCGTCTTCAGGACCGGCCACGGAGACGGCTGCGGTCCAGCAGGAGAAGCGGCAGGTATCGCCGGCCGTCCCCGCAATGCCGGTCATCCGCGCGGCCCCGTCGGGCTTTCTGTTCCGCCGCGTGGCGAGACGGCCGGGAGCCCGCACCATGCGCACCGCCACCCTGCTGCTCGTTGCCGCCGCCATCGTCGGCGCCCTCGGCGGGATGCTGGCGTCGGCGATCCGCGGTGGTGCACCCGCAGCCGCCGGCGCGCTCTCCGTGGCCCGACCCGTGTCGGTGCAGCTGCAGCCGGTGCACGGCACGTGCAACTCGGTGTTCGCCGCCACGGCTACCGGACACGTCCGGGGTGCCGGAACGCTCGTCTACCGCTGGGAGCGCAGCGACGGCCTGCAGACCGAGGACACCACCCTGAACGTCGCACGCAACGACGCCACCTTTCTGATCACCGAGCACTGGCAGCTGGACGGCGCGGTGGCCCACCCGTCGATCACCTTCCGTCTGGTGTCACCCGTCGCCATGGCGGTGACCCGGGCGCTCGGCTATTCCTGCCCGTGAGCGCAGCGTCGCGCCTGGCCTCCCGTGTGGCGCTGCCTCAGGGCGCCGTCGTCGTCGGCGTCGGGCTGGTGCTCGCCGGGCTCAGCCAGTACGGGTTCCTGGCCATCGCCGCGCACGCGCTGGGCAAGGCGCGCTATGCCCCGCTGGCAACGTTCTGGGCGCTGCTGTTCGTCTGCGCGCCGGGCTTCTTCCTCCCGCTGGAGCAGGAGGTGGGGCGAGCGCTCGCGGCGCGGCGCGCACGCGGCGAGGGCGGCCGGCCGCTCGTCGTCCGCGCCGCGGTGGCCGGCCTGGGGCTCGCCGCCGCCCTCATCCTTGCCGCCGCCCTGGCCGGTGGCCCGCTGACTTCGCGGCTCTTCGACGGCGACTCCGGGTTCGTCTGGGCTCTCGGCGTCGGCTTCGCCGCGTTTGCGCTGCAGTACCTCGCCCGCGGGACCTTCGCCGGCAACGCGAGGTTCGCCCCTTACGGAGCGCTCCTCGGCGTCGAGGGCGCCGTGCGCGTCGTGCTCTGCGTCGGGCTCGGCGTCGCCGCCGTCCATGTCGCCGGCCCGTACGGGTTGGCGCTGGTCGTGGGATCGCTGATCGCGCTGGCCCTGGTCGTGAGCGGGCGTCGCGGGCTGCTCCGGGCGGGACCGCCGGCGGCCTGGTCGGAGCTGTCGAGCGCGCTCGGGTTCCTGCTGATCGCCAGCGTGATGACCCAGTTCCTGCTGAGCATCGGGACTGTGGCCGTGCAGGTGCTGGCCACGCCGGCGCAGCACGCGGCGGCAGGGCAGTTCCTCAGCAGCCGCATCGTCGCCTACGTGCCCATCTTTCTGTTCCAGGCGGTGCAGGCGGCGCTCCTGCCGAAGCTCTCCGCGCTGGCGGCCAGGGGCGAGCACACCGAGTTCCGCCGCGTTCTGACCCAGCTGCTCCTGCTCGTGGCCGGGCTCGGCGCCGCCGCGACCGCCGGCCTGGCGCTGCTCGGCCCCTTCATCACGAGGGTCCTGTTCGGCGGCGGCCTCGAGCTGGGCCATCTCGACTTCGTGCTCCTGGCGGGCAGCTGCGGCGTGTTCATGGTCGCCCAGGTGCTGAGCCAGACGCTGATCTCGCTCAGCGGCTACGCACGGGTGGCAACCGGCTGGGTGGCGGGAGGGGTCGCATTCGTGGTCGTGACCGCTGTGGGCAGCGAGCTGTTCGTGCGCGTCGAGCTTGGATTGGTGGCCGGATCGGTGGCCACCGTTGCAGTCATGACGGCGCTGCTGCTGCCGCTGCTGCGACGGCGGGTTGCGGGAACCGAGGCCGGCGAGCTCCTGGCGGCGAGCACCCCGGTTGCGGAGGCCTGATCCCACCGTCCACGTGACTGGAGCACTCCTGTCAAAGGGACGTGATCGCCGGTGCGCGCCGGGCGCCCGCAGCATGTCCTGTGACCACGGCCAGGCCGCGCCTGGCGCTCGTCGGAGCGGGCGCCATGGGGGGCAACCACGCCCGCGTGATCGCCGAGTCCGACGTGGCCGAGCTTGCCGTGATCGTCGACACCGACCCCTCGCGCGGCCGCGGGCTGGCCGATCGCTTCGGCTGCACGTTCTCGACCGATCTCGCCGCCGCTACCGGCTGCGACGCCGCGGTGGTGGCCACCCCGACGCGCACCCACGACGAGCAGGCGGCGGCACTGCTCGACGCCGGCCTGCCACTGCTCATCGAGAAGCCGCTGGCGCCGGGCATCGAGGCGTCGCGAGCCACCGTCTGCGCGGCGGCGCGCCGTGGGCTGCCCCTGATGTGCGGCTTTGTCGAGCGGTTCAATCCCGCGGTCAGCACGGTGGCCGCGCTGCTCGACGAGCGGCCGGTGCACATGGTGTCGCTGCGTCACTCCCCCGCCACTCCGCGCACCACCCTGAGCGTGATCTTCGACCTGCTCATCCACGACATCGACCTCACCCTGCGTTACGCCTGCCCGCTGCGGCTGCCTCGGGTCGCGTCGTCGGTCACCCGAGCGGGCACCGATGTGACCGAGGTTGCCGACTGCATCCTCGACTTCGACTCCACGCTCGTGGCTTCGCTCTCGAGCAGCCGTGCCAGCCAGCGGAAGGTGCGCAGCCACATGATCGAGACCCCGTCGGCGCTGTA
>DASUWI010000136.1:0-10660 GCA_036378495.1 Candidatus Dormiibacterota bacterium
GTCGAGAAGTTCGGCAAGGTCTTCAAGGCCGGCATCGGCGCGGCAGCGGTACGGGAGCTGCTGCAGAAGATCGACCTCGCCGAGGAGGCCGTGCACCTGCGCGAGGAGTCGAAGTCGACGAGCGGGCAGCGCCGTCAGAAGGCGATCAAGCGGCTGCGGGTCATCGAGGCGTTCCGCAAGTCGGGCACGTCGCCCGCGTGGATGATCCTCGACGCGCTGCCCGTGATCCCCCCGGAGCTGCGGCCCATGGTGCAGCTGGACGGCGGCCGCTTCGCCACCAGCGACCTCAACGACCTGTACCGCCGCGTCATCAACCGCAACAACCGCCTGAAGAGGCTGCTGGAGCTGGGCGCGCCCGAGATCATCGTGCGCAACGAGAAGCGCATGCTCCAGGAGGCGGTGGACGCGCTCGTCGACAACGGGCGGCGCGGCCGTGCCATCACCGGCACCGGCAACCGCAAGCTGAAGTCGCTCTCCGACATGCTTAAGGGCAAGCAGGGACGGTTCCGCCAGAACCTGCTGGGCAAGCGTGTCGACTACAGCGGCCGCTCGGTGATCGTGGTCGGGCCGGAGCTGAAGGTGCACGAGTGCGGCCTGCCCAAGAAGATGGCGCTGGAGCTGTTCAAGCCCTTCGTCATGCGCGAGCTCGTGTCACAGAACGTCACGCAGAACATCAAGAGCGCCAAGCGCATGGTGGAGCGCGTGCGCCCCGAGGTGTGGGACATCCTGGATCCGGTCATCAAGGAGCACCCGGTGCTCCTCAACCGCGCGCCCACGCTGCACCGCCTCGGCATCCAGGCGTTCATGCCCGTGCTGGTCGAGGGTCAGGCGATCCAGATCCATCCGCTCGTCTGCAAGGCGTTCAACGCGGACTTCGACGGTGATCAGATGGCCGTGCACGTGCCGCTGTTCAGCGGGGCCGTGGCCGAGGCCAAGAACCTGATGATGTCGTCCAACAACATCCTGAGCGCGGCCAATGGCTCACCGGTGGTGGCGCCCACGCAGGACATAGTCCTCGGGTCGTACTACCTGACGCAGGATTCCGGCGCCGAGAAGCCCGCCGACGAGAACACGCTGCCGCGCTTCGCATCTCCCGAGGAGGCGGCGCTGGCATACGAGCACGGACGCGTCGGCCTGCACGACTGGGTGCGCGTGCGCATACCGCGGCGCCGCCTGCATCCGCACCGGGCGTCGGAGCCGGTGCCGGAGGGCACCGAGCTGCCGGTGACTACTGTTGGCCGCGTGCTCTTCAACGACGTGCTGCCCTTGGGCGAGCACGGCATGGACAACGATCTGCCCGCGATGGTGTACCGCAACGAGGTGCTCGACCTGCGCAAGCTGGCGCAGCTGGTCAAGGAGTGCTACGACCTGCACGGATCTGACACCACGGCGCAGATCGTCAACGACATCAAGCGTCTCGGCTTCCACTACGCCACCAAGGCGGGCGTCACAGTGGCCGCGATGGACATCAAGACGCCGGAGCGCAAGCGCCACATCATCGCCGACGCCGAGGCCGAGGTCGAAGAGGTCGACCTGCAGTACCGCCGCGGGCTCATCACGGACGACGAGCGCTACCTGAAGACGGTCGAGATCTGGACGCGCGCCACCGACGAGGTCACGCGCGTGACCATGGACTCGTTCGACCGCTTCCACTCGGTGCTGATGATGTCGCAGTCCGGAGCGCGCGGCTCCACGCAGCAGATCCGTCAGCTGGCCGGCATGCGCGGCCTGATGGCCGACCCCACGGGCCGGATCATCGATCTGCCCATCAAGGCGAACTTCTCCGAGGGCCTGACGGTGCTGGAGTACTTCATCTCCACGCACGGCGCCCGCAAGGGACTCGCCGACACCGCGCTGCGCACCGCGGACTCCGGCTACCTCACGCGCCGTCTGGTCGACGTGGCCCAGGACGTCATCGTGCGCATCGAGGACTGCGAGACCACCGCGGGCATCTGGGTCGAGCTCGAAGACCCCGAGCTGGGCGATCGTGTGATCGACCGCTACCAGGGTCGCATCGCGGCGGCGGACATCACGCTCGGCGACGAGGTGCTGCTCCGCAACGGCGACGAGATCGAGGACGAGGTGTCGCGCCGCATCCTGCGCGACCGCACGCAGATCGGCCGCGTCAAGGTGCGCAGCATCATGACGTGCAAGGCGCGCGAGGGCGTCTGCCGCATGTGCTACGGGCGCAACCTGGCCACCGGCCGGCTGGTGGAGATCGGTGAAGCGGTTGGCGTCATCGCGGCGCAGTCCATCGGCGAGCCGGGCACGCAGCTGACGATGCGCACCTTCCACACCGGAGGTGTGGCGACGGGCGGCGCCGACATCACACAGGGTCTGCCTCGCGTCGAGGAGCTGTTCGAAGCCCGCGTCCCCAAGGGCAAGGCGCTGATCAGCGAGATCGACGGCGAGGTGGAGCTGATCCGCACCGAGAGCCGCTCGCTCAAGGTGAAGGTGACCTCCCGCGATGTGTTCGACACCACCTATCCCATCCAGGGCGGCCACGCGGTGCTGGTCACCGACGCCCAGGCTGTCTCTGAGGGCGAGGAGCTGATGCGTGGCACCGACAAGGGCGGCACCGAGTCGTCGGTTCGCGCCAAGTACGCCGGCGTGGTCCGCGTCGGCGCCAAGGAGGTCCTGGTGCGCACCTCCGACGAGGAGACGCGCGAGTACGCCATCCCGGCGGCGGCGCAGGTTGTCGTCCGCGACGGGGACCACGTCAACGCCGGCGACAAGATCACCGAGGGCTCGATCAGCCCGCAGGAGCTGCTGCTCGTGCGCGGCCGCGACGAGGTGCAGAACTACCTGGTGCGCGAGGTGCAGCGCGTGTACCGCAGCCAGGGTGTCGACATCAACGACAAGCACATCGAGGTGATCGTCCGCCAGATGATGCGGAAGGTCCGCATCGACAACGCGGGCGACACCGACCTGCTGCCCGGCGAGATCGTCTCGCAGTTCGAGTGGGAGGAGGCCAACGCCAAGGCGCTGAGTGAGGGCGGAGAACCCGCCATCGCCCAGACGGTGCTGCTCGGTCTCATCAAGGCCGCGCTCAACACGGCGTCGTGGCTCTCGGCCGCGTCCTTCCAGGAGACCACCCGGGTGCTCACCGAGGCCGCGATCTCCGGCAAGGTCGACCGCCTCCGCGGTCTGAAGGAGAACGTGATCATCGGCAAGCTGATTCCCGCGGGGACGGGGCTCGACTACTACCAGAAGCTTCGTGAGGAGGCGATCCGCCTCTACGAGGACGAGGAGGAGATGGCGGCAGCCGCGGCGGTGGCCGCCGCCGCCGGCGATGGCGCCCTGGCGAGCGCAGCGCTCGGCGACGAACTCAGCCAGCCGGACGGCACCACCGTGGGGCCGGCGTAGTTTCGACTCGACAGTGCGCGGGAGCCCGGCACCACCGGGCTCCCGACGGCGCTGGGCCACCTCGTTCGCAACCGGCGAACCGGCACGGCGCCGTTATCGAAATGCAACACCCGCGACCGTACGCTGCCACCCATGGTCTCAGCGCTGACTGCCACGTCCGGTACCACCACCGGCCCGTTCACCCAAACCGTGTACCTGGCGATCGTCGCCGCCCTGGTCGTCTGGCTGGTCGTGTACCTCGCCTACAAGGTGTGGATGACGAGCCGGCGCGACTTCGGGCTGCAGGTGCGCCGCCGCCTCCTGGCCCACAAGCTCACCGTGCACGACAACCAGCGCGCGGAGGTGCCCTTCTGGTGGACGGACCTCCAGGTGCAGCGGGCCGTCCGTTCGTACTGGAAGCAGAGCCTGCGCACGCCGCTCACCGACTCCGACAACGGCTGACCCCGACGCGAATGCGGATACGAATCGATGACGGCTCGTTGACGGGCGGACGCCCCTGCCCCACGATTGCGGGGTTGCTCGCCAGGGGCGGCGAGGCGCAGTCGGGGACTGAGGAGGTCGCGCTTCGTGGCTGAGGTGCTTGTCGCTGAGGACGACAGTCTGACGCGGCGTTTTCTACAGCAGGCGCTGGAGTACGGCGGCCATCGCGTCGCCGGGGCCGCCGATGGGGGCGAGGCCATCGCGCTGCTGGACGCGGCCGGACGCTTCGACTGCGTGGTCACCGACTATGCGATGCCGCGCTCCGACGGCATCGACGTGATCAACCACGCCCAGCAGGTCGACCCCACCCTCCCCTGCGTGGTGGTGACGTCCTATCGCGACCTCGACCTGGCCATGCGCGCCGTCCAGGCGGGGGCGGTCGCCTTCGTCCCCAAGCCGTTCAAGACCGAGCACCTGCTCACCGTGGTCAACGGGGCGCTGCGCCGCCGCGAGCTGGCCACCGAGGCGATGCGCCTGCGGCTGCTGGCGCCGATGCTGGAGCGGTTCACGCTGGTGCTGGCCAACACGCTGGAGTCGAAGGACACCGCCACGCGCTGGCACGCCAACCGCCTGGTGCACCTCTCCGGGCGCATCGCAGCGCACCTCGGTCTGCCCGAGGACGCCCGGTCGGCCATCCGCTTCGGCGCCTGCCTGCACGACATCGGCAAGGTGGCCGTGCCGGAGCACCTGCTGCACCGGCCCGGAGCCCTCACCCCCGAGGAGCGCGAGATCGTCCGCATTCACCCGGTGGCGGGGGCGATGATCCTGGAGAGCATCGACACCTGGGAGGACGTGCGCCTCATCGTTCGTCACCACCACGAGCGCTTCGACGGCCAGGGATACCCCGACGGGCTGCGCGGCGAGCGGATCCCACTTGGGGCGCGGATCGTGGCCGCCGTCGACGCCTTCGACGTGATGCGCTCGGGGCGTCCGTACTCGCCGCCGCGCTCCCCGGATCACATCCGCGAGGAGCTCGCCCGCGGACGCGGTTCCCAGTTCGACCCGGATGTGGTCGATGCCCTGATGGCCGTCACGGCGCCGGAGGACTTCCTCATGCCCCCGGAGACCGCACCGCTGCAGGCGCTCATCACCGATATGGGTGGCCCCCAGGTGGAAGCGGTGGCGGTGAGCTCGCTCCTGGGCGAGGTGCGGGCCCACAACGGCTCCCGCGTCTGAGTCAGCGGGGCGCCGGGCTGGCCTCGAGCAGGTCCTCGAGGTCGAACTGCACCAGGGATGCGCAGAGGTCGTGGATCCCGGCGGACCCGGGCCGGCGCAGCACAATGTCCGCTCTGCGCTTGAGCTGATCGACGGCGTTCTCCACGGCCACGCCCACGCCGGCCGCCTCGCGGAGCGCCAGATCGTTCTCGCCGTCGCCGACGGCGACCGTCTCCGCCATCGGTACGCCCAGGTCCTCGGCGGCCGCGGTCAGGCCCGAGGCCTTGCCGCAGCCCGGCGCCATGACCATCACGGAATCGCGGTTGAGCACCACGTCGCGGCGCAGCCGCAGCGCATGCAGCGCCGCCTTCACCGCCGGCTCGTTGTTGCTCGAGGTGGAGACGATGCTGCGGCCCACCACCAGCGGGCGCACGCCGCGATGGCGCAGCTCGGTGAGGAGCTCGCCCGGCACCGCCGCGCAGAGCCGGCGCTCGCTGCGGCTGTCGGGCCGCTGCAGCACCGCGCCATTCTCGACCACGACCCGGTCGAACAGCGCAGGGTCATCGAAGACGTCGGCCAGCTCTGCCTCGGTGCGGCCGGTGACCAGGACGAGCGCGCGTCCCGATCCCCGGACCGCCCGCAGGGCCTGCCGGGCCACCTCGCCCACCACGCCCTCGACGGCGATCGTCCGGTCGTAGTCGCAGGCGAGCAGCCGGAAGCGCATGACCCATTAATACCGGCGCGGCCCGACTCGCCGCGCGCGGATCAGTTGGCAGCCGCGGTTCCTCCGCGCGTGCTGAACATCGCCGTGATCTCGGTGCCCTCCCCGGGCCGCGACCGGATCTCCAGCTGTCCCTTCTCGAGCTCCGCCCGCTCTCGCATGGAGATCAGACCGAGGTGCCGCTCCGACTCGAGGCGTGCCTCGGTGGCGGCCACGTCCATGCCGATGCCGTCGTCGCGCACCGAGGCGGTGACGGCGCCGGTCTGGAAGTGGATCAGCACCTCGACCGAGGTGGGACGCGCGTGCTTGCGGGCGTTGTTGAGCGCCTCCTGGATGATGCGGAAGAGGCTGGGCTCGAGCGAACCTGGCAGGCGCACCTCCTCCCCCACCACGCGGAAGTACACATGCAGGTTGGAGCGCTCGCCGAACTCCTTGACGAACTTGCGCAGCGTGGGCACGAGCCCAAGGTCGTCGAGCGTCATGGGACGCAGATCGAAGATGAGGCGGCGGGTCTCGTCGAGCACGCGGCGGACGCCGTCCTTGAAGTCCTCCAGCTCCCTGGCCACCAGACTGGGATCGCGAGCGATCAGCCGCTCCAGAATCTCCGCCTGCAGCACCAGGTTTGCCATCGATTGCGCCGGCCCGTCATGCATGTCGCGGGCGATGCGCATGCGTTCTTCCTCGATGATCTGGAACACCTGGCGCGACGCGCTCCGCAGCCGTGTGGTGCCGTCCTCCACGCTGATGGACGAGGCCATCAGATCGTCGAGGCTGCGGTGCACCGAGCGCAGCACCTCCAGCTCGCTGCGGAGCTCGTGCAGGCGGCCGCTGAGATCGGCGTGGCGTTCGCAGGCGGCGGAGAAATCGGAGCGCACACCGGCGACGGCGCGGAACGCGCTGTCCACCTGGGACGACCCCACGCGGGGCAGCTCGCGCAGCATGGCGTGCCACTGCTGCTCCAACTGCTCCAAGCGCCGTGAGAGCTCGTCACGCGCAGCTGTGGTGCGCGTGAGATTCGCCTCAGTGGAACGGGCCGCCTCGGCCAATTCCTCGATGCGTTTGCTGACCAGGAACCGAGCGCCCGACAGTGCAGAGGGATTGAGCGGCGGCGCCGCATCCACCTGAGCCATGGCCACGGCGAATTGTGTCACCGCGCCCAGTCCGTTCATCGGCATGTTCCGTGAGCTCTCCAATGGCCTGTGACAGGCCTGTTGCACAACTAAGTCGAACGAGCCGCCAGCGTATAACCGTGACGCCCAGGCATCCACAATGGGGGCCCATCATGCCCGCCCATGAGGTCGCCGCCCGCCCGCGAGTCCTCATCGCCGAGGACGACGATTCGCTCCGCCGGCTGCTGGAGCTGCGGCTGGACGCCGACGGCTTCGAACCGCGGACCGCAGGCGACGGTTTGCAAGCGCTCGCGGCGATGCGGGAATGGGTGCCCGATATTGTGGTGTGCGATGTGATGATGCCGCATCTGAGCGGTATCTCGGTGGTGCGCGAGATGCGTGAGCGCCCCGCGACGTCGGCGGTTCCCATCGTGCTCCTCACCGCGCGCTGCTTCGATGAGGACATCCAGGAGGTGATGAACCTCGGCGGCGTGACCTACATGCCCAAGCCGTTCGACTTTCGACGTCTGAAGGAGAAGCTGCACTCGCTGCTGCAGATGAGCGAGAGCACCGTCCCTCGGGCGTTCACGAGCTGACGAGGCGGGGCGTGGCGGCCCGCATCACCCCGGAGCGCCCCGCAGACCCGTCGCGCTTCCGCGGGTTGCTCGATCGCGCCACCTCACCCGCGGGACTCTTCGTGGCCGCCGCGTTCGTCATCACGCTGCTGCCCGTCACGAGCATCGTTCACGATCCCGACTTCTGGTGGCACCTGCGCGCCGGGCAGCTCATCCTCGCGCACGGCGGCCTGCTGGGCATCGATCCCTTCACGTTCACCGTCCCGACCCACGCCTGGACGATGCACGAATGGCTCACCGAGGTGCTGTATGCGGCGCTGCAGTCGGCCGCCGGCCTGGGCGTCATCGTGCTGCTCCTGAGCCTGGTCACCTGGGGTGGCATCGCATGCATCGGGCTGCGCGCCGCGCTTCGTCAGCCCAATCGGTTCATCCTCGGCCTCGGACTGCTCGTGACCGCGGTGGCCGGCTATCCGATCTGGGGTCCCCGCGTGCAGATGGTCACCTTCTGCTTCGCGGCGCTGACGCTGCTGCTCGTCGAACGCCACATCGTCCGCGGCGGACGGCTGGTGTGGCTGCTGGTGCCGCTCTACCTGCTGTGGAGCAACCTGCACTCCGGCTTCATCATCGGGCTCGGGTTCATCGCGCTGGTGGTTGTGGCCGAGACGGTGGGACGCTGGTTCTCGGCGCCGGACCGCGCGCCGGCGAAGCGCCTGCGCACGCTGCTGCTGGTGCTGGCGGCGTGCACCGCGGTCAGCCTCATCAACCCCAACGGCCCCGCAATCCTGGTCTACGCGTTCTTCACCCAGGGATCGGGCGCGCAGCAGGCGCTGATCCTCGAGTGGCACTCGCCGGACTTCCAGGACTGGGTGGTGGTGCCGTTCGGGCTCATGCTGCTCTCGCTGCTCGCCATGGTGGCGGTGAACCGCCGTCTGCGCGCCCGCGACGCCGCGCTGCTCATCGCCGGGGTGGCGCTCTCGCTGCAGTCGGTGCGCCACATCGCGATCTTCCTCGCTGCGGCGGCGCCGATCTGGATCGACCAGGCCACGATGGTGGCGCGACGCCTGCGCTGGCAGGCACGGCAGCGGCCGCTGCCGTCGCTCCGCTTCCGTGCCGTCGTCTTCGCCGGGTTGATCGGCGGGCTCCTCGCCGGCTACGGCGCCGGGCGCCTGGTACCGGCGATGCAGGTGCAGCTCAGCTCGCTCACGTACGCACAGCAGTACCCGGTGTGCGCGGCGCGCTGGCTGGCCCAGGCGCCGGAGCCGCTGCGCATCTTCAACCAGTACGGCGAGGGGGGCTATCTGGCGCTCGCTCTTTCTGCCAAAGGCGACAAGATCTACATCTTCGGGGACGCCGCCCTGATGGGCGACGCGCTTCTCTACAAGTACGCGAGCATCACGTCCGTGCAGCCCGGCTGGAGCCAGGCGATCCGCTCGTCGGGCGCGCAGATCGTGCTCTACGACGCCAACACACCGCTGGCCGACGTGATGCGGGCGAGCCCCTCGTGGGTCGAGGTCTATCACGATCCGCTCAGCGTCGCGTTCGTGCCCGCCGACGAGGTGGGGACTCTCCGGCTGGCGCCCGTCCCCGCCAGCTATCCGCCGGGCGACCCGTGCGGCCGGCTGGCCACCACCTCGGTCAATCCCAACGGGCAGAACCAGTGAGCGCGCTGCACGTCATCGCCGTCGACACGGTGGAGCAGGCGCGCCACACCCACCTCCGCTGGCGGCAGGTGTGGCTCGTGGCCGCCGGTGGCGTCGCGCTGGCGCTGCTCGTGCTGCCGTTCGCCGATCTGCACGCCTGGTCACAGCTCGCCCTCGGCCGTCACATCACCGCGCACGGCCTTCCCGCAGCCGAGCCGTTCAGCTTCCTGCCCGCGGCGCACCCCTGGGTGGCGGAGGGGTGGCTGCGCGACCTGCTGCTCGCCGGGATCGTGGCCGCGGGCGGCACCACGCTTGCGTCCCTCGCCGTCGGCCTGTCCGCTGCCGGCGGCCTCATCCTGGCGGTGCTCGCCGTCCGCGGCGGCGACCGAGTTCCGCGCCCCTGGCTGGCGGCAGGCGTCGTGGCGTCCGCCCTCGTCGCCCGTCCCTTCCTCACCGCGGGCGCTGCGGTGTCGCTGCTGGGCGTGGGCGCCGTGCTCGTGCTGCTCCGACGCTGGCGTGCGGGCAGCGCGCGATCGCTCTGGCTGCTGCCACCGCTGTTCCTGCTCTGGGCCAATCTCGACCCCGGCTTCATCGCCGGGCTTTTCATCGTGCTCGTCGCCTGGGTTGTCGCCCCGGAGCGTCCGGCCACGCGGCGCGCGCTGCTCCTCGCGCTGGTCGCGTCGCTCGTGGCCGCCATGGTCAACCCGTCGGGGCCCGGTCTTTTCACGGCCGTGCTGGCGGATGCCACCGCGCCGGGCGCGGGGCTGCTCTCGGGCACCTTCGCGTCGCCCGACTTCCACGGCTGGTCGCTGCGGATCTTCGAGGCGGCCGCGGGACTGCTGGTGGTGTGCTGGGTGGCGGCGGGGCGCGTCGACCGGCTCGACCTCGCCCTCGGCATGGCGACGATCGCGGCCGCACTCTGGTCGCAGCAGCTCATCCCGCTCTTCGCGGTGGTGGCTGCCCCTCAGCTCGCGGGTTACGGCGGGCGCGCGTGGCGGCGCCTGGCGGCACCCCGGGTGCGGCTCTCCGCGCAGCGCCTGCCGGTTCATCTGCGCGGCGCGGGCGCGGTGGCGGGACTTGCCGCGGTGGCGATCGTGCTGGTGGCGGCATCAGTGCGGCTGGCCGCCCCGGCGGCGCAGGCGGCGGCGGAGTCCGCGCAGACGCCGAGCGCCGCGGTCACGCATGTGGCCACCGCGTACCCGGGGCAGCGGGTGTACGCGCCGGCGGCCTGGGGCGACTACCTCGCCTACCGCCTGCCCGAGGGCCGCGTGGTGTTCATCTACGGGACGGCTGGATCGTTCACGCCCAGCGCCGTCTCCGAGTACGCCGCCATCCACCTCCTCCAACCCTCCTGGCAAACCGCGCTCCACCGCTCGGGCGTCCGCGTCGCCGTCGTCGACCAGCGCTCCCAGGAGGCCGGAGCGCTTCACGAGGTGGGCTGGCGGCTCGACTGCTTCGACGCCGCCAGTGGTGCGCTGGTGCTTGTGGCCCCGGCGTCCGGCGTCTATGCGCCGCCGGGGGAGCCGCTCACCGTTCCGCCCGCCGGCGCGCCCGCCTGCTGACGCGATTGCGCCATCTGACGTAGCGCGGGCGGTGCCGCTTCGTTACTCCACG
>DASUWI010000137.1:0-17545 GCA_036378495.1 Candidatus Dormiibacterota bacterium
CCAACGGGTCGATCCGGGGCATGATCGAAAAGGTGCGTCACCTCGTCAGCGTCGACGGCCTGCCCGCCGACACGCCGGCAGGCGCGGCGGCTCTCGCCGGGCACGCGAGCAGCGCCGAGGCGGCGCGCCTGTGAAGCTCCACGAGTTGCGCCCCGCGCAGGGCAGCCGCACCCGGCGGGAACGCGTGGGCCGCGGCATCTCCGCGGGCAAGGGCAAGACGTCGGGCCGTGGCCAGAAAGGCCAGGGGTCGCGATCCAGTGTGGGTCTGCCGGTCGGGTTCGAGGGAGGGCAGATGCCGCTCACACAGCGCCTGCCCAAGCTGCGCGGCTTCCACAACAAGTGGCGCAAGGAGTACGCCGTGGTCAACATCGGCAAGCTCGGCCGCTTCGAGAGCGGCGCCACGGTCGACGGGGCGGCGCTCGCCGGTGCCGGCCTGATCGCCAAGCCCACCACGCCGGTGAAGGTGCTGGCCGCCGGCGAGATCAGCACGCCGGTGACGCTGCGTGTGCATCGCATCTCCAAGGCGGCGCGCACCGCGGTGGAGGCAGCAGGGGGCACCGTGGAGCTGCTGGAGGTCGCCGAGGAGTGAACCTGGTTCAGGCGCTTGTGCAGGCGTTCCGGATCCCGGAACTGCGCCGCAAGCTCCTGTTCACAGTTGCACTGCTGCTCGTCTTCCGCGTTCTGGCGAGCATCTCGATCCCCGGCGCCAACAGTGCGGCGCTCAACGACCTGTTCAACGGCAACACGCTGCTCAACCTGCTGAACCTCTTCAGCGGCGGCGGTCTCTCACGCCTGACGATCGTCGCCGAAGGGCTGAACCCGTACATCAACGCCACGATCATCATGCAGCTGATGACGGTGGTCTCCACCCGGCTCAAGGAGTTGAGCAAGGAGGGAGAGCAGGGCCGCAAGAAGATCACGCGGTACACGAGATATCTGACGGTGCCGCTGGCCGCGCTGCAGGGCTACGGCTTCATGGCGCTGTTCACCAACCCGAACCTCACGTCGGCGGGGGCGATCCTGCCCAACCCCTCGCCGGCAACCGAGGTCAGCGTGATCCTCGTGCTCACCGCGGGCACGGTCATCGCCATGTGGCTCGGTGAGCTGATCACCGAGTACGGCGTGGGCAACGGCGTCTCGCTGATCATCTTCGTCGGCATCATTGGACGCCTCCCCGGCACGCTCGTCTCCTACGGCAGCACCGGCGGTAGCTCCCACATCGTCCAGCTCGCGGTGATGACGGTGATCGCGGTCGTCGTGACCGCTGGGATCATCGAGGTGCAGCAGGCGCAGCGCAAGATCCCGGTGCAGTCGGCGCAGCGCGTGCTCAATCCGCGAACAGGCATGGCCGCCGCGGGGCGGCGAAACTTCTTACCCCTGCGGGTGAACGCCGCGGGGGTGATCCCGATCATCTTCGCGATCTCGATCATGACGTTCCCCACGATCTTCGCGAACCTGTTCGCCAACGCCGGCGGCTGGCTGCAGAACGCCTCCACGTGGATCCAGCAGAACTGGCAGCCGACAGGACCGTCGATCCCGATCAACATCCTCTACAACGGCATCTACTTCGTCCTGGTGCTCGGCTTCACCTACTTCTACACGGCGGTCGTGTTCGACCCGGTCGACGTGTCCGACAACCTCAAGAAGTCGTCGACGTTCATTCCCGGCATCAGACCCGGCCGAAGTACCGCGGAGTACCTGGGCCGCGTGATGGGACGCATCACACTGGCCGGTGCTCTGTTCCTCGCGTTGATCACCGTGGTGCTGCCCCTGGCCACCGCAGCGATCACGCAGGTGCAGCCCACGAGCCTGTATCTCGGCGGCACGGCCATCCTCATCGTCGTCGGCGTGGCGCTGGACACCATGAAGCAGATCGAGACGCAGCTGCTGATGCGGCAGTACCGAGGATTCATCAAATGATGACCTCGGCTTCTCCGGCGGGATTTCCCGCATGATCATCGTGCTGTTCGGCCCGCCGGGGAGCGGCAAGGGGACACAGGCGGAGACCGTGGCCTCCCGGCTCGGCGTTCCCCACGTGGCGACCGGCGACATCTTGCGAGCCGAGGTGGCGCGCGGCTCCGCGCTGGGGCGTGAGGCCGAGCCGATCATGAAGAGCGGCAACCTCGTGTCGGACGACCTCATCGTCCGCGTCATCGAGTCGCGGCTCGGCGAGGCCGATGCACAGAGCGGCGCGCTGCTCGACGGATTCCCCCGCACCGTGCCCCAGGCCGAGGCGCTCGACGCCATGCTCGCGCGCAGCGGCCGCGCGGTGGACGAGGTGGTCGCGCTCCAGGTGAGCGACGACGAGCTGCGCCGGCGGGTGCTGCATCGCGCCGAGGTCGAGGGACGCGCCGACGACACGATGCCGGCGTTCGATCAGCGCCTGCGCACGTACGCCACCGAGACGGAGCCCGTGCTCGCCTATTACCGCGGCACCCGCACCAAGATCGTCGAGGTGGACGGCGCCGGCCCGGTGGACGAGGTGACCACGCGCATCATCCACGCCTTGACGCTCGACGGCGCCGGAGCCGGCGCATGAACGCCCCCCCGCGTGTCGAGAGCTTTCGCCTCAAGCGCCCGGCCGAGATCGACAAGATGCGCGTGGCCGGACGGATCCTCGGCGCCTGCCTGACGCAGGTCGCGGCCGCCGTGCGTCCCGGCGTGACCACCCTCGACCTGGATCACGTGGCCGAGACGTTCATCCGTGACCACGGCGCCATCCCCGGGTTCATCGGCTACGACGGGTTCCCCAGCTCGATCTGCATCTCCGTCAACGAGGAGGTGGTGCACGGCATCCCCGGCCCGCGCGTGGTGCAGGAGGGCGACCTCGTGTCGCTCGATTGCGGGCTGATCCTCGACGGCTGGTGGGCCGACAGCGGGTACTCGGTGCCCTGCGGCGAGGCGTCGCCCGAGGTGTTGCGCCTGATCGAGGTGACAAGCGAGGCGCTGGAGCGCGGCATCGCCGCGGCGCGTCCGGGCAACCACATCGGCGACATCGGCCACGCCGTGCAGACGTACGCCGAGGCGCAGGGCTTCTCAGTGGTGCGCCAGTTCGTCGGGCACGGGATCGGCCGCGACATGCACGAGCCGCCCCAGGTGCCCAATTACGGGCGGCCGGGGACCGGCAACCTGCTCAAGCCCGGATACGTGCTGGCGATCGAGCCGATGGTCAACGCCGGCCGCGCCGAGGTCCACATCCTCGATGACCAGTGGACGGTGGTCACCGACGACCACCGCCTCAGCTCGTATGCGGAGCACACCGTGGCCATCACCGAGCACGGCCCCGAGGTGCTCACGGTGCGGCCGGGGGCGGTAATCGCCGCCGGGGCCGCCTGAGGCGTCATGCTTCGTATTCGGAATAGCCGGTATACTCGATCCTCCGGCAGCGATCCGTTCCGTTTCAGCGCGCCCGTGGACACCGGCTGGGAGGGTGCGGCGGCGCCAGGATCGCAGAAGCATTTCCGCAGCGGAAGCGGCGGAGCATTGGGCGGCGTTCCGCCCGAGACAGGAGCACTCGACAGCACGACATGAAGGTCAGGGCATCGGTCAAGAAGATGTGCGACCGCTGCAAGATCATCAAGCGCCACGGAGCGGTGCGGGTGATTTGCGACAACCCCAAGCACAAGCAGCGGCAGGGATAGCGATGGTCACATCGATGCGTCCCGTCGGCGAAGGCGTGTCTAGCCCCAAGCACAAGCAGCGGCAAGGGTGATGACGCCTATCGGCCTGAGCGGCGTCATGAGCGACACATGGCGCGCATAGCCGGCGTCGACGTCCCGCGCGACAAGCGGGTGGAGATCGGTCTGACCTACATCTACGGCATCGGGCTCACCACGTCGCGCCACTTGCTGTCGCTCTCCGGCATCTCGCCGGACGTCCGAGTGCGCGATCTGACCGACGCTCAGGTGGGCAAGCTGCGCGACGTCATCTCGAAGCAGCTGCAGGGGCGTGTCGAGGGCGACCTGCGCCGCCAGGTGGCGCTCAACATCAAGCGGCTCATCGAGATCGGCACGTACCGGGGACAGCGGCATCGCCGCGGCCTGCCGGTGCGCGGCCAGCGCACGCGCACCAACGCGCGCACTCGCCGCGGGCCCAAGAAGACCGTGGGTGTGAGGCGGAAGAAGGGCAAGTGAGCCGGTCCCGCCTCGGCACCTCCAGCAACTGAGCAATGGCCAAGAAGAAGAAGACCGTCAGAACCCGGCGCCGCGAGCGCAAGAACATCGCGGTGGGGCACGCACACGTGCTGGCGACGTTCAACAACACGATCGTCAGCCTCACCGATCCCGCCGGCAACGTGCTCGCCTGGGGCTCCGCGGGCGCGCAGGGCTTCAAGGGCTCGCGCAAGAGCACGCCGTTCGCCGCGCAGGTGACGGCGGAAGCCGCCGCGCGCAAGGCGATGGAGCACGGTCTGCGCCAGGTGGAGATCTACGTCAAAGGACCGGGCGCGGGACGGGAGGCCGCCATCCGCAGCCTGCAGGCATCGGGCCTCGAGGTGACGGCGATCTCCGACGTGACACCGATTCCGCACAACGGCTGCCGCCCGCCCAAGCGGCGGCGCGTGTAGAGGCGCGATCGATGGCCAATCAGTCCGGTCCCGTCTGCCGCCTCTGCCGTCGCGAGGGAGCCAAGCTCTACCTCAAGGGCCAGAAGTGCTACACGAACTGCGTCTTCGACAAGCGCAGTGGGCTGCTTCCGGGGCAGCACGGTCTCGCCCGGCGGCGCAAGGCCAGTGACTACGGGATCCAGCTGCGCGCCAAGCAGCGTGCACGTCGCCTCTACGGGGTTCTCGAGACGCAGTTCCAGCATTACTTCGAGCGCGCCGAGGCCAGCGGCGGCGTCACCGGCACCGTGCTCTTGCAGCACCTCGAGCGCCGCCTCGACAACATCGTGTACCGCCTCGGATTCGCCGCGTCGCGTCGCGAGGGGCGCCAGCTGGTGACGCACCGGCACTTTCTGGTCAACGGCCGCGTTGTCAACGTGCCCTCGGCGCAGGTGCGGCCCGGCGACGTCATCGAGGTGCGCGAGAAGAGCCGCAAGATCCTGCCCGTGGAGAACGCGCAGGGGCTTTTGGCCAACCGCGCCGTGCCCGAGTGGCTGTCGCTGGACGCGAACACGCTGCGCGCCAGCGTCGTCCGCCTGCCCGAACGTCCAGAGATGGAGCAGGGGGTGGATGAACAGCTCATCGTTGAGTACTACTCGAGATGATTGATCCGTTTCGGGTACGCGACGCTCAGGCCGTGCAGGTCACGGAGACCACCGCCGCAGAGATGGGCGGACATGAGCGTCGCCGACCCAGTTCCGAGGTTGCATTGCATGGCTGTTGATCTGATCGCGACACCCACCGTCAAAGAGGTCCTGACTCGCGCCGACTATGGCAAGTTCGAGATCGAGCCGCTGGAGCCGGGATTCGGCACCACGCTCGGCAACTCGCTGCGCCGTGTGCTGCTGTCGTCGCTTCCGGGCGCAGCGATCACGTCCGTGTCGATCGACGGCGTCGCACACGAGTTCAGCGCCATCGACCACGTCAAGGAGGACGTCACCGAGATCCTCCTCAACATCAAGGAGATCAACGTGATCTCGCACAGCGAGGATCCGGTGCGCCTGTCGCTCGACGTGCGCGGCCCGAAGGAGGTCACCGCGGCCGACATCGAGACGCCCAGCGACGTGGAGGTCGCCAACCCCGAGCAGCACATCGCCACCCTCGACTCCCCCAAGGCGCAGCTGCGCATGGACCTGATGGTCGAGCAGGGCAAGGGCTACATCCCCGCCGAGCAGAACAAGAAGGAAGGCCAGCCCATCGGCGTCATCCGCATCGACGCGATCTACACGCCCGTGCGCAAGGCGAACTTCTTCGTCGAGAAGACGCGCGTGGGGCAGGAGACCGAGTGGGACAAGCTGGTGGTGGAGGTGTGGACCAACGGCACCATCGCGCCGGTGGAGGCCGTGAGCCGCGCCGCGGCGCTGTTCACCGAGCATCTCGACCTCTTCGTCCGCTTCGGCGACAACCTGGTCGCGCCGCAGGTGCGGCAGACACGTGGCAACGACCTGCCCAGCCGGCTCGCGGATGTTCCCATCGAGGAGCTCGACCTGTCGGTTCGTGCGCTCAACTGCCTCAAGGCCAATGACATCACGCGCATCGGCCAGCTGGTGGGGATGAAGCAGGAGGAGCTGCTCACGCTGCGCAACTTCGGCCAGAAGTCGCTCGACGAGATCAAGGAGAAGCTGACGCAGCGCGGCTTCGTCACCCCGGAAGAGCTGGAGACGCTGTTCCAGCCGATGGGACACTGACGGAGCGCTGATGCGTCACCGCCTCGCCGGTCGGAAGTTCGGGCGCAGCGCTGCGCATCGCCAGGCGATGACGCGCAACCAGGTCACGCAGCTGCTGCGCCACGGGCGGATCACCACCACCGAGGCCAAGGCCAAGGAGCTGCGGCGCTGGGTGGAGCGTGTGATCACGGACGCGAAGCCGGACGACGTGCACGCGCGCCGCCTGGTGGGGCTCTATGTCAACGACCGCGAGGTGCGGGTGAAGCTCTTCACCACGTACCTGGAGCGGTATCGCGATCGCCCCGGCGGCTACACCCGCATCATGAAGCTGGCGCCGCGTCCCAGCGACAATGCGCCGATGGCGATCATCGAGCTGGTGCAGTAGCGGATGGCCACTCACCGCCTCACGCTCGAGTACGACGGCACCGACTTCCACGGCTGGCAGACGCAGCCGGGCGTACGCACAGTCGCCGGCGTGCTGCTCGACGCGCTGCAGACGCTGAGCGGCGAGCGTCCGGCGCTCACCGCAGCGGGGCGCACCGACGCAGGGGCGCATGCGCGCGCGCAGGTGGCCGGCGTCGAGCTGCGCACCGACTGGGAGCCGGGCGTGCTCCAATCCGCGCTGAACGCCGTGCTCCCCGCCGACGTCGCTGTCGTCGATGCCGCGCGCTGTGACTCCGCCTTCCACGCGCGCCGCGACGCGGTTACCCGCACGTATCGCTACGTGATCGCCAGCCGCCACGTGCGCACGCCGATCCTGCGCCGGCACGCATGGCAGGTCCGCGGCGCGCTCGACCTCGACCTGATGCGCACCGCGGGCTCGATGCTCGAGGGCACTCATGACTTCCGCGCGTTCGGCGGACCGACGCATCCCGGTGGCCGCACCGTGCGCACCGTGCACCGCGTCACCGTCGACACACCGGAGCCGGCGCCGCAGCTGGTGCTGATCTCGGTCAGCGCCAACGCGTTTCTCCGCGGCATGATGCGCGCCTTCGCGGGTGCGCTCGTCGCCGTCGGCCAGGGCCGCCGCCCCGTCGGGTGGGTGGAGCAGCTGCTGGAGATGGGTGCCACTCGTCCCGCCACCCTCACCGTCGCGCCCGCCCGCGGCCTCCACCAGTGGGCGGTCACCTATCCCGCACAGCGGGTCGAGGCGCTGGCCGCATGACCCAGACCACGTATCAGGCGAAGCCGGGCGGCGTGTCCACGGGGTGGTATCTGGTCGACGCCCGCGGGCAGACGCTGGGCCGGCTCTCGGTGAACATCGCGCGCGTCCTGCGTGGCAAGCACCGGCCGCAGTACACGCGGCACGTCAACACCGGTGAGCACGTGATCGTGATCAACGCGCGCGACGTCGTCGTCACCGGCCGCAAGCGCACGCTGAAGACGTACGACCGCTACTCGGGCTACCCGAGCGGCCGGCGCGAGCGCACCTTCGAAGAGGCACTGCAGCGCGATGCCACGTTCCCCATCAAGCACGCGGTGCGCGGCATGCTGCAGCACAACACGCTCGGTGACGAGCAGATGAAGCGCCTTCGCGTCTACGCGGGCGACACGCACCGCCACGCGGCGCAGCAGCCGCAGAAGATCGTGTTCGGAGAGCTTGGAGAGATCATCAGTGCCGGCAGCTGAGCAGTACTACTACGGAACCGGACGGCGCAAGACGTCGGTGGCCCGCGTTCGCCTGAGCCACGGCGAGGGCACGCTGATGATCAACGAGCGCTCGCCGAGCGAGTACTTCGGCCGCCGCGACCTGGAGACCGTGGTCACCCAGCCGCTGCGCGTCACCGACACCATGGGCCGCTTCGCGGGCTCCATCCATGTGTCGGGCGGCGGCGCCGCGGGTCAGGCCGGCGCTGTCGGTCACGGCATCGCGCGGGCGCTCTGCGCCGCGGATCCCGAGCTGCGCGGCGCGCTCAAGCGTGCCGGGTTGCTGACGCGCGACTCCCGCGAGAAGGAGCGCAAGAAGTACGGGCTCAAGCGAGCCCGTAAGGCGCCGCAGTACACGAAGCGCTGATCGCGACAGCACGCCCCCTCCGCGCCACGGTGCTCGGCTGCCCGGTTGATGTCGTCGACGAGGCGTCCGCGGTCGACGCGCTGGTCGCGCTCGTGGAACGCCGGCGCACCGACGGCGCACAGCCAGGCGGGCTGGTGGTCACGCTCAATCCCGAGATGGTGATGCGCGCCCGCCGCGACGGCGAGTTCCGCGCCGCACTGGAGCACGCGGCGCTGCTCGTGCCCGACGGGATCGGGGTGGTGCGCGCGCTCCGGCGCCGCGGCCATCCCGGCGCGACACGCGTGGGCGGCGCCGACATGCTCATGGCGTACCTGCCCGAGGCGATCCGCCGAGGGCACCGGCTGGCGCTGGCCGGAGCCGGTCCGGGGGTCGCCGCCGTGGCCGCGCGGCGGCTGCGCGACCGCTTCCCCGGGCTCGAGATCGTGGCCGCGGACCCCGGCGACCCGGATGCGGCGCTGGCCCAGCGCTTGGAGACGGCGCGGCCCGACATGGTGTGGGCGGCGTTCGGCCACGGTCGCCAGGAGCTGTTCCTGCAGCGCCACCTCGGCTCCATCGGCGCCGGAGCCGGGGTGGGCGTCGGCGGCACGCTCGACTACATCGCCGGCCGCGCGCGGCGGGCGCCGGCGCTGCTGCGCCGGGCCGGGCTCGAGTGGGCCTGGCGCCTGCTGCTCGAGCCGTGGCGGCTGCGCCGGCAGCTCCAGCTGCCGCGCTTCTGGGTGCTGGAGCGTCTCGAACACGCAGCGTCAAGCAGGCACGCTCGGTGAATCTCCCGCTCAGCGTCATCGTCCCCGCCTACAACGAGTCATCGCGGCTGCCGGCGACGCTCGTGCGTCTGCGCGCCTTTCTGGACGCCGCTGGGGAGCCGTACCAGGTGATCGTGGTCGACGACGGCAGCGTCGACGACACGGCCACGGTGGTGGAGGCGGCCACGGCGGGCTGGCCGGAGCTGTGCCTCATCCGCCTGCCCGGCAACCAGGGCAAGGGCGCCGCGGTGCGCGCCGGCATGCTGGCCGCGACCGGTGCGGTGCGGCTGTTCAGCGACGCCGACATGAGTGCCCCGATCGAGGAGCTGCCCAAGCTGCGCGAGCATCTCGGCCCGGCGTGCCAGGTGGTGATCGGCTCGCGCGCGATGGCCGGCTCGGTGATCGAGGCGCACCAACCGGGGAGGCGGGAGATGATGGGCCGCACCTACAACCGCCTGCTGCAGCTGGTGGCGCTGCCCGGGCTGAACGACACGCAGTGCGGGTTCAAGCTCTTCACCGCGGACGCTGCGGAGGCGTGCTTCGGGCCGCTGCGCACCCTGCGGTTCGGCTTCGACGCCGAGGTGCTGCTCCGCGCCCGCCGGCTCGGCCTCGGCATCGCGGAGGTGCCCGTCCACTGGGGGCATCGCGAGGACTCGCGAGTGAACGCGATGCGCGACTCGCTGCGCACCCTCTACGAGCTCATGGTGCTGCGCTTGAAAGCGCGGCCCTAGGAGCACTGGGTCCGGACCGGCCGAACAGGTAGAGTCTGGCACCCCGCCATCGCGGGCACGAAGGGGCTGCACAGGGGTACGTGGAAACCGTGTCGACCATGCTGGCCGATCCTGCGAGCGCGCCAACGCCGCTGTCAACGCTGCGCCGGCTGCTCGACCGGCGGATCTCCGAACTGGCCGCGCAGTCGGCCAAGACCGAGCGTGACCTGACCGCGACGCTGCACACCCGGGAACGGCTGTACGCCGCCATGCGGCAGAACGCCGGGGTGCTCGGCTCGGTGCTCAGCGGCGCCACGCGCGTCTCACTGGACACGCTGATCCGCGCGCTCCATGACGGGCTGTCACTCCACTCCGACCGCGCCGCGCTCGAGGAACGCATCCTCGAGCAGCGCAGCCGCGGCCAGTTTCTGGCGCAGGAGCGGGCGCTGCTGGAAGCGGTGGAGCGCACCATCGGCGGCCGTGGCGGTGGCACCGGAGGGGTCGACTTCCGTGGCGCGCGGCTGAGCCAGGCGGCGCGAAACATCTTTCACATCGTCGAGGACGAGCACGAGGCGCTGGCCCACGACATCCTCGACGGCCCGATGCAGCGGCTCTCCGACGCGGCGATGGACGCCGAGCTCGCCGGCCGGGTGATGGGCCGGGACCGGGCCACCGCGAACGAGTCGCTGCGTCGCTGCAGGGTGGCCACGGCGGAGGCCGCGGCAGCACTCGACCAGCGCCTCGCCCGGCTGGCGCCGGTCGACGGCGAGCACCGGCTGCCCGATGCGCTCCGCCTGCTGCTCGATCGTGCCGTGCCCGGGCGCCAGGCACGGCTGGTCGTGTTCGGCACCCCGCGCCCGCTGACCCGCGCCGCCGACCTGACCGCGTTCCGCACCGTCGAGGCCGCCGTGGACAACGCGCTGCGCCATGGCCGCGCCCGGCACGTCGAGGTGGTGCTCTCCTACCACCGCGAGCGGGCGACGCTGGTGGTGAAGGACGACGGGGAGGGATTCGACGTCGTCGCCACCGAGGCGCGCCTCGGGCGGATGCGCGGCCTGGGCATGATCGAGATGCACGAGCGGGCACGCATCGCCGGCGGCCGCCTCGAGGTGCGCAGCCAGACCGGCGCCGGCACCGAGGTGCATCTGACGCTTCCTGCGTGATGCGGGCCTAGGATCCCGGTGATGAGTGCGGCGAGCGGCGCGCTGCGATTGACCCGCGAGGACGGGACGGAGGTGGCGGGCGAGGTCACCATCGCCGATTCGGTCTGGTCGAGGTTCGTCGGGCTGATGGGCCGGCGTGAGCTGCCGGCGGGGCACGGGCTCTGCATCCGGCCCTGCAGCAGCATCCACATGTTCTTCATGCGCTTTGCGCTCGACGCGGTGTTCGTCGACGCGGACGGCCGCGTCCTGCGCATCTACGCCGGGATCAAGCCGTGGCGGGCCACCTGGTTCGTGCGCGGCGCCAAGGCATGCCTGGAACTGCCGGCGGGCACGTGCGCCGACCGCGGGGTGGCGGTGGGCGCTTTGCTCGAACTGGTCGACTGACCGAAAAGAGTGCAGCTCGTCAGCGGCCGTTGAAGCAGCAGATGCCGTCGACCTCCAGAGGCAGCTCGTCGGCCTCCGCCTGCGCGTTGGTGACCGCAGCCTGCGGCCGCGCCGCGCCGAAAGCGTAGCTTCCGACCTCCTCCAGGAGGCTTGACGGCGCCGGAGTGCCGACGTCCCCGCCATTGACGGTGACCGTGATCGTGCACGGCGTGCGCGGCGCCGGCACCGCCGGGCAACTCACGCTGCCCGTCTCTGCGTGGCCGCCTGGAGCTGGTGCCTCGGGGTAGTAGATGACGTGCGGATCGCACGCCGACACGGAGCAGAGGTCGATGCTCTGCGCCTGCCCGGCGTAGAAGTTGTACTGGCCTGCCGCCGCCAGCGCCGGTGTGGTCTCCATCATCGCGTAGTAGATGGTGTTCCCCATCTGCCAGCGGGTGACGTACTGCAGGAACTGCGCGCCGGGCACGGCGAGGCTCGCAGCGGCCACGCCGCCGGCGCTCACGTCCACCACCTGCATCGTCACGGTCAGCGCGCCGCTGGTCGACAAACCGATCTGGTTCGAGGTCAGGTCCAACCCGCGCACGTTGTTACCGTTGATCACCGGGTACAGGGCGTCCCCGCTGGGGTCGCTCATGCCGGATGCCGGCACGCTTGCCGGTTCATGCGGCAGCCCGCTCACCCGCTTGCCGTAGAGCCCAGGGCCGCCGTTCTGGCGGGCGATGGTCACGAGCGGAGCGCCGGGATGGTCTGCGAGCCCGCTCGTCGGCGTGAAGCCCTGCTGGATCAGGCCGTTGGACGTGTCGTCGTATTCGACCTCGGCGGCGCCGGTGTGGTCAATGGTCACGGTGAAGAAGTCGGCGAGATTGCGATCACCCTGCGCCGTGATGCACCCGGTGCCCAGCAGGCAGATGCTGTTGTAGTGGTTGGGGTGCGGTGATACCTTGGTCATCGTCACGGTCGGTGCCGCGAGCGTCACCCCACCCTGGGCGTTGACCGGCCACACCACCTGCGACATGTAGACGTTCCATGCCTGGCCGCCGTTGGTGCTGGGGTCGACGAACGAGTTCGTGCCATACCAGACCGAATCAGAGCGGCCCGGCCCGCCGGCGACCATCCACGGGAAGACGTTGACGTTGCTCGGCGCCTGGCTCACCTGCGCCGGGGAGGCCCAGGTGGTCCAGCCACTCGCCGCGCTCGCCACGGTGGTGAACACCTGGAAGGTGCTGGTCGTTCCCGTGACCGCGCCGGCGACGGCGAACGTCACGTGCAGGTTTCGTCCCGAGTCCATCGACGCGACCGGGAAGAGCAGGTCGGGATCACCGGCGAGCCCCGTGGCGATCGTGATGAGACCGCTGCTCTTCGGGCAGGTCGTCGCGGTGCCGCCGATCGTGATCGACGCCGGATCATCGAGGAAGCACAGATCGCCGCTGGCGTCGACCGGCGTGCCGATGTTGAGACAGAGCGCGTTGCCGCAACCCGAGGCCTCGAAGACCTTGCCCGTCACCTGGTCGACCGCGGGGTACCCGTCCGAGCCGAAGTTGCCGTTGTCGCTGTTGGCCGGTGAGTAGTTCAGCCCGTCGGTGCTCTTCACCCAGTACGCCGGGTTCGGCTGGACCGTCTGCAGATTGTTGTACTCCATGTATGTCAGCGGCGCGATCCCGCTGTCGGGCGCTGTGCTGGTGACCCCCGTCAGGTGGGGATCGAACTCCGCAAGCCACGGCCGGTCGGAACCGTCCGGGCGGCTGGTGGGGTTCACCGTCGGCGAGTCGCACCCATAGGCGTTCTGCAGCGCGCTCGCGCCACGATTGGACGTGGCCGCGACGCGGTCGCACGCCAGCGCCCAGAGGTCGACGAAGTAGTCCTTGCCAGTGTGGTCCAGCCGCTGGTCCGTGTCGCCGCCCCCGGGCGGGTTGGGGCTGCCCAGCACCGCGCTCGGCGGCTGGCACTCGGTCGCCACCTCGCCGGACTGCGGCGCGCACTGGTTGACGAGGCGGAACGTCTCCCCGCCGTCGGCGGACGCGTTCCAGATGCTGCGCTGCGTGCCGGTTCCCCAGGGGCCACTGGCGTAGACGGTGTTGTCAGAGGCGGGGCTGTGCACGATCGTGGGCTCGCCGACGGTGTGCGTGGGGTCCATTACCATCGGCGTGGCGAAGGTGATGGCCGGAGGTGCCGCGGCGACGTGTGCGCCGGCCATGCCCGCGCTTGCGCTGACCACTGGAACCACGACGGCGAGCGCTGGCACCCAACTCGCCCTAATCCGGCCGTCCTCTCGCGAGACACCCCCACCGCCACGTCGCATCTCCGCTCCTCCTCTGGCGCCACTCCCTGATGCGATCCACACCTTTGGTGCGCTTCGCAGAGAAGGGTATAGCACGAGTGTGGGGTTTCGTCCATACCCACACTGCAGTTGTCCCGATCGCGTCCTCCGAGGGCTGCCATACCGGGCAGATGTCTGCCATCGCTGTGCTCGGCCGGCTGCTGCTCGAGGCGGTGGCGCCGCTCCGCTGTGCCGCTTGCGACACGGTCGCCGGCGCGCCGATCTGCCCGGCCTGCGACGCCGAGCTCGGCGCCCTCCCGGTTCCGCGAGCGGTCGACCTCGATGACCTACGCGCCTGGTCGGCGTTCGTCTTCGCCGGCCCGGTGCGAGAGGTGCTGCACCGCGGCAAGTTCCAGGGCAACCGGGCGGCGCTGCGCCAGATCGCCGGGGTCGCGGCCATCCGTCTCGAGCTCGCGATACGCCCGCCGCCGGACGCGGTGCTCCCGGTTCCGCTCGGCGCTCGCCGGCGGCGGCAGCGCGGTTACAACCAGGCGGAGGTGGTGGCCGCGGAGATCGCCCAGGCTGTCGGGGCCCACGTCCTGGACGGTCTCACCCGGGTGCGGGAGACCGAGCCGCAGTCCAGCCGGGGCGAGGCAGACCGGCGCACCAATGTCGCGGGTGCCTTCGGGTGGCGGGGCGCCGATCTCGCGGGCGCCCGCCTGTGGCTGATCGACGACGTCCTCACCACCGGGGCCACGATGGAGGCCGCCGCCGCCGTCCTGCTCCAGGCTGGGGCCCGCCGCGTCGACGGCCTCGTGATCGCCCGGGTGCCCTGAGCGCGGCTCGACCGTTTGGCGACAGGGAGGGGGACGTATCATCGGGACATGTCCCCTGGCGCAGGAGCCGGCGGCGAGGCCGCCGCGAGTCGCGTCAGCATCACCGTGAGGCAGCCGCTGCCGCCGAATCTGCACGACTACGCACGCACCAAGGTGTCGCGTCTGACGCGGCACACCAGCCTGCACGACGTGAACGTGATCATCGATCACGACATTCACAGCCACCGGCTCAGTCGCGTGGAGGTGGTGGCCCACCTCCACCACGTGCGCATCGCCGCGCAGGCGCAGGCGCCCACGCTCCCGGAGGCGATCGACCTCGCCGTCGACCGCGCCGACCGCCAGGTGATGCGCCGCAAAGACCGCGTCACCGATCACAAGGGACGCGTCGGTGCAGACGGGCTGACCGCGGCCGAGCGCTCGCCCACAACTGAATCGTCGTAGCGACGGCCCTGCCCATCCCGTGCTGAGACAATTGGACGCCTGATGCCCTTCTGGAAAAAGATCCCCGGCGCCGATCCGCATCGCCGCGACATCAAGAAGTACCAGTCGCTGGTCGACGAGATCAACGATCTCGAAGCGGAGATGGAGCAGCTCACCGATGAGCAGCTGCGCGACAAGACTCGCGAGTTCCGTGAGCGGCTCGGCGTCAGCGGACCCGATCTCAGTTACGGCCAGTCGTCGTCTGCCGAGTCGGAGGCCGAGAGCCTGGTCACCACGAACATCGAGACCGAAGAGGAGCTCGAGGCCGAGCACGCCAAGCGCGAGCAGGCCGAGCTCGACCGCGAGCGTGCCCGCGGCCTGGACGACATCCTGCCCGAGGCCTTCGCCGTGGTGCGCGAGATGTCGCGACGCAAGCTCGGCATGCGGCCGTTCGACGTGCAGCTCATCGGCGGCATGGTGCTGCACCAGGGACGCATCGCCGAGATGAAGACCGGCGAGGGCAAGACGCTCGTGGCCACGCTGCCGCTCTACCTCAACGCGCTGGAATGGCGCGGCGCCCACCTGGTCACGGTCAACGACTACCTGGCCCGCCGTGACGCCGGCTGGAACGGGCCGCTGTATCACGCGCTGGGGATGACGGTCGGCGTCATCGTGCCCGGGCTCGTGACCGGTGATCCCGACACCGGCTCGTTCGTGTACGACCCCGACTATCTCGACGAGTCGCACCCCGATCCGCGGTTGCAGCACATGCGTCCCTGCACACGGCGCGAGGCATACGCGGCCGACATCACGTACGGCACCAACAACGAGCTGGGCTTCGACTACCTGCGCGACAACATGGCGCAGTCGCTCGACCGGTGCGTGCAGCGCCATCTGCACTTCGCGATCGTCGACGAGGTCGACTCCATCCTGGTCGACGAGGCGCGCACCCCGCTGATCATCAGCGGGCAGGCGGAGGAGCCCACCGAGAAGTACTACACGTACGCGCGCCTGATCCCCCGGCTGGATGACGAGGACGACTACACCTTCGACGAGAAGACCAAGTCCGCAACCCTCACCGACTCCGGCGCCGAGAAGATCGAGAAGTGGACCGGCATCTCGAACATCTTCGACATGGAGCACGTGGTCGACGCGCACCAGGTGAACCAGGCGCTGCGCGCCCACGCGCTCTACCAGAAGGACCGCGACTACATCGTGCGCGACGGCGAGGTGATCATCGTCGACGAGTTCACCGGCCGCACCATGCCGGGACGGCGCTGGTCCGACGGCCTCCACCAGGCGATCGAGGCCAAGGAGGGCGTGAAGGTCAACCAGGAGAACATCACGCTGGCGACGATCACGTTCCAGAACTTCTTCCGCCTCTACGACAAGCTCGCCGGCATGACCGGTACCGCGATCACCGAGGCCGAGGAGTTCCACAAGATCTACAGCCTCGAGGTGGTGCCGATCCCCACCCACATGCCGATGGTCCGCGCCGACGAGCCCGACCTCATCTTCCGCACGGAGGAGGCGAAGTTCAAGGCTGTCGTGGACGAGATCACCGAACGCCACGAGAAGGGACAGCCGATTCTCGTGGGCACCACCAGCATCGAAAAGAGCGAGCGCCTCTCGCGGCTGCTGGAGAAGCGCGGCGTCGAGCATGCGGTGCTCAACGCGAAGCTGCACGAGCGCGAGGCGGCGATCGTGTCGGATGCGGGGCAGCCGGGAGCGGTGACCATCGCCACCAACATGGCGGGCCGCGGCACCGACATCGTGCTCGGCGAGGGCGTGCCCGATCTCGGCGGGCTCTACATCATCGGCACGGAACGGCACGAGTCGCGGCGCATCGACAACCAGCTGCGCGGCCGCTCCGGCCGCCAGGGCGATCCCGGGGAGACGCGGTTCTTCCTCTCCTTCGAGGACGACCTGATGCGCGTATTCGGTGGCGAGCGCATGCAGGGCGTGATGGAACGGCTGCACGTTCCCGAGGACCAGCCGCTCGAGTCGCGCATGGTCACGCGGCAGATCGAGGGCGCGCAGTCACGCGTCGAGGGCCACAACTTCGACTCGCGGCGCCACGTCGTCGAGTACGACGACGTCATGAACAAGCAGCGCGAGATTATCTACGGCGAGCGGCGCAAGATCCTCGAGGGCACCGACACGCGCGCCAACTTCTTGGGCATGGTGGAGCACGTCGTCGCGGATGAGGTGCCCACGTTCGTCGAGGGGCGCAACCGCGAGACCTGGGACTTCGAGGGTCTCTGGGATCGCATGCGGCAGTACGCCGCGGCGCTGCCCGCGCTGAGCGAGATCAACATTGAGAGCCTTGGGTCGACGCCCGACGAGGTTGCCGAGACGATCGCGGGCGAGCTGACGTCGCTGTACGAGGAGAAGGACGAGCAGTACGGCGCCGAGCGCATGCGATCGGCGGAGCAGTGGGTGATGCTGCAGGTGATCGATCAGCGGTGGCGCACGTACCTCACGCAGATGGACCACCTGCGCGAGGGCATCGGGCTGCAGGCGTACGGCCAGAAGGACCCGCTCATCGAGTACAAGCAGGCGGCCTTCGAGTCGTTCCAGGGACTCACCGCCGACATCCAGATCGACATCGTTCGGCTCCTCATGCACGTGCAGATCCAGCGTGTGGAGACGCCCCCGGAGCAGCCGACGGATGCCGCGAGCGAGGCCGCCGCGCCGCGCGCCGGCCGCGCCGACGCGCCCGGGTCGGAGATGTCGGACGACAGCGCTCCC
>DASUWI010000138.1:0-31341 GCA_036378495.1 Candidatus Dormiibacterota bacterium
CCTGGTGATCGAAGCGACGGGCGTCGCGGCGCGGGTGCCGCCCAGCGACCTCGAGGCCGAGCGTGCCGTCCTGGGCTGCCTGCTGCTCGACGCGGAGGCCGTGCACGCGGTGCGGGACCTGCTTCGCCCCGAGGATTTCTACGCCGAGAAGCACCAGCACCTGTATCGCGCGGCGGTGTCGCTCGCCGACCGCGGCGAGCCGATCGACATGCTCACGCTGCCCGGCCAGCTCGAGCGCGGCCCGGGGATCGGCCGTGCCGGGGGGATGGATTACATCGCCGAGCTCACGCTGGTGGTGCCGAGCGCGGCGAGCGTCAAGCACTACGCCGACATCGTCACCGAGCACGCGCAGCGGCGCCGCCTGATCTCCGCCGGCGGCGAGATCTCGCGCATCGGCTTCGACCTGGGCCGGCGCATCGAAGATGCGGTGGACGCGGCCGAGCAGACGGTGTTCGCGGTAAAGCAGCAGCAGCGCAACGATGCCGCGGTGCACATCGCCCCGATCGTGCGTGAGACATGGGCACTGCTCGAGCACCGCTTGCACGAGAACAAGCTGGTGCACGGCGTCCCCACAAACTTCTCCAAGCTCGACATGCTGACGCAGGGCCTGCAGCCGGGCGAGCTCGTCATCCTGGCCGCGCGCCCCTCCGTGGGCAAGACGTCGTTCGCTCTCAACATCGCGCGCAACGCGGCGGTGCTCGCGCGCCAGCCCGTCGTCGTGTTCTCACTCGAGATGTCGAAGCAGTCGCTCGTGCAGCGGCTCATCTGCAGCGAGGCGAAGGTGGACAGCTACCTGCTGCGCACCGGCCAGGCGGACCCCAGCGCGTTCCAGAAGATCGCGATGGCGATGGACACGCTCACGCAGGCCGACCTGTGGATCGACGACACGCCCGCGCTCACCATCGCCAGCCTGCGTTCGCGGGCGCGGCGGATGAAGGCGCAATACGGGATCGCGCTGATCGTCGTCGACTACCTGCAGCTGATGCAGGGAGGCCGCCAGGACTCGCGGGTGCAGGAGGTATCGGACATATCCTCCGGTTTGAAGGCCATCGCCAAGGAGCTGGACGTGCCCGTGCTCGCGCTGTCGCAGCTGTCCCGTGAGTCGGAGCGGCGGGAGAACAAGCGTCCGCAGCTGAGTGACCTGAGAGACAGCGGGAGCATCGAGCAAGACGCGGACGTCGTCCTCTTCCTCTACAGAGAGGGGCTGCACAACCGCGAGGTGGAGCGCTCGAAGACCGACCTGATCGTGGCCAAGAACCGCAACGGGCCGGTCGACGACCTCAAGCTTGTGTTCATCGACTCGCAGACGGCGTTCCGGGAGCCCGCGTACACGGACAGCGACTGAGCATTTGCTCAGACGAAAGTGCGCAATGACGGTAACGCCGCCGTAAGGTCATCCGTTGCACGGTGCAGAGACTGTCACGGTCCCTAGAATGTCCTCTCAGGAGGGCACACACGAGGGCAAACTGTCGTTGTGATCCGCAATCTCTCACGTAGGGGAGCCGCCGTTGCCGGCTCGCCGTGGTTCCGCGTCGCCGGAACCGTCGTCGGGGTCGCGATCCTCGTCCACAGCGTGGACATCCCCAAGGCCGTCGCCAGCTTCGGCCACGCCGACTTTCGCTGGGGTCTGGCCGCGGTGGCCCTCACCTGCATGGCGGTGGCCGCCAGCGTGATGGAGTGGGGCGTTCTGGTGCGCACGCTCCGGCCGGCATGCGCCGCGCCGCAGCTCGGCCTCTTCACGTGGCCCAAGCTCGGCTCCCAGTACCTGCAGAGCCTGTTCTTCACCCAGGTCCTGCCCGCGGGGGTCGGCGGCGACGCCGTCCGCACCGTCGAGATGGGTCGCCACGTGGGCCGCTGCCGCGTGCTGGCCACTCTCGCAGGCAGCCGGATGGCGGGCATGCTCGCCATGTCGATGTGGGGACTCGCGGCCGCGGTGCTGCTGCGAGCGTTTCTCGGCACGGGCGTCCTCGCCGCCATCGCCGTGATGGCGGGCGTGGTCGTGCTCATCTGGACCGGAGCGCTCACAGCCGACCGCATCGCTCCCCACCGCCTGGTGACGCGGGTGTCCGCGGCGCTGGGGCGCACCATGCACTCGTTCACGGAGGCGTTCTCCGCATATCGCGGGCACCCCCACGCGGTGGCCCAGTGCATCGTGTTCGGCGCCGCGGGCTGGGGCATCAACCTCTTCGCCCTCGACCTGGCGGCGCGCGCCATCGGCGTCGAGATGAGCTGGATGGTGCTTGCGGTCTGCATCCCGCTGGGCCTGCTGGCGGCGCTCGTGCCCTTCAGCATCAACGGCCTGGGCGTGCGCGAGGGTGTGCTCGTCGCCTTTCTGGTCCACATGGGTCTCTCGGGCACGCACGCCGCCGCCGTCGCCCTGATCGTCGACCTGCAGATGATCCCCTTCGCGATTCTCGGCGGCGTGCTTTTGCTGCGGCGCAGCCGCGCCGGAAGCCGCCTTGCGGCACCCGCGATCGCCGAGGCGCCCGCGATCGCCGAAGCCCCCGCGTGACCGGAGCCCTCAGCAGCGCGGGCGCCTGAACTTGGGGAGAGGGGACGGGACGGGGAATGGAATGATCCACCCGTGAGCACTCAGTTCGGCGAGTTCCTGGCTGCGCACGCCGGTCGCGTCGCCGAGCTCTGGAAGCGGCAGACGGCGGCCGCCCCGCGGGCGGCGGCTGCCACCCACCGCTCGCGCGAGTTCGTGAGCGCCGTGCTCGTGGCGCTCACGGCCGATGACCTGCGCCCGCTGGTCGCGCTGTACCAGCTGGAGACGCTGCCGGGCCTCGAGGAGCGCCTCGACTCCGCCGTAGCCGAGCTTCAGGCGCTGGCTCGCGCCTGTGACGCGGTGGCGCGCGAGCAGCAGCTCGGCTCCGAAGCGGCGCACTCGCTGGCGCTGGCGGCCGCGGAGGAGCTCGGCGGGCTGGTGCGCCAGCTCACGACCGAAGCGATGTCCCTGATGCGCAGCCGGCTCAACGCCGCCACGTCGGCGTCGTCGGCGCGGGGCTCGTCACTCAACATCACGATGCACGAGCTGCGCAGGCCGCTGACCATCCTGAGCAGCTACGCGCAGCTGCTCTCCTCGGGGATGCTCGGCGTGCTGCCCGAGAGTGCCAGCGTCGCCATCGAGGGGGTGGGTGCCAGCACCGAGATGATGGTGCGCATGGTCAACGCGCTGGCCGAGCTCGCCAGGCTGGAGGACCCCGAGGACGAGCTTGCGCTGGAGGAGCTGGACGCGGCCTCGATCGTGACCGCCTCGGTGGAGCAGCTCGCCACGGAGGCCGAGCTCCGCGGCGTGGCACTGGAGACGTCGGCCGCGCCCGCGATCCGCATCCGCGGCGAGCGCCGCCGTCTGGTGCTGGCGTTTGTCAACCTGCTCAGCAACGCGATCAAGCACAGCTCGGAAGGGAGCTCGGTGGAGGTCAGCGCGTTCAGCGCGGACGGCGCGGCGCATCTCCTGGTCCGCGACCACGGCCCGGGCTTCCCGCCGGAGGACGCGCCGCACCTCTTCGAGAAATACTTCCGCTCGGTGTCGGAGCGCCAGCGCAAGGTCCCCGGCAGCGGCCTCGGCCTGTACATCGTGCGCACGGTCGCCGAGCGCCACGGTGGCGGGGTGGCGGCCCGCACGGTTGCCGGGAACGGCGCCGAGTTTGAAATGATCGTGCCGGTGCTGGGCTCGGATGAGTGAGCGGACAACTGCCGCCGACACGAGACGGGAGCGTGACTCGATGGGCGAGTTCGACGTTCCGGCCGGGGCCTACCACGGCGCCAGCACGATGCGCGCCGCGGTCAATTTCCCGATCAGTGACCGCCGCCTGCCACAGTCGTTCACCCGCGCGCTGGGGCTGATCAAGCAGCAGGCCGCCCTGGTCAACCAGGAGCTGGGCCTGCTCGACGCCGAGCGCGCCGCGGCAATCGCCGCCGCGGCGGGCGAGGTTGCCGACGGCACGCTCCACCGCCACTTCATCGTCGACGTGTTCCAGACGGGGAGCGGCACTTCGACGAACATGAACGCCAACGAGGTGATCGCGAACCGCGCGGCCGAGCTGCTCGGCGCGTCCAAGGGCGCGGGCGGCCCGGTGCACCCCAACGATCACGTGAACATGGGGCAGTCGAGCAACGACGTCATCCCCACCGCGATCCAGGTGGCGGCGGCGCGGGGCATCCACGACGACCTCGAGCCCGCGCTCGCCGGCCTGGAGCGCGCTCTGCGCCGCAAGTCGGACGAGTTCTGGCCGGTGATCAAGACGGGCCGCACCCACATGCAGGACGCGACGCCGATCCGGCTGGGCCAGGAGTTCCTCGGCTATGCCGGACAGGTGGAGCGGGCGCGGCGACGGTGTACGGAGGCCATCGCAGCGCTGGAGGAGCTGCCGCTGGGCGGCACCGCCGTGGGCACCGGCGTGGGCACGCATCCCGAGTTCGCCGCACGCGTCATCGCGCGCCTCGACGGCATCACCGGCCTTGCCTTCCACGAGACGAACAACCACTTCAGCGCGCAGTCGACGCTCGACGCCGTCGTCGCCGCGGGCGGCGCCCTCAAGGCCGTCGCGGTGGCGCTGTTCGTGATCGCGTCGGACATCCGGCTCCTCGCCTTCGGCCCGCGCGCCGGGGTCGCCGAGATCGCCATCCCCGCCGTGCAGCCAGGGTCGTCGATCATGCCGGGCAAGGTCAACCCGGTGATCCTGGAGTCGGTGACCATGGTCGCGGCCCAGGTGATCGGGAACGACGCCGTCGTCTCGTTCTCCGGCGCCGCCGGGTCGCTCCTCGAGCTCAACGTGATGATGCCGGTGGCCGCGCACGCGCTGCTGGAGTCGGTGGCGTTGCTGGCGGCTTCGGCTCGGAACCTCGCGGTTCGCGCCGTCGACGGCATCGCCGCCACCGAGAACGGGCCGGCGCTCGTGGAGCGCGGGCTGATGCTGGCCACGGCCCTGGCACCGCTGATCGGGTACGACGCCGCAGCGGCCATCGCCAAGGAGGCGTACGCCAGCGGCCGCAGCATCCGGGAGGTGGCGCGCGAGCGCACCTCGCTCAGCGAGGGCGAGCTCGCCTCCGTTCTCGACCCCGAGGCGATGACCCATCCGGGGCGGCCGGCGCCGCCGGGTGGCTGAGCGCGACGAGCATGACCACTCCACGGATCCTGGCAGTCGTCGGCGCCGGCACCATGGGGGGGCAGATCGCATACCAGGCGGCGCTGCACCGGTGGGAGGTGCGCCTCATCGGCCGGCGCGACGAGCGGCTGCAGGCGGCACGGTCGGAGGCGAGCAAGCTGCTGCGCCGTCGCGTTGAGAAGGGCAAGCTCGATCACGACGCCTGTGAGGCGGCGATCGAGCGGGTGACGCTGAGCACCGACATGGACCTCGTCGCCGGCGCCGGCATCGTCATCGAGTCGGTGGCGGAGGACCGGGAGGTGAAGCGCTCGGTGATCCAGGACATCGCCGCCGTCCTCGATGACGCCGCCATTCTTGGCACAAACTCGTCGACCATGCCGTCGTCGATGCTGGCCGATGCCGTCGCCGACCCGTCGCGCCTGCTCAACGTGCACTTCTTCAACCCGCCGCTGGTCATGGCCCTGGTCGAGGTGGTGCAGGGGCCGCACACGTCACCGGACAGCGCGCGCCGCGCCATGGACTTCGCGCGCGCGATCGGCAAGACCCCCGTGCTGGTGGCGCGAGAGGCCTATGGCTTCATCGCCAACCGCATCCTGTTCATCGCGATGCAGGAGGCCATGCGCCTGGTGCAGGAGGGCTACGTGAGCATCGACGACTGCGATCTCGCCGTCCACAGCGCGCTGGGCTGGCCGCTGGGACCGTTCGCGCTTGCCGACCTGGTCGGCTTGGACGTGGTCGACGCGATTCTCCGCGAGGGCGCTCGTCAGACCCACGAGGATCGCTGGCAGCCGCTCCCCATTCTCCGGGAGCGCGTGCAGCGCGGTGAGCTCGGCCGCAAGACGGGGCGCGGCTTCACCGGATGATGGCCTACGAGGAACTTCCGCGACAGACGGATGAGCGGAACACGCTGGTTGCATTTCTCGACTGGCAGCGGTCGGTGCTGGAGCGCAAGTGTCACGGGCTGAGTGACGCGCAGCTGCGGGAGCGGGCGGCGCCACCGTCGAACCTCTCGCTGATCGGACTTGTGCGGCACATGACCAACGTCGAGCGCGGGTGGTTCCGGCGCACGATCGCCGGAGAGAAGGTCGGCGACGTGTACGCGCGGGACAGCGACTCCGACTTCGTGGACACCGACGGCATCACGGGCGTGTCTGCGCTGCAGGCGTGGCGCGAGGAGTGTGAGCGGTCCCGCGACATCGCCGCCTCCCGCACGCTCGACTTCAGCGGCCGTCACCGCACCGGCCGCGAGGTCTCGCTGCGCTGGGTGATGGTCCACATGATCGAGGAGTACTCGCGGCACAACGGCCATGCCGACCTGCTGCGCGAGCGCATCGACGGCAGCACCGGCTACGAGTGAGGGGTGCGGTGCCTCGCGGCGCCGCGCTACACGAGATCCAGCGACTCGAGCACGTCGGCCACGCCGCCCTCGGTTGGAGGCGCGCATGTGGCGTCGGCGTGGCTCAGCACCCCGGGATTGCGCCCGGCGTCGACCGCGACGGAAAAGCCTGCGGCGTCGAGGAGATCGACGTCGTTGGGAGCATCGCCGACCGCCACGACATCGGCGAGCGTGATCGCATGACGGGCGCAGACCTGCTCACACGCCGCCGACTTGCGAACGTTCGGGTCCACGATCTCGATGTACTGCCACAGCGACTGCGTCACATGGGCGGTGTCGCCGAGAGCGCTGCGCATGATCCCCACGCAGCGCTCGGCCTCCTCCATCTCCTGGATCACGCATACCGCCTTGGCGGTCCCTGAGCGCAGCACCGGCTCGAGGCTGGGCACCAGCTCGTAGCTGACTCCGGCGATGTCGCAGTAGTAATGCAGCTCCGGGGTGTCGCGCTCGGCGACCAGCTGTTCCCCGTCGTAGGCGTGCATGTGCCAGCCGTGCTCGCGCGCGAGCTGCAACGCCTTCACGCCAGCCTCCGCGCGCAGCAGCTGCTCGAAGAGCAGCGTGCCCAGCGGGCCCGAAGTGTCCGGCAGCGTGCGGATCACCGCGCCCTCGAAGCAGACCAGCGGCTCCGTGATGCCCATGCGCAGAGCCCAGGGCAGCGCGGACACGTACTGCCGCCCCGTGGCGACGATCGTGGGCAGGCGCCGCGCAGCGTCGCGCACCGCCGCCTCAGTGCGCCGGTGGATGAAGCGACCCTTGGAGATGGTTGTGCCGTCGAGGTCGAGGATGAGCGCGCGCGGCCGGAAGCTCGGCCGCGGTGCATTCGCGGCCCGGACGTCTGGTGGGGTCACGCAGGCGTCTCGAGCAATGAGCCCGGTGCGCTTCCCTGCCAAGCGGCGGGATTGACACAGCTGCGCGGCACCTGCCCGCGCAGCGCGTCGAGTGCGTTGTCGGCCGTGCGCTCCGCCATCGCCGCGCGGGTCTGCACCGTTGCACTGCCGAGGTGCGGTGCGAGCACCACGGTGTCGCAGTCGGTCAGGCCGGGCGCCTGCCGAGGTTCGTCCTCGTACACGTCCAGCCCGGCGCCGGCGATCCACCGCTCCTGCAGCGCGCGCACCAGCGCGTGCTCGTCGATCACCGCTCCGCGTGATGTGTTGACCAGGATCGCGGTGGGCCGCATCGCTCGCAGCTCAACCTCTCCGATCATGTGGCGCGTCGAGTCCGTCAGCGGGGTGTGCATGCTGATGACGTCCGAGCAGCGGATCAGCGTGTCGAGCGAGACCTCCTCCACGCGACCACGCAGGTCGCCGGCGATGTCGGGGCGGGTGGGGTCGAAATAGCGGATCCGCATCGCAAACCCCAGCGCGCGGCGCGCCACCGCCTGCCCGATGCGACCGAAGCCGACCAGCCCGAGCGCACCACCCGTGAGCTGCAGTCCGAGCAAGTAGGTGGGTGCCCAGCCGTTCCAGCGTCCGGCTCGCACCTCGCGATCGCCCTCGCAGAGCCGCCGCGCAGCCGCGAGGATCAGTCCCATCGCGCAGTCGGCGGTGGCGTCGGTGAGCACGCCGGGCGTGTGCCCGACCACCACGCCGCGAGCTGTGGCGGCGCCGATGTCGACGTTGTCGAACCCGACGGCGAACAGGGAGACGCAGCGCAGCCGCGGAGCGCCGGCGTCCAGCACAGCTGCGTCGATGCGCTCCTGCAGCTGCGGGCACAGGACATCGACCGGCCGTCCACGCAGCTCGGTGATCAGCTCGTCATGCGCCAGCAGGCGGCCGGCGACGCGGAGGCTGGCGGCACCATCGAAGCGCTCGGTGAACGGGTCGGGCAGGGGGACGGTGCATAGAATGTCGGCGCCCACGGTCGCAGCATCTTCTCATCTGTCACAGCCTGCCCCGGGCGGCCGGCCCATCTGTGTAGGTTTCTTCGGCTTCGGGTAGACTGGCACTCGTCTTGCGTTCCAGTTCCAGGATGCGGTTTGGCAGACCGCATGTCGCAAGGCTCCGTCCCGCAGAGGCTGCGGTCGATGGGGCCGCGATCGACAAGGATTCGCCACCGGTGGCGTTCGACCGGCTGCAGTTCAGCGTCCCCATGCTCCGCACGGTCGCCGAGATGGGCTTCGAGGTGGCGACCCCGATCCAGGCCGGCGCCATCCCGCCGGCGCTCGAGGGACGTGACGTCATCGGCCAGGCACACACGGGCAGCGGGAAGACGGCCGCGTTCGGCATCCCGATCATCGAGCGACTCGATCCGCGGAATGGCCCCGTGCAGGCGCTGATCCTGTGTCCCACGCGCGAGCTCGCGGTGCAGGTGCACGAGGAACTGACGCGGCTTGCCGCTCGCCACGAGGTGCGCTCCGCCGCTATCTACGGCGGCGACTCGATCGGGCGGCAGATGCAGGAACTTCGCCGTGGCGTGCACATCGTCGTGGCCACACCGGGCCGTCTCGCCGATCACCTTCAGCGCCGGACGCTGACACTCAACAACGTGCGCGTCGCCGTCCTCGACGAGGCCGACCGCATGCTGGACATGGGATTCGCTCCCGATGTCGAGCGCATCCTGCGGCAGTGTCCCACCGACCGGCAGACGCTGCTGTTCAGCGCGACGATGCCCGACTGGGTGCGGCGGCTGGCGGCGCGCTACATGCACGACGCGGTCACCGTCGAGATCAGCGCGAGGCCTGAGATCGCCTCGGGTGTGCGCCAGCTCTACCTGCAGACCTCATGGGCCGAGAAGACCGAGGCGCTGTCGCGCATCCTCGACCAGCCCGAGGTGACGATGGCGCTGATCTTCGTGGAGACCAAGCGCACCGCCGACGTGCTACAGGCGCAGCTGCTGCGCCGTGGATACGGTGTCGGCCTGTTGCACGGTGACCTCAGCCAGCGTGATCGCGACCGCGCGATGAAACAGTTCCGCGAGAGCCACGTCCGCTGTCTGATCGCCACCAACGTCGCCGCCCGCGGCCTCGACATCGACGACATCTCACACGTGATCAATTACGACGTGCCGTCGACGCCCGACGAATACCTGCATCGCGTGGGACGGACCGCGCGCGCCGGCCGCACCGGCGTTGCCATCACGTTGATCACACCGGCCGAGATCCTCAAGCTCCGCGACGTCGAGCGGCATGCGCGCACGCGCATCGAGCCGGCGTCGCTCGACGAGGACTTCCCCGCCCGCGCTCTCGCCGCGCAGGGCTGACGCCGCCGCCATGGCGGGCGCCCTGCCGGCGCTGCATGACACCGGTGATGGCTCCGTCGTCCTGTTCCTGCACGCATTTCCACTCGACGGGTCGCAGTGGGATCACCAGGTGGCGGCGCTGTCAGGACGATTCCGCTGTGTCCGCCCTGACTACTGGGGTTGCGGCTCCTCGCCTGAGCCGCCCGGCGGCGAACCATCGTTGGACGCATATGCCGCCGCCGTGCTTGTCGCGTTGGACGAGACGGGGATCGACAGCTTTCACGCGGTCGGCTCGTCCATGGGCGGGTACGTGATCTTCGCGCTGCTGCGCCAGGCTCGGGGGCGGGTGCTCAGCCTCGTGCTGGCGAACACGCGAGCCAGAGCCGATGGTGACGAGGTCCGCGCCGCTCGTCATGCGCTCGCCGAGAGAGTGGTGCTCGAGGACAGCGTCGAATCGATCGTCGAGCCGAACGTGTCGCGGCTGCTGAGCCCGCTGTCGCAGCGTGAGGTGCACGTCGCCGACCCGGTGCGCGGACGGATCCGCCGGTGCGCGCCCGCCGGGGTTGCGCACGCGGCGCGGGCCATGGCGGCGCGGCCGGACAGCACGCAGCAGCTGGCGGACATCAGCGCACCGGCCCTGGTGGTCGCCGGCGAGGAGGACGCGGCCGTGCCGCGGGCCGATATCGAGGCGCTGGCGGCCGGCATCCCGGGTGCGAAGCTCGTGACGATGGGCTGCGGTCACCTGAGCAACCTGGAGGATCCGGCGCTGTTCACCGAGCACGTGCGACGGTTTCTCGAGGCGCTCACGCCCGTCGCCGTGTGAAGCCGCTGCCGCCGCGGGTCCGCGAGATGCTGGTGTGTCCACGGTGCCACGGCACGCTTGTGGACGTGGACGCGGGGCTGCGGTGTGACCCGTGTCGAGTGGTCTACCCGGTGAAGCGTGGAGTGCCCGTGCTCCTGAAGGAAGCGGGGCGGCCTCAGGGCGACTGACCGCTGTCCCGCCGTCAGTCTCCAGGCAGCGAACTGGCGTTGAGCTCAGGCGTGCGCGGCCGCGGCCAGAACCTCTTCCGCCGCACGCCCGATGGGCGCTGCGCAGAAGCCCGCGTAGTCGATCGGCTCGGTGATCGTCGGGTTCTCGCCGCACACGGGGCACTGTGGGTCGCGCGGCACCCGGAACTCGCGGAAGCGCATCGACAGCGCGTCGAAGTGCAGCAGGCGCCCGGTCAGCGGCTCGCCGATTCCGGTGATGAGCTTGATCGTCTCGACCGCCTGGAGAATGCCGACCACACCCGGTAGCACGCCGAGCACGCCGGCCTCAGCGCACGACGGCGCTTCCTCGGGCGGCGGTGGCAACGGATACCGGCAGCGGTAGCAGGGGGACGCGAACGGCACAACCGTCGTCAACTGACCCTCGAACCGGAAGATGCCCCCGTCGACGAGTGGCTTCTTGGCGAAGATGGCCACGTCGTTTGCCAGGTAGCGCGTGGGGAAGTTATCGCAGCCATTGACAATAATGTCGTACTGCTCAAAGATCTCGCGCGCATTCTCGCCGTTCAGCATCTCGTCGTGCTCGCGCACCGCGACGTCGCGGTTCAGCGCCTGCAGCGCGATGCGCGCCGACTCCGTCTTGCGCATGCCGATGCGATCCTCGGAGTGCAGCACCTGACGCTGGAGGTTGCTGAGGTCGACGACGTCGAAGTCGACGAAGCCGATCGTTCCCACACCGGCTGCGGCGAGGTACAGCGCGGCAGGGCTGCCCAACCCCCCGGCGCCGATCAGCAGCACCTTGGCGTCGAGCAGCCTGCGCTGGCCCTCGTCGCCAATCTCGGGGATGAGCAGGTGGCGGCTGTAGCGCACCTTCTGTTCCGGCGTCAGCGCCGCCGGCATCGCGAAGTCGTATCCCGCCTGCTTCCAGGCGCCGAAGCCCCCGGACATCGACCGCACGTCCTCGTAGCCGAGCTCCTGCAGCGCGCGCGCCGCGAGCAGCGACCGCACCCCGCCGGCGCAGTACAGCGTGATCGGGGTGGTGCGGTTGGGCACGGTGTCCTCGATCCGGGTCTCGATGAAGCCCTTGCTGAGGTGGATGGCGCCCGGAATGTAGCCCTGCTCGAACTCGTCGGTCTCGCGAACGTCGATCAGGGTGCGCCCGGATTCGCCGCGCACCTGGTCGGGCGTGACCTCGGGAACGACACGGCGGGCTTCGTCGAGGAGGTCTCGGGAGGACTTGGCCATGGCGCGAGTGTACCCAATACCCGACTCAGCAAGTCGGATTTGAGATCCACCCAGCGTGGCGGCCGGCTGAGCCGAGGCGAGGCCGCCTACGGCGTGGGCGGCGCGGATGTATCGGCGGCCGGCGGCGGGACTGCGACCGGGGCCGCTCGCGGCGCTCTCTTGGCGGCGGCCCTGGGGGCACGCTTGGCACCGGCCGCTCGCTTCGCGGCCGCCGGCCGTTTGGCTGCCGCCGCCGCACCGCTCCGTTGTGCGCTCGCGCGTTTGGTCGTCGTCGCTTTCGCGGTGGCAGCGGATGGTTTGCCCGTGGTCCGGCCTGACGCGGACGTCGAGCGGCGCGTCCCAATCGCTCGTTTCCGCGCGCTCGCCGGCGCCTTCTTCTGCGCCGGTCGCTTCGCGACACGCTTCGCCGCCGCCGGCGCGCGCTCGGCGGCCGCTGCGAGACGCTTCTCCGCGGCGGCCACCTCGGCGGCGAGCTTCTCCACGGCCCGGGCGGCCACGGCGGCCTTCTGGGACGCCTTCTTATGGGCCGCGCGCGTGCGCGCCACCAGCTTGCTCAGCGCTTTCGCGCCGCCGGGCTGCTTCTTCGACTTCTTCGCGGTGGTACGTGTGGCCGCCGTCGACGCAGGTCTGCCCGCCGTCCCCCGTGTCTTCTTCCGCACTGTTCAGCACTCCCGTGATGGGTAGCGATGTGCTCTATCACACATCGGCGATCACCGCAACGATATCGCCGTCCGCGGCGGCGGGATGTCACCTGGTTCGATCGACAGCTCGCGGCCGAACACGCGCTGGAACCTGCTCGACAATTCTGCCGGCTCCCAGTCGTGCGGCACCGGCAGCACGAGCACGACGCTGTCGTCCGTGCGGTACGGGTGCACGCTCACGGCTCGTCCCTTGGGGATGCGGCGCTCCACCTCATCGGCAACGGCCAGCAGCACTGCACCGCGACCGATGTTGCGCCGGTCACGCCCGTCGATCAGCGTCGAGTAGGTGTCCAAACCCAGCCGCCGGTTGCCGGCACGCACGATCAGCGCGGCCATCATCGCGATGGCGCGATGTGAGAAACCGTGCAAGTCGGCCGAAACTATGATCTCGGCCGCATGCTCCCAGCGCCGGTAGTAGTCCACGCTGCGGCCGACGTCGAGCATGGTGGCGGCGTGTTCGAGCACCTCGCGACCCTCGTCGCCGTTGGGGCGCATCTCATCCCACAGCGCGAGCGCGATCTCGGTGCGACGGCGGGCTCTCTCCCGGTCCCAGGTGCTGAAGCGGCATGCGATCGCATCCACCGACGCCCGGCGAACCTCGCGTGTGGGCGGCATCCGGTCGATCAGCTCCTCGTACGCGACGCCCTCGCGCAATCCCTGCCCCGACACCGTGATGTCGGGGGCACCGAGCGCCTCGAGCGCCGCCTGCACCACCAGCGCGCCGCCGGCGATGGAGTCGGCCCGATCGGTGGACAGCCCCGGCAGCGTGGTGCGACGCGAGTACCGGCGCCCGACGATCCGCGACACGAGCTCGCGCAGCGGCTTGCGACCGATCGTGTAGCCGTGGAGCCGCGGGATCGGATACACCACGGTGGCGCGGTGCATCTTCGCCAGGTTGCGGATCGTGCCGCCCGTGCCGGCCAGGCGCTCGTCGTCGGCGAGGCCGGCGACGCCGGCGTCGGCGAGCATCTCGGCAACATGCTCCTGCAGCGCCGCGATCTCCGACTGCTTCGGCGGGTCACTGGCCAGGAAACGGTCGGTGAGGCGCAGCGCGCCGAGCGGCAGCGTCCAGGAGCGCTCTGCCCGCCGCTCGCGAAAGTGCGCGAGCTCCAGGCTGCCGCCGCCGATATCGACGAGGACGCCGTTCTCGATCGGCAGCCCATTGACCGCACCGGCGAACGCCAGCCGCGCCTCCTCGTCGCCGCTGACGACGAGGATGTCCAGACCCGTCCGCGCTTCGAGCTGGCGGACGAACTCGGGGCCGTTGCGCGCCTCGCGGACGGCTGCCGTGGCGAGGGCGATGGTGCGCCGCGCGCCCGAGCCTGCGGCGACCGCTATGAAATCGTGCAGCGCCGCAGCGGTCCGCTCCAGCGCCTCCGGCCCGAGACGTCCGGCGACGTCGATGTCCCGCATGAGGCGGAGTGCCACGCGCGCGTCGGAGAGCACCTCGAGGTGGCCGTCCGCGGTGAGGCGAACAACGATGATCCGTCCCGAGTTCGAGCCGATGTCGATCACCGCCAGGGGCTGCGGCGCGGCGTGGGCGAGACGTTCAGCGGCGGGCGTGAAGCGCGACGTCATTCGAGTATAGGAGCGGCCGACACAGCGGTGTACCGAGCCCGCCGGCGCGGGTTCATCCAGCGTTTATGGGTTCTTGATCAGTTGTACACTCGGTCGCGCCGTCCAGGGGGTGCCTTTCGGCGCCCTGCGCATGGGGCTACCCGTCTCGTCGCACCCCATCTATCCTCATTGCGTGACTCCAGAACCGAGCGCGGTCAGTGACCTTCGCGCGGCCGACGCGGTCGTGAGCGAGCCTGAGGTCACGCCCCGCGCCGGCAACGGCGCGGGCCGCACCACAGAGGCGGCGAGCATCGTTGCGGCGCGTGCCGCCGTCCCGGCCGAATGGCGGCTGCAGATCAACCGTGAGCTCAGCTGGCTCGACTTCAACGCGCGGGTCCTGGCCCTCGCCGAGTCGCCGGGCGTGCCCCTGCTCGAGCGCGCGAGATTTCTTGCCATTTTCAGCCGAAACCTGGACGAATTCTTCCAGGTTCGCGTCGGTGGCCTCAAACAGCAGGTGCTGCTAGGAGTCGGCCAGCGTTCGCCCGACGGGCTGAGTGCGCGCGAGCAGCTGCGCGCGATCCGTGTGCGCGTCAACGAGATGGTGACGCGCCATTCCCGCTGCTTCAGCGACGACGTCTCTCTGGGGCTGGAGCAGGCCGGCATCCGGCTCTGTGACTGGTCGGCACTGGAACCCGAGGACCGGATCCACCTCGGCGAGGTGTTCCGGCGAACAATCTTTCCCGTCCTCACGCCGCTTGCCGTCGACCCGGCGCACCCGTTCCCGTACATCTCCAACCTCTCGCTCAACCTGGCCGTGGAGGTGCGGGACGACGATGGCGGGGACGTCCGCATCGCGCGCGTCAAGGTACCGCAGATCCTCGAGCGCTTCATGCCGCTGCCGGATGGCGAGCGGTTCATCCGGCTCGAGCAGGTGATCGCGGCGCATCTCGACCAGCTGTTCCCACAGATGCGGATCGTCGGCCGCCACGTGTTTCGCCTGACGCGCAATGCCGATTACGAGCTCGAGGGCGACGAGGCCGAGGACCTGCTCGAGGCCGTGCAGACGATCCTGCAGCAGCGCCGGCGCTCGCCGCTCGCGGTGCGCCTCGAGGTCGCCGCGGGTACGTCCGACGAGGTGATCGAGCTGCTGATGCGTGAGCTCGAGCTCGACCGCGACGACGTCTACACGGTGGCCGCGCCACTCGATCTGGGCGGCCTCTGGTACCTGTACCCGCGCGTCGACCGGCCCGACATCAAGTACGGTGACTGGCGTCCGGCGACGCCACCTGCGCTGGCGACGGCGCGCGGCGAGACGGGCAGCGCCCCCGGCATCTTCCGCGTCCTGCGCCATGAGGACGTGCTCGTGCACCACCCGTACGAGGCGTTCGACGCCTCGGTGGAAGCCTTCGTCGAGCAGGCGGCGTCGGATGCGCGAGTGCTCGCGATCAAGCAGACGCTGTATCGCACCAGCGGGCCGGTGTCGCCGATGATCGACGCGCTGAGCCGCGCAGCGGCGATGGGCAAGCAGGTGGTGGCGCTCATCGAGCTGACGGCGCGCTTCGACGAGCAGAACAACATCGCCTGGGCGCAGCTGCTCGAGGACGCCGGCGTTCACGTGGTGTACGGCATCGTCGGCCTCAAGACGCACGCGAAGCTGACGCTGGTGGTGCGCGATGAGGACAGCGGGATTCGCCGCTACTGCCACCTGGGCACGGGCAACTACAACCCCGTGACCGCTCGTGTCTACGAGGACATCGGTATGCTCACGGCGGACGCCGACCTCGGCGCCGACATCTCCGACCTCTTCAACCTGCTGACCGGGTACAGCCGCCAGCGGCAGTACCGCCGGCTGCTGGTCGCGCCGCTCAGCATGCGCGCGGCGCTGCTCGAGGCGATCCGCCGGCAGGGCCGTCCCGGAGGCCGGATCACGATCAAGGTGAACAGCCTGGTCGACCCGGCGATGATCGATGCGCTGTACGCGGCGTCGCAGGCCGGCGCCACCATCTCGCTCATCGTGCGCGGCATCTGCGGCATACGCCCCGGGGTTCCGGGCATGTCCGACAGAATCGCGGTGCGCTCGCTGGTGGGGCGGTTCTTGGAGCACTCGCGCATCTATCGCTTCGGTGAGCCGGGCGACGGCGCCGAGTACCTCGCCGGCTCCGCCGACCTGATGCCGCGCAACCTCGATCGGCGTGTCGAGGTGCTGTATCCCGTCTCCGCGCCAGACCTTCGGGCCCGTCTCGACCAGATCCTCGCGATCGACCTCGCGGACGATGAGCTCGCCTGGGAGCTGCACCCCGACGGTCACTGGACCAAGGTGCCGCGACTGCAGGGCATCAACGCGCAGCAACGCTTTCAAGAGCTGGCACTGGAGCGGCTGCAGCTGCCCGCGTGACGCCCGTCGACCCTTACCGGTGGACGCTGGTCGCCGGTCCGCAGTTCCGCACTCCCGAGCTCACCGGGCTCGAAGGCGTGGTGGCCGGCACGCCGGAGCTGAGCCTGTTGCGCACCGCGTACGTGGACACGATCGACCTCCGCATTCTCCGCAACGGCGGCGAGCTGCGCATCGAGTCCGGCCGCGGCTGGACCGTCGTGCTGGGAAGCGGTGAGCACACGGCACAGCACGTGGCTCGGGTGCACCACTTCGACGGCGGCCTGGCGGTGCCGGCGCAGGCACTCGACCTGCTCATGGGGTACACGCGCGGCGCCCCTGTGCGCCCGGTGCTCAACACCCGCACCGAGCGGCGCGAGGTACCTCTCAAGAGCACCGACAACGACGACCTCGGCCGCCTGCGCGATGACCTGGTGACCGTGATGCACGGCCGGCGCATCGCCACGCGCTTCAGGGAGCTCGAGGTGGTGCCGGTAGAAACCGGCTCGGCACCACCGGCGCCGCTCGCCGAAGTGGTGGCGGCTCTCCGCGAGGCGGGTGCGACGCCGGCGTCCTCTGCGCCGACGGCGACGCGCGCCCTGGGCGCACCGGCATCCGCGCCGCCCGATGTGACAGTTCCGCTTGCCGGACGCGATGCCACGGCGGCCGAGGCCGTGCGGCGAGCCATCGCTCAGTCGGTGGCGCGGCTGCTCCTGAACGACGCCGCGGTTCGCGTCGGTGAGGACGCCGAGGGCGTGCACCAGGCCCGGGTGGCCACGAGGCGGCTGCGGTCGGACCTGCGCACGTTCCGGCCTCTGCTGGATCCCGACTGGGTGGCCCAGCTCCGCGACGAGCTGCATACGCTGGCCGACCTCCTCGGCGCCGTCCGTGACACCGACGTCATGCTCGACCGCTTGCGCCGCGCGGCGGAAAGCCTCCCTGGTGCTGAACCTGCGGCGGCGAGCAGCCTGCTGCGCGAGCTCGGGGCCACGCGCGACCGGGCGCGGGAGCGGCTCCTCGAGTCGATGCGCCGTGATTCCTACCGCCGCCTGCTCGACGACCTGGTCCGCGCCGCATCGCAGCCGCCCACCACGCCTGAGGCGTCAGGGGATGCGCCGGCGCTCCTGCCGCCGCTGGCGCGAGGCCCCTGGCGCAAGCTGCGCCGCCGCGTGCGCGAGCTGCCCGAGAAGCCGAGCGACTCGGACCTCCACGAGGTCCGCATCCTGGCCAAGCGGGCGCGCTACGCGGCCGAAGCCGTCAGCGCCGTCGCGCGCCCGGCCGTCGCCACCTTCGCCGATGCGGTCGCCGACCTCCAGGAGGTGCTGGGCGACCATCACGACGCCGTCGTCGCCGAGGCCTGGCTGCGCGCTCATGGCGCTGCGATCAAGGACCGCTTCGCGCTTGGCGAGCTGGTCGGCCTCGAGCGAGCAGCCGCGGCGACGGGTCGCCGCGCCTGGCCCCGTGCCTGGACGGCGGTCCTCCGGGCGCGACCCAAGCAGTGGTCATGACCCGCCTCTTTCTCATCCGCCACGCCCACGCCGGCGACCGCGCGTCGTGGGCAGGACCCGACAACCAGCGCCCCCTCAGCGAGAAGGGATGGCGTCAGGCGCGAGGGCTCGTGACGATGCTTGCCGACGAGGAGCTCCTGCGCATAACGTCCAGCCCGTCGCTCCGCTGCGTGCAGACGGTGGTGCCGCTGGCGGAGGCGCGTGGCCTCGGTGTCGAAGAGGATGCCCGCCTCCACGAGGGCACCGACCCGCGCGGCGCCTACGACGGGCTGCTGCACGCGCTCGAGACGGTGTCACTGGCCGCGTGCACGCACGGTGACCTGATGCCGGAGATCCTCGACCTGGCGGCGCGCAACGGCGCGGTGCTGCCGGCGCAGATGCGCTGGGCCAAGGGATGCACCTGGGTCCTCGAGCACGACGACGGCCGCTGGCGGGCTGCGCGCTATCTGCCGCCGCCCCCAGCCTGATGCCCCGGCTCCACGCGCTCCTCCGCGCCGCCGGCATCGCGGTCGACCCCGCCACCCCCGATCCCGAGGTTGCCTCGGTCGTCTACGACTCGAGGCGGGCCGAGCCGGGCGCGCTCTTCGTGGCGATCGCGGGGTTTCATGTGGACGGCCACCACTTCGCGGCCGCCGCTGTGAGCGGTGGCGCGGTCGCGGTTGTCGCGGAACACCGGCCCGAGCCGCCGCTGCCGGGCGGCGTCCCGCTGGTCGTCGTGCCACACGCACGGCGGGCGCTGTCCGCGCTGGCCGCCGCGCTGCTCGGCCGCCCGAGCCGCAACCTCACGGTCGCCGGCATCACCGGCACAGACGGGAAGACGACCACCGCGACGCTGCTCTGGTCGGCATGGCGCGCGGCCGGCCTGGCGGCGGCGTCGCTGACCACTGTCGACTGGCGGTGTGGCAGCGACGTCACGCCCAACACCACGCGGCAGACGACCCAGGAAGCGATCGAGCTGCAGGCGCTGCTCGACACGTTCCGGCGTCGCGGCTGCACGCACGTCGCGCTGGAGACGTCGTCGCACGCGCTGGCCCTGCACCGCGTCGACGACGTGCGCTATCGGTGCGCGGTGTACACGCGGGTCACGTCAGAGCACCTGGACATCCACGGCGACCGCGACGCGTACCTCGCCGCCAAAGCGCGACTCGCGGAGATGGCCGGCGGGGAGCCCGACGGTGTCGTGGTGCTCGACGCCACCGACGACTTCGCCTATCCGCGGCTGGCCGCCATCCCTGCCGCAACGCGGCTCACGTACAGCGCCGACCCCGCCGTGGCCGCCGATGTTCGCGCCGCGCACGTTCAGGCCGGCAGCGAAGGCATGGAGTTCGACGTGCTCTCTCCGTGGGGCGCGTCCCCGGTGCGGCTGCGGCTGGCGGGGGGGTTCAATGTCGCCAACGCGCTGGCCGCGATCACCGCGGCCTGCGCAACGGGTGCCTCCCTGGAGGACGCGGTCGCCGGCGCCGGCGCACTGCAACACGTCACCGGGCGGATGGAACGCGTCGACCGGGGGCAGCCCTTCCGCGTGGTGGTCGACTACGCGCACACGGCCGAGTCGCTGCAGACGGTGCTCCAGGAGCTGCGAATGGTCACAGCGGGGCGGCTCTGGGTCGTCTTCGGGTCGGCGGGTGAGCGCGACATCGAGAAGCGGCCGGCGATGGGGGCGGTCGCGGCCCGCGCTGCCGACGCGATCGTGATCACCGACGAGGATCCTCGGGGAGAGGATCGGCAGGCGATCCTGGAGCAGATCGCCGGCGGCGCTCGGGCGGGGGGTGCGGTCGACGGCGACGGCCTCTGGCTCATCGCCGACCGCGCCGAAGCCATTGCCCACGCCGTCAACGGCGCCGCCCCCGGCGATACCGTGCTCCTTGCCGGGAAGGGCCACGAGAGCAGCATCATCACCGCCACCGGCTCGATCCCGTGGAGCGAGCGCCGCGAGGCAGAGGAGGCGATCGACGCGCGGCTGCGAGCGGCCTCCGTCTAGATCAGACGAGCGGGCGGCGTCCGGGAACTCCGGGGCGGCGGGGGAACCGCTCCGGCGTGGCGGCGACCTTGGTCATGAGGAGCACGCCCTCCCTCGCGAGCGGCGGGCCGCCCCCGCAGAGCTCTGCCGCGCGGGCGCTCGCCCGAGCCGCGGCCACCGGGTGCGACACCAGCGCCGCGACCGTGCCGCCGATCCGCACGAGTGGCAGCGTCAGCTCGCAGAGCACCGGAGCAGCCGCCGCAGCGCGCGATACGGCGGCGTCGAACTGCTCCCGCAGCACAGGATCGCGGGCGGCGAGCTCGGCGCGGCAGTTGATCACGCGCAGCGACGGCATTCCCAGGAGCCCGGCCACGTGGGTCAAGAAGCCGCACTTGCGCGTGTCGGCTTCCAGCAGCGAGACGCAAACGTCAGGGCGAACCACCGCCAGCACGATCCCGGGCAGGCCGGCGCCGCTGCCCACGTCGATGACCTCCGCTCCCCGCTCGATCTCCACCACCGCCTCCAGGTGAATCGATTCGGCGACGTGGCGCTCCCACACCTCGGTTGCCGGCACCGAGGTCAGGTTGAGCCGCTGGTTCCAGCGGTCGAGTTCCGTTAGATAGGTCACAAGGCGGCTGCGCTGCTCTCCCGGGAGGGCTGCCGCGACCGACGCCGCCGTGCGATCATTCCCGAAAGCGGGTCCCACAACGGAGAGGATGATGGCGAAGCCGGAGAAGTGCACGCACTGCGGAGCGGAGATTCTGTCTGTCGTGTATTTCGACGCGGAAGGCGCGGCAATAGGCGGTCATCAGGTGTGCTCCAACTGCGGGCCACGCAGCGTCGTCGACGTCGACGTCAGCTCACAGGGCCTGCACGACAAGCTGCTCCAGCGCAAGGCGTCCTGACGACGCGCGCGTAACAGCCCCCGCAACATCCTGTAACGACGCGCCGACGCTCATTCGCGCACCCCCGGATGGCCGGAAGATCGCGCGCGGCGGAATGCAAGAGTGTCGGCCCATGGGCCACGGGGCGCGAGCATCGGCGCGGCGGCGCATTGCTGTGGCAATACCCGCGCTCCTGCTGTTGCTGATTGCACAGCCTGCGCGTGCCGACGTCGGGGGCTCGCAGGCACAGGTGAACAACGCGCAGCAGAACCTGAAGAATGCGCAGGGTCAGGCAGAGGCGGAGGACAACGCGCTCGCGGTGGCGCGGGCGTCGCTGGCCGCATACACGTCGCAGCTGAACGCGCTGCAGGCAAGGGTGGCGCAGCTCGACGCCGCCATTGCGACCGATACGGAGAAGTACGACCAGCTGGAGGCGAACCTCGCGAGCGACCGCGGTCATCTGTCCGCATATCTGCGCCAGAGCTACGAACACGGCGGGTCCGAGGCTGCGCTGGTGTACATCCTTTCGGCCCAGGACATCGCCGGCCTGATACAGCGCAAGGAGGCGTTGGACCACGTGTCCACAGCGGTGCAGGAGGTCGTGAAGCGCATCGACCGCGAGTCACAGGCGGCCGCGCAGACGCTTGCCGCCGACCGCGCGGCGCGTGCACAGCTGGCGGCGGCGCAGCAGCAGGTGGCCACGGAACAGGCGCTGGTGGCCGTACAGACCGAGCAGGTGCAGCAGGACGACGTGGTCGCCCACCAAGCGGTGAACCAGGCGCAGTCACAGCTCACGCAAGCACAGCAGGCGCTCTCGCTCGCCGAAGCGCAGCTTGCCGCCGAACGCGCCCGGGGCACGATCTACAGCCCCATCAACGGACCGCTCTTCACCGTCGACACCGACCTGACGCAACCATCGGGCGAGAATGCGCAGACGCTCGACAACTTCCTGCAGGGCACGGCGATGGCCGGGCTGGGCCCCAGCTTCATGCAGGCGGAGCAGGCGTATCACGTCAGTGCGCGGTACTTCGTGGCGCACGCGATCCTCGAGTCCGACTGGGGGACGAGCGCGATCGCGCAGGACAAGCACAACCTGTTCGGGTTCAACGCCGACGACGCCAACCCGTACCGCGACGCCAGCACGTTCGCGAGCTTCCCCGCGTGCATCCAGTACGTCGGGCAGTTCATCGCGGTCAACTACCTGTCACCGAACGGCCGCTACTACCACGGCCCCACGCTGCGCGGCATGAACGTCGACTACGCCACCGATCCGTACTGGGCCGAGAAGATCGCCCAGATCGCCAACACGATTCCGCTGCCGTAGCCAGGGCGCCGGAGCGCGCCGCCGCGGCAGCCATACTCTGCGGTCGGTGCAACACGCGATCGGCGAGCACGCGCTGCTCGCGGACTCACGAACCGCCGCGCTGATCGATCCCGGCGGCGGCGTCGCATGGTGCTGCTGGCCGCGATTCGACTCGCCGCCGTTGTTCATGCCCATCCTCGACGACACCGACGGCGGCGAGTTCTCGCTGCGACCGGCCGGGGCTGCCAGCCTCGAGTCGCGGGCCTACGTCCGCGACTCGCTCGTGCTGCGCACCGTGTGGCGGCAGGGAGCGGCGCGGCTCACCGTCGACGAGGCCCTGCTGCTCGAGGAGCATCCGACGCTGCTGCGTGCGATGCGCTCCGACGGTGGCGCCGTGATCGTCCAGGTGCGCGTGCGGCCGGCGATCCCGAATGCGCCGCACGGTCTGCAGCTGCGCGACGAGCTGCTCGTCGTGGGTGAACCGGCGCGAGCACAGGTGGCCGCCCCCGCCCGCTGGTCGTTGAACGCCGAGGGTGGCGTCTGCCGTTTCAGCGTGGCGCCCGGCAGAACGGAGCACGTGATGCTCGCCGGCGCCGGCGCGCCGCTCCCGACCGCAGCCACCGAGACGATCGAACGGACCGTTCGCCGGTGGCGCGCACGCGTCGCGCCGGCGCACACCGCCGCGCTGCGCGCGGACGCGGTCCGCGTCCTGGGTCACGATCGCTGTCGCGAGCTGGTCGCCGTGTCGGCGGCCGTGCTCAGCGGCCTCCGGTACGAGGGCGGCGGCATCGTCGCCGCGCCCACGACCTCGCTGCCCCAGTGGCCGCGGTCGGCGCGGTGCTGGGACTACCGATACTGCTGGCTGCGCGACGCGGCGCTCGCGGGCGGGGCGATGCTGCGGCTGGGGCTGGTGGATACCGCCCACGCGCTGGGCGAGTTCATCGGCGGCGTGGTCGCCGAGGACGGCGTCCGTCCCCTCGTGCGGGTGGACGGCACGGCGGCGCCTGCGGAACGCACCGACCCCGGCCTCGCCGGGTATCGCGGGGCACGGCCTGTTCGCTTCGGCAACGCAGCCGCGGACCAGCTCCAGCTCGACGTGGCCGGCGAGGTGCTCGAATTTGCGTTCGCACTCGCCCGTGCTGACGCGCTCCCCGGGTCTCTGGCGGCCGCCGTGCAGCCCCTCGCTGCGTGGATCGCGGGCAGGTGGGACGCGCCCGACCACGGCATCTGGGAGATCCGGGGTGCGCCGCGTCAGTACACCCACTCCCGCGTGATGGCGTGGCTCGGACTTGAGCGCGCTGCCCGCCTCGCCGGCCGCGGGCTCGCGCGTGGCGACGCACCCGCCTGGCAGGGGCTGGCCGAGAACATTCGCGCAGCGGTGCTGCCCGCCGGCGGAGCCGCACTGCAGCTGCATCCGACCGGGGGCGGAGCGGACGCGGCGCTCACACTGGCGGTGCAGAACGGGTTTCTCGATCCCGCTGCACCCGAGGCTGCGGCCACGCTCGATCTCATCGCCCGCGAGCTCGACGACTCCGGCCTGCTGCAGCGTTACCGCGGCAGCCGTGACCTGCTCGCGGATCCATGTGCGCCGTTTGTCTTCCCCACCTTCTGGATGTCGACGGCCGAAGCCGAGGCGGGACGGGATGGCACGCGCTGGCTGGAGGCTGCGGTATCAGCCTCGAGCCCGCTCGGGCTGTTCGGTGAGGTCCGCGATCCACAGAGCGGCGGGCCGCTCGGGAACTTCCCCCAGGTGCAGAGCCACGCGGCGCTCCTCGGCACGATCACCGGCCCCGGGGCGGTCAGGGTGCCGTTGTGAAGGTCCACCTCGTGTCGAACGGCCGTCCGCCGGCCGCGCCGGTGATGTGCGCCGTGTACGCGGTCGCCGCGCGCAGCGGGACGGACGGCAGCAACCAGGCCGAGTTCTCGCTTGCCTGCGATGGAGGCATCACGTACGCATCGAGCGGCACGCCGTCCGGCCCGGCCAGCGTGAAACCCGACATCGAGACCGTCTCGTCGAAGGCGAAGGTCACCGTCACCGGATAGCCGGTGGTGCGCTGCTTTCCCTGCGGGACGGGATCGGGAAGCTCGTTGTCGACAAACCTGACTGGAACTGACGACTGGCCGGCGCCGGGGTAGAGCACGGGACCGGTGGTGCCGGTGTTGCCGTACCCGAACTCCATGTCCTGCATCGTGACGGCGCCGACCTTGGCTTCGCCGAATCCGATCGCGACAAGGTCGGGACGCAGGATCGGAAAGCGATGGAACACGCTGTCCACCCAGTCGCCCACCGCCGCGACCGGTGAGTCGCGGTGGGTGATGTCCTCGGCCAGCCGCTGTCCCGGATAGCCGAACGCTCCGTGGTCTCGGTCGGCAAGCGTGGCTCCGCTGAAGCCGGGAAGGCCTGCGGCCTCCTGGTGTATGCCCAGTCCTTCCGACGTCGGTGCGAGGTTGTTGAACAGCCAGTAGAACGAGTGCGACGTGGCGCTGTCGCTCAGCCGCTGGTCGAGGGTCACGGGCGGGAGACCGGCCTGGGCCCGCGCAGCATTGACGGCGGCGAGCGCGTGCGCGGCGTCGGTGGCCAGCGTCCCTGCCGGGTCGGGGCGTGGCGGAGGGTGCACCGCTCCGGGGACCACGTCCGGCTGCAGCGCGGAGTCGATCTCGCTGGCCGCCAGCGCGGGCTGGCCCTGCACGAACCGAGCCAGGCCGGTCAGGTAGGCGGCCGCCACCTCGTCATCGGGGTGCACGGTGAGCGCGTGCTGCAGCGCCACCACCGCCGCGTTGATGTCGTGATTGACCGCAACTTGGACCTCGCCCTGCATGTCCAGGGTGGTGGCATCCTGCGGCGCCACCTCCAGCGCCTTCTGCCACACCGTGCGCGTCAGCCCGCTGTCGCCGACGAACACGGCCTCGTTGCCGAGCCCCTTCAGCGCGTCGATGTCGCCGGGCAGCGTCGCCGCGGCGGTCTCGAGCGTGTGCACCGCGGCGCCCACCTGGCCGGCGTACGCCTGCGCGCCGGCCAGCTCCTCGCTGCGGTACAGCCAGCCGGGCTGCAGCGTGACGGTCGGAAGCAGCGCAGCCGCCTGGTCCGCCAGACGGCCGCTGTCGGCGGCGAGCTCGCCGTTCTCGCGCTGCAGCTCAGCCTGCAGGTATGCCGTCGGATGGGTTGCGATCAGCGACGTGGCCGCCTCGATCTGCGCCTTCGACCCCGCCAGGTCGCCGGAGTCGGCGAGCGCCTCCGAGAGGAACAGGCGGGCCAGAGGCTCCGCGGCGTTCAGCGACACGGCGGAGCGGCCGGCCGTCAGCGCGCCGCTGAGGTCGCCCGCCCAGTCACGCACCCTGCACAGCACCGCCTCGGCCACCGCGCTGTGAGCGTCGAGTGCCACCGCTCGAGTGGCCTCGGCGGCGGCATCGCTGGGATAGCCGCGGTACTCGAGGAAGAGCGCGAAGTCGGCGTGGGCCTGCGCCGAGCCGGGCACCCGCGTGGTCAGATCGACGTAGGTGGCGTCTGCGGCCGAGTAGTTGTTGGCGTACGTCTGCGCCTGCGCGGTGGTGATGGTCGCGCCGATCGCGGGCGCAGAGACGGACGCGCCGGCACGCGGGGAGGGGTGCGTGACCGGCGCGACGGGCGCGCACGCGGCGCAGAGCAGCGCCACACCGCAGCAGACCCGTCGCCGCACCTGTCAAGCCTAGGCCGTGACCGCGCGCGGCACGCCGCTTGACGCGACTGAGTCAGGACCCGCAGACGCCCGTATCCGGGTCGACCCCTGGGCGATGCACCCCGACGTGCAGCCCATCGGGGGCGACCGCGACGCACTCGAGGCTGGCGCGGAGTGCCTGCAGGGCCGGCGAGCCACCGAAGAGGCGGTCGAGGTCGATGGTGCCCGCGAAGCTGCCCAGGATCCGATCCTGGATGAAGCCCGGGAGCCCCAGCTGGCCGATGTCGAGCTCGACGACCTTCGAGCTCAGATCGGGTGGCGACTGCCGGGTGTCGACTGCCACCGAGACGCGCGCCACCGGGGTCACCGTGAACGGGCCGAATGGATGCTGCCCGCTGACGACGACGAGTCCGTTGCGCACCCTGGCCGTCAGCCCCGTCACACCAGACGGCGGATGCGCTTGGGCGAGGACGGTCAGGTCGTGCTCGCTGAGCGTGAACACCACGTGCGGCTGCGTGACCATCGCCAGCACCACCTGTGCACCCAGGCTGACCGCGATCGCCGTCTGGCTGTCGCCGTGATCCGGGCCCTGCGGCGCCGAACCCAGGTCGGGCGCAGCGAAACCACGATCGGCGACGAAGGCGAGGAGTCCGGCCACGACGACGGTGGCGCCGACCAGCAGGCAGCAGCCGCGCACCAGGCCCGCCTGGGCGCGCCGCCCCGACCTCACTGCACGGCGAGCGCGAGCACGAAGGCGCCGATCGCCAGGAGAGACAGGCCGATGATCACGATCAGGATGACGAAGGTCACGTCGGACGCACCTGGCTGAGGCGCCGGTCCCACCGTGGCGACCGGCACGCTGACCAGCCCCGGCGGGGTCACCTCGGTGCCGACCGCGGGCCCGGTTGGCACCGGCTGTGTCGTCGGCAGCGGCGTCTCTGTGGGCGGCGGTGTCGGCGGGGGGGTGGCGACCGGGGTGGGCACGTCCGGCTGCTTGCCGGTGTCCGGGCTCTGCAGATCGGGAGGCAGCGTGAACTGCAGGATCGGCGGGATCGTGAATCCGGGTGGAGGCGTCTGCGCGCGGCCGGGCCGGGGCGTGACGTCCGCGAGCGCCGTCCTGGAGGCGCCCAGCCCGCCGGCGATGATCGCCAGCGCCACCGCGGCCACTGCGGCCGTGAGCGCCACGGCAAGCGCGCGCCGGCGTCTCATGCCGCTCTCGCCTGGTCCGTGCGGCCCGAGACGGCGGCCGGCGTGAGCGTCAGCGTGGCGCGGGACTGGCGCCGCACCTGGTCCTGCGTCCAGTGAAGGCGGAACTGCCGGTTGGCCGACCAGCGCTGGATGAGGTCGTCGTAGTGCGCCGAGCCAGGCTGTCCCGACTGTCCCGGGAGCAGCACGCCGGTGCACGCGTCCCAATTTCCCACGTCCAGCACCTGCCGCCAGGTGGGCGCGGCCAGTCGAGTGCGGAGGTCCTCGCCGGGCACGTATGACGTCGCCATCACCGTGTCGGGCGCCCCACCGACGCGCAGCGTGCGGCGGCGGAAGAACGCGCCGAGCGACCGACGCCGGCTGAAGGGGTGCTCCAGCGGCAGCGCGTGGGCCCGGCCCCAGCGCCAGCGCCGGGGACTCCGGCCGAGCCTGCCGGCGAGGTCGCGCCAGGTGTCGTCCAGGGCATCGCTGGCAGTCTGCGCCCATGTCCCGCCACGAAGCAGGCCGGTGTCGCCCTTCTGCCAGCGCGACAGCAGTTCCGGTGTCATGCGGCTGACCAGGTTAGCCGGGTAGTCGAAGAGGGGGTGGTCGAGGTCGTATCCGGCCGCGGTGACCCAGTCGTCACCGCACAGCGGGCGCAGCGCGTGTTCCGCGAGCCGGCGCGTGAAGGCCTCGTAGATCGTGGGCTCGATGCTCGACGGCGTCATGGTGCCGTCCCAGGCTGCGAGGCGGCGTCGCAGACGCTCCGCCGCTGCCGTCCCGCAGGTGACGCCGCGGAGCAGCTTCACCACCTGACGCGCCGGCAGGTTGAGCAGGTCCATCTGCATGCGCGTGACGAGGTCCGGATCGAGCTCCGCGGCCTCGAGCATCTCCTCGATGCGCGCGGCCCGATATCCGTTCATGTAGTCGGAGGCGATGTACGTCTCGTCGTGGCCGTCGAGAACGCGGTTGTTCGCCGTGACGATGCGGCCCTCCGGCGGGTCGAGGATCGACGGCAGCTCATCGGGCTCGAGGAAGCGCTCCCAGAGCGCCTGGTCGTCCCATCCCGGCGTGGGCATCCCGGAGGGCCGCTGCCGCCGGACCGGAATGCGCCCCCCGACTGCGAACCCTATGTGCCCGTCGACGTCCGCGTACACCGCGTTGTGCGAGGGCGCGTCGATCGCGGCGAGCGCTGCTCGGAAGGATGACCAGTCCGCGGCGCGCTGCAGCTGGAGCAGGCCGTCGCCGAAGGTGCCCGGGAGGAGTGCCGTCCACTGCAGCGCCAGCCCGCGCCAGACGTTGCCCTCGACGTCATCGAGGCGCTCGACCACGGGGCCGTGGCGAGTGATCACCACCTCCTCGAGATCGTCTGAGCGGCCGCGGACGTGGATCAGCTCACGGAGGATGCGGGTGGGCTCGAACCCGCCCGGCGTGCGAAATTGCCGCGCCACCGGGCCGTCGAACTCCTCGACCACCAGGTCCTGGCAGTCGGCGAACGAGTTGGTGAGCCCCCACGCACACCGCCGGTTGTGCCCGATCAGCGGGAAGGGCACTCCGGGCGGCGCCACCCCCGTCGACTCGAAGTCCGAGCCGGCGCGCACGTGAGCCGCGTACCACACAGCGGGAACGCTGGGCGCCATATGCGGGTCATTGGCGAGCAGCGGGCGCCCGGTGCTGGTACGGGCTCCCGACACCACCCAGGCGTTGCTGCCTCCGCGCATCGACGGGATCCACCGCGCAGCCTCCGCGAAGCCGCTGAGCGCGCCGTTGGCGCCGTTGTGGCCATTGCGCGACCAGCCCTCCCAGTCGTCTGAGGCGAGGGTGGTGGGGTGGGTCTCCGGGTAAACGATGTCGAGCAGTGCGGCGCTTTCAGGCCCGAGCGCGCGCAGCAGCCGCATCCGCTGCAGCTCGGTGTCCCAGTTCATGCCGAAGCCGAGCGCCAGCAGCTTGACCACCCCGAGGCTGTGTGCCGGCAGCCAGGGCTCCGGCTCCATGTCCAGGAGCCGGAACTCCAGGGGCGGCCGCCGGCCGGACTCGATGACCGCGTTGACGCCGGCGGCGTACGCCTCAAGCATGAGCTGGGCGTCGCCCGTGGCGCGACGGGCCTCCTCGCCGGCAACTCGCATCAGCCCGAGGCGGCGCATGAAGTGGTCCACGGCCAGGCCCTCGTCGCCGGCGAACTCGCTGACGCGGCCGGCCGCCACCCGCCGGCTGAACTCCATCTGCCAGAGCCGGTCCTGCGCGTGCGCCACTCCCATGGCGAACGCCGCGTCCGGCATGGATGAGGCGTCGATGTGCGGAACGCCGTGCTGGTCGCGCTCGACGGTGACCGGCGCGGCGATGCCCGCTACGGCGAGCGTCCCGCGAGTGCGCGGCAGTGACAGGCCGAGGACACGGCGGCGAAACGCAACTGCGAACGCTGCCGCCCCAAGAACGAGAACCACCGCCACGGCGGCGAAGACGATGAGGATCACCACTCCGGAGAAAGGAGACCGTACTACACTCGCCCCGCCATGCTCGCGCGGACGCCGCTGTACGACAGGCATGTGGCAGCGGGGGCGCGCATAGTTGAGTTCGCCGGTTTCGCCATGCCGCTGCAGTACACATCGATTCGCGACGAGCACGTGGCGGTGCGCACCCGCGCGGGACTGTTCGACCTCTCACACATGGGCGAGGTGCGCATCACCGGGGCCGGCGCCGACTCCGCAACCCAGGCGTTGCTCACCAACGACACCGCGAAGATCAGCGCCGGAGCGGCGCTGTACAGCGTGATGTGCAGCGAGCGGGGCGGCATCGTCGACGACGTCGTCGCGTATCGCAGAGCCGATGGCTATCTCGTCGTCGTCAACGCCGCGTGCCGCGCCAAGGACGTGGCGTGGATGCGTGCGCACGGCGGCGCGGAGATCGCCGATGAGAGTGATGACATTGCGCTGCTCGCGGTGCAGGGGCCGCGTGCACTGGGCATCGTGCAGCGATTGACGACGATCTCTCTCCAGGACATCGCGCACTTTCACTTCGCTGACACGTCCATCGCCGGTGTGGCGGCGACAGTTGCCCGCACCGGGTACACGGGGGAGGACGGGTTCGAGCTCTACGTCGACGCCACCGAGTCCTCCGTGCTGTGGGATGCCCTGCTCGACGCCGGTGGCGAGCAGGGGATGCTGCCGTGTGGCCTCGGCGCACGCGACACACTGCGGCTGGAGGCCGGCCTGCGCCTCTACGGGCAGGATATGGACGAGGACACGGATCCCTACAGCTGCGGCCTGGGCTGGACGGTCAAGCTCGACAAGGGCGCATTCGTGGGCAGCGAGGCGCTGCGAGCCATCGACCCGAAGCATCCACCGCGCCGACTCATCGGCCTGGCACTGCCGCCGCGCGCCATCCCGCGCCACGGGAACGAGGTGTGCGCCGATGGGAACGCCGTCGGTCACGTCACCAGTGGTGGCTTCAGCTTCACACTCGGATACGGCATCGCGATGGCGTCGATCGAGCCCACCGTCGCTGCCGGCGCGCGGCTGAGCGTCACCATCAGAGGCAGCGCCGTCTCCGCCGAGCGGGTGCCCCTCCCCTTCTACCGGCGACCCACGGGAGACTGACCAATGGCCGACCTCTCCTCCTATCGCTTCACCGCCACGCACGAGTGGGTGCGCCTCGAGAACGGCGGGGCCACCGTCGGTATCAGCGACCACGCGCAGGCGCAGCTGGGCGACGTGATCTTCGTCGAGCTGCCCGCGGTGGGCGCGGCGCTGGGCGCCGGCGAGAAGTTCGGCGCCATCGAGTCCGTGAAGGCCGCCAGCGATCTCTATGCCCCGGTGGGCGGCACCGTTGCCGCGGTGAACGCCGCACTGGAGGACCAGCCCGAGCTGGTGAACAACGATCCCTACGGCGCGGGCTGGATGCTGCGCCTCGAGGCCGCCGGCGATGAGGCAGCGCAGCTGATGGACGAGGCCGCGTACAACGAATCGATCGGTGAATGACGGGCGGAGCCCTCGTGGTCGTTCCGGGGTCCACGGGGGCGGAGCCTCGTAGAATTTCGGGGTTCCACGGCGGCAGAGGCCCGTAGAATTTCGGGGGTCCACGGGGGCGGAGCCCCCGTGTGTGGTCAGCTAGCTCAGCTGGTTAGAGCGCGCGGTTCACATCCGCGAGGTCGAGGGTTCGAGTCCCCCGCTGACCACCACACGGAACGTGCTCATGAGCGTGATGCCTGCATCGAGCGGCGTCGTCCTAAAGCAAACCGCCAGCGCGGTCGCCGCGCCGCTGCACAGCGAAGTTGCGCACCGCTTACGACAATATGATGATC
>DASUWI010000139.1:0-12981 GCA_036378495.1 Candidatus Dormiibacterota bacterium
GGGCACTGCATGAGCAAGGCGCTCTCCCTCGTGTGGGGCGTCTGGCGCGGCGGTGAACCCTTCGACGCGGCGCATGGAAGTCGCCGCGAAAAGACGACCTCAACCCCCGCGGAGGCTTGACTAGAAGTTATGGGATCTAGCGCTGCGCCGGGCCATGTCACGTTTCCGTTGTATCGCCACGAGCGCGTGGCCAGCTCCGGCACCGGATCGCACGGTTTGCGCACCGCCGCGTAAAGGCAGGGTCGCGGAGCGTTGATCGACGCGTTTGCGCCGTTCGTACGACCGTAGTCTTACGCCCTGCTCCCAACGGCAGCTGCCCCAGGGGTGGGGTCCGCAAAGCATTTGGAATCAGCGGGAGCGCTTTTCGGAGGGTCCAGCGCATGGACAGAAGCCTGGGCGGCGTGTTCTGGGGGCGGCGGCGGCTACTGACCGGCGGAGCCGTTCTCGCGCTGGCCGCGGCAGCGTCCATTCCGCTGGGGGCGCACGCAGCCACGCAGTCGACCGCCACGCTCCTGCTCGGCGGCGGCGGGCTCAGCATCTCGGGGATGGGCGCGTACACGACGGCGAGCACGCCGGCGAGCAACGGCACGGTGTCGACACCGCTGAACACGGCCACCTGGGCCGACACCACGGGCAGCGGCGCCGGCTGGAACGGCAACCTGGCGGTGACGCAGTTCATCGATCAGGGCACCTGGTCGCAGACGTCGGGCACCACGACCGCACTCGCCACCACGGCCAGCGGCGCCTACACCGGCACCGCCGGTGCCGGGTCGATCACGGTCACCGTCACCCAGGCGCTGGACACGATTCTGGCAACCACGCTGACCATCTCGTACAGCGACTCTGAGAACGGCACCGTCACCAACGGAACCGCCACCGCCACCAAGGGCAGCGCCACGACGCTGGTGAACGGCATGACGATCAAGTTCGCCGCGCTCACCGCGTACCCGCAGAACGCGACGTACCAGGTGAAGTTCGGCATCCTGCCCACCACGGCACTGGCGCTTGACACGGCTCAGGCGACGGTGAGCGCCGCGGGGACCACGCAGGGCGGCAGCAACCTCCCCGCGTTCATCAACAACGGCACCACCGTGACCGCGGGCGGACCGTCGACCTTCTCGGCGACGCCGATCAAGTTCGTCAGCGCCGCGGCCGGCACCGGCATCGGTTCCTTCAGCGTGGCGGGCGGCGCCACCATAACGTGGGACCCGAACAACGTGTGGCAGGCGAGCTACACCGCGAGCGTGCAATACAACATCGTGAGCGGCCCCTGACTCGTCCTCCGGCGCCTGCTCATCGGGAGCTCTGCATCGCACAGGGCTCCCATTTCTTTTCTGCGCCTCGGCAGTGGACGCCCTGCAACGGTCCCGTCGCGCGCCGGATCGGATCGCGCGCAGCGTGCCTACGGTGATCCGTCCGTGATGGCCGAACGTGCGCGCTTCCTGAAGGCAACCACCGCCCTCGCCGCAGCCGCGCTCGCGCTGGCAGTCCCCGCAACGGCGGGCGCCGCCAACCCCAGCGCGTCAGCGCTGATGCGCACGTCACACCCCTTTGCCCACGGCTACATGGAGTACGACGCGGCGCCGGGGCAGACGATCACGGACTCGGTGACCGTGGTGAACGCCGGCCCCGGGGCGGCAACGTTCAACATCTTCGCCGCCGACGGTCTCACCTCGCAGGCCACCGGCGTGGTGTACGCGGACCAGCAGCATCCGTTCCCGGACGGTCCGTCGGGAAACGGCGAGTACGGCGCGGGGACCTGGATCACCCTCAGTCAATCGGCGGTGCAGCTGGCAGCCGGGCAGGGCACGACGGTGGGGGTGGCAGTCACGGTGCCCTCGACGGCATCCCCCGGTGACTGGGTGGGCTCGGTGTCCGCGGAGAATCCCGTCGCCTCGCGCTCGGGCGGGCAGTTCGGCCTCAGCGTGACGACCCGCACAACGATCGCGGTGGTGGTGCACGTCGCCGGCGCAGCGAAGATCGAGGGGGTCACCGTGGGCACGCCGTACATCACGGTGGAGAACAGGACGCGGCAGGTCCTGAACATCCCGCTGCAGTACTTCGGCGACGTGCTGGTCAAACCCTTCGTTGATGTGCGGGTGCTGGACTCGCGCGGCCGCGCGCTGCTGCAGATCGATCGCCAGATGGACACGTTCGTGCCACACACGACACTGGTCTACCCCATTCCCCTGGATGCGCTCGTGCTGCAGCCGGGCAACTACAGCGTCGTCATCGACTTCGGGCCCAGCGGCCACGAGCAGCACTTCCAGCGGACGCTCACCGTTGCGCCCTCGCAGGCCCAGGTGCCGCAACCGTCACAGCGCGGGCACGCCGCGTCTGGAATCAACCCGCTGCTGTGGTTGCTGGCGCCGGTCCCGCTCGTGGCACTGCTGCTGCTGGCCCTGCTGTTCGCGCGGCACCGCCGCACCTGCGCGCATTGCGGCCGCCCTTCGAACGCCAAGCGGGTGCACGTGAGCAGCGTGTCCGAGGTTCGCAGCTGCCCGCGGTGCCAGACCGCACTGTCCCGGCGCCGCACGCTTGTACGGCTTTGCCCGGACTGCATCGCCGGGCATCGGGGCTGGAGCAAGTCGGCCACGCCGGCGCCGGTTCGCGAGGCCGTGCGCCGCTGACGAGTGCGCGGCCTGCGCGCGGCTCGCTAGAGTGACTCGCGGAACCGGCGGATTCTGAGGTGTGAGATGGACTGGAAGCTCGAGCTCGTCATCCTGCCCGTGACCGACGTCGACCGCGCCAAAGCGTTCTACGTCGACAAGATCGGGTTCCACGCCGACCACGATCAGCGGGTCAGCGACGACCTCCGCTTTGTGCAGCTGACGCCCCCCGGCTCGGCCTGCTCGATAGCGTTCGGCGAGGGCCTCACCACGGCGCCTCCGGGCACGGTGAAGGGCCTCCAGATGGTGGTGGCGGACGCGCAAGCCGCGCGTCAGGAGCTGCTGGACCGCGGGCTCGATGTCGGTGAGGTCGACGAGCAGGCGTGGGGCTCGTTCATCTACTTCAGCGATCCCGACGGCAACAGCTGGGCGGTGCAGGCCTTGCCACCGCGCGGCTGACGGCTATCGCTCGGCCGGCTGAGCAGCGAGCGCTCTGAGCGCGGCCAGCTGTCCGTCGGTGGGCAGCGCCTGCGGCCGGCGCTCGCTCACGCGGCGGTACGCGTCCTCCAGGCTCCATCCCTGCAGCACGAGCACGGCGCAGGCGACCATCGGCGCCCGCTCGACGCCGGCGTGGCAGTGCACGAGCACGGTGCGCCCATTGCCCACCAACGCCTTGACCATGGCGGCCGCACCGCGCAGCTGCGCGACCGTCGGTGTTCCGTGGTCGCGGAGCTCGGCGTTCGCCACGATCACACCGTCCGGCCAGACGAGCGGCTTCGCATCATCCTCGGCGCGGAGGTCGAGGACGGCGTCGACGCCGCGCTCGACCAGCGTCGCTGACTGGCCCGCGGACGGCGCTGAGCCCACCCACAGCCCGGGCACGATCTCGACGGCGTCAACACGCCGGCGCGTGACCGGCCTACGCGCAATCATCATCTCGTCGTTCGACGTGATACCGCCCGCCGGCGCCGGCGTCGAGCGCATCGACGTGCCCGTCACGGCCTCGTAACCTCGCGGCGAGGCGTCGCCGCACGGCCAGAAGATGCAGGCGTGCTGCCGACGTGGCTGACACGCCGCTGCGTGGGCTTGCTCCGATGAGTGCGCCGGCCGCGTCTGCGCCGGCGGAGGAAACGCCGCTCCTCGTTCGCGTGCGTCGCCGCAAGCCGCGCCCCCGCTTCCGATGGCGCTGGTGGCTGCTCGGTGGAGGCGTGGCGCTGCTCGTGCTGCTCGGCTTCGAGGGGTACCGATACGCGGCCGCCGCGCTCGCGCTGCGCGACGGGCGCGACCGCGTGCAGGCCGCGCAGCAGCTGCTCGCCGCCGACCTCGCCCACCTCGATGCCTCGCGCATCGCTGCAGCGCAGCAGGACCTGCACGAGGCAGCGCTGGACTTCGGCGCGCGCTCGCAGCTGATCTCCAGCGGATGGATCGCGCAGATCGCGATGCACCTGCCGTGGCTCTCGGACCAGGTCAAGGGCGCCGGCGCGCTGCGCACCGCCGGAAGCACAGGGACCGCTTTCGCAGTGGACCTGGTCCAGCTGGCGCAGCGGGTCGTCGCAACGTCGGGAGCCGCGGGTTCAACGTCGCCGCTGCCGCGCATCGTCACCCTCGCGGATCAGCAGCGCGGGTCGATTCAGCGCGCACAGGCCGACCTCCGCGCGTTCGAAGCGGCACTCGGTCTGGTGCCGCGCACGGCGCTGATCGGACCTCTGGAAAGCGCGCGCGAGACCCTGCTCCACGACGGTGCGGCGATCACCGCGGGCGCCGGTCCGGCGCTGACCATGCTCGACGCGCTGCCCCAGGCGATCGGACCAGGCACGCATCGTTACGTGGTGCTGCTCGAGAACCCCGGAGAGGAACGGCCCAGCGGTGGCTACATCGGCGCCGTCGGCGTCGTGGCTTTCAAAGACGGTCGCCTCACCGGTCTGCAGTTCCTCGACTCGTCGAGCTACCCACCGCCGGCGGCAGCCGTCCCGGTCCCCGGCCCGCTCGACACGTATCTCTTCCACGGCCAGCCGTGGGGTCTCGAGGACGCCAACTGGTCCCCCGACTTCCCCACGGCGATGGCGCAGGTGGAGCAGTTCTTCACTGCCGACACCGGCCTGACCGTCGACGGTGAGATCAGCGTCGACCCGGTCGCGATCGAGTACCTGCTGCAGCTGCTCGGCCCGGTGCAGGTGGCGCCGTATCCGCAGGTGATCACGGCGCGGAACGCACTGCAGGAGCTCAACTACATCACCAACCACGCCCGCCCGGGTGACCCGGGTAAGGCGTTTCTCGCTCCCTTCGGGCAGGCGGTCACCCAACGGGTGCTGCAGACGCCGGTGGCGCAGCTGCCGGCGCTGGTGTCGTCACTGCAGCGCGCGGCGCTGGAGAAGCATGTGGTGGCGTACTTCCATCAGCCCGGCCTGGAGCGATTGGTGGACGGCGCCGGAGTCGGCGGCGCCGTGCAGCCCGCAAGCTCCGATTCGGTGATGGTCGACGACGCCAACCTGTCCGGCAGCAAGGCCGATCTCTTCGTGCAGCGGACGTACGCGCTGGACGTGCACGTGAATCCGGATGGCAGTGCGGCCGACCGGCTCACGCTGACGTACTCCAACCCGGTGGTCACCAACCCCGCCGACAAGGCGCTGCTGCCCGGGTCCGGAGGTCAGTACCGCGATTACGTGCGCGTGCTGGTCCCGGAGACCGCGCAGCTGCAGAGCGTCAGCACGAGCATCGACGGGGCGGTGCCGGCGCAGATCGCACCGGACAGCGTGACCTACCAGTTCGAGCAGCAGGCGATCGGGATCTGGTTCGTGGTCCCGGTCGGTGCGACCGAACAGATCACCCTCACGTACGCCGGTCCCTTCGCCGACGTCAGTGTGAACCCGGAGCGCTACCAGCTCACCTGGGTGAAGCAGGTCAACGCACTCGACTGGCCGGTGAGCGTCGCCGTGCACATGCCGAGTGGTCGCGTGGAGCGATGGTCTGCGTCGCTCTCCACCGACCGCACATGGTCGGCGGGGTGAACGCGTGAGCACCGCCCAACGTCCCCGGGTCCGCCGCAAGCGAAGCCTCCGAAGCCGGCTGACGCGCCCGGTGCGGCGGCTGGCCTCGGCATCGAAGCTCCGTATCGCAGTGGCGCTGGGGATGGTGCTTGCGGCGGCGGGCGGCGCGGCAGCGCTCGCCCTGCTGGTCAGCGGCCCACGCGTCGAGACGCATGCGGACGCCTCCAGCCCGCCGCTGGCGCTGACACCGCGCGGGCTCCATCCGGTGACCGCCCCTGCCGCTCCCGGCATTCCGTTGACCGTCCGGCTGCAAGCGCCCGCGGGCGGCATCGACCTCTCGGTGGTACAGGGTGACGGTGTCACGGTCCCGCTCAACCTCGCGGTGCACTACCCCGGCACCGACCAGCCGGGTGGCGGCAGCAACGCGCTCTTCTATGCACACGCGCGGCCGGGGATGTTCCAGGGCCTCTACCAGCTGCACAAGGGTGACGCCATCACCGCGGTCCGCGCCGACGGCAGCGTTGTGCAGTACCACGTCGCGGCACTGGAGTACGTGCCCTACAACGACCTCACCGTGGTGCAGCCCACCGCGTACGACGAGATCACGCTGCTCACCTGCTCCTCGTACGATTCGCACACACCGCGATTCATCGTGATCGGGCTGCCTGGTTCGGCGTGATCTCAGAACGCCTCGTGAGCTGATCAGCGACGGGGCAGCGCAGGCTCGATGGCGCGCATCGAGGTCGTGCTGCGAAGCGGCGCTGCGAGAATGCCGATGCGTGCCGCGTAGTCAATGCGGTGCAGCAGGATCGGTGGACGGGTCGCGTGCATGAATTCGTCAACGGCACGGCGCGACCCCTCCCAGTGGCCGTAGTCATCGACGATGAGCACCGCCCCCGGTGTCATGAGCGGCACCAGGTGCTCGAGCTCGTGGCGCGTCGACTCGTACCAGTCGGTGTCGAGGCGGAGCAGAGCGATCGACGCCGGGACGGTGCGCGGGATCGTGTCCTCGACGCGCCCCGCGACATACATTATCTGTTCGGAGGGATAGCCGGATAGCCCCATCGTCCGCTCAACCGCGGGCAGGCCGGCCGCAGCCAGTACCTGATCGCGGCGGCGCTCATCGGCGAGCAGCGTGCTGGCATGCGCACCGTCGACCGCACGACGGTCGACAGCGGTGGGGTCCGGCATCCCCTCGTAGGTGTCATACAGCCACAGCGTTCGAGTGCGGTCGCCGTTCTCGACCAGCGTGCGCGCAGCGGCCAGCATACTGCCACCGCGCCAGACGCCACATTCGACGATGTCACCGTCGATGCCGGCGTCGCAGAGATACTTCACCGCCTCGCACAGCGCGACAACACGTGCCGCGGTGGTGCGCGTGTAGGAACGAACCGCGCTGACGGTCACGAGCACCGCCGGATCGATGTCAGCCGGCCGCCGGACGATGTCGTACCCCGCACGGCGGGCGACGGTCTTGAGGAGGCTGCGCCACATCGCGACTGATTGAGTACCACCACCACACCCGGACGGCGATCACGCCCCGGTAACGGTGCGCACCCCGGCGGAACGCTGTGCAGCGCTACAGCTGCTCGCGGCGGCGCGATGTCCCCAGGTACGCGTTCTCCAGGTGGCGCTGGGACCCTCTGTCCGTCACCATGGTGCCGCGCGCCGGGTGGTCCATCACGTGGAGGAAGTATGTCTGCTGCAGCCACCGCGCGTTGCGGAACACGCGCTGGTGCGCCAGGAAGCGGTGATGCTCCAGCTTGCGCGTATCACCCTGCTCGTTGAACTCGCGGATGGCGAGCAGCTGGCCCGCCCAGCTGTTGTGGTTGTCGAGCAGGATGTCGTCGAAGTACACCGTGGTGAGCGGCAGGTAGTGACGCGCGTCACCGCCGAGGATGCGCAGCGCGCGCGCGGCTCGACCAGTAGTAGTCGACGTCCACCGTGACAAAACCGATCGGCGCCTCGGGGCTCAGCTACTCGAGAAAGCGCGGCACGGTGTCTCGGAGGTCACCGAGGACCAAGGTCGCCGATGCGGGCAGCACGGCACGAAGCTCGCGCTCGTCCATCTGAAAGTCACCGGCCTGGTAGTACTCGGGGTGATCGCGATAATCCACCGGTGCCGGCATCCCGCACCGGTGTCGAATCCAAAGAGTTTGAACGCGACTCCCGTCTCGAGGGTCACGCGCTCGGCGATATACGCCATGTTCATCAACCCGGCGCCGCTGGCGACGCCGAACTCGACGAGCGTGACCGTGGACAGACCCAGCCGCTTTGCCTCGTCAGCCGCGCGCAGGATCCCGAACGCGTGTTGCGGCCGCACCACAAGGTCGAAGGCGATGCGGTCGCGATAGGAACCGAACATCCACACCAGCGCCGCGATCGCGTTGAGGTGCAGCGGTTCGGTCAGGCGCTCCAGGAACACGCGCCGGCGTACCCGTGCCAGCTTCAGCTTACGCACGACATACAGCGATGAGCTGAGGACCCGTGTGGTCATCGGCGCACACCTGCGCGCGCCGGCAGGTGGCCGTTCGTACGGGTGAACCAGCCGCCGTCGACCGGCTTCTTGGGCACCGCCGGCACGCCTGCGTACAGCGTGTGCGCCTGGTCGCAGTCCTTGGCCACCACGGCACCCATGGCGACGATGACCCCGTCGGCGATCGTCCGCCCCGGCGTGATCGACACGTTGGACTGCACGAGCGCGTACTCGCCGATGCGAATCGGCTCCGCGACGAGCCACTCCTCGCGGTAGTCGGCCTGATGCGTGATCAGCGTGCAGCGGCGCCCGCCTATCGCCGCGTACCTCCCCATCGTGACCGACCCCGAGCAGTCGAGGTAGTGCGCCGAGGTGATGGCGGCCTCGTCCGCCATGGTGAGGCTGCAGTTGCCAGGAGCGCCGGCGAATCCCGGCGCCGCCGTTATCAGGTTCCAATGGCCGATGTGCGACCCCTGACCCATCGACAACGTGTCGAGGTTGCGGAACACGTTGCCCGCGCCGATGCGCACGCCGCGCCCCAGCGACACGTGGCGCACGTCGGCGACTATGGGCGCGACGAAGCAGCCGGCGTCGATTCGCCAGCCCAGCACGTGCCGCAGCAGCCAGATCTTCGGCCGGCTGTGCGGCAGCAGCCCTACGGCCAGACGCAATCCGCGCATATACAGGAATGCTGCGTCCGAGTCGCGTCCGCCCCTTCACGGCCGCGTCACCCATGGGCGACAAAACTGCACGTCAGATGGTTGGCGGCGTGCAGCAGCTGACGGACGGTCGTGACACGGTGGAGGCGGCACCTCCGGTCTCCGATGCCACGCCCCGGGAGGTGCGGTGCCTGCACGTCATCGCCAGTATGGACGCCACGCACGGCGGCGACGTGCGTGCCACCGCGGACCTCTGCACAACGCTGACGTTTTTGGGCGCGCCTTGCGAGATCGCCACGCTGGACGGCGGCGGGGCAGCAGGCTCGAGCACCGCGGTGCACCCACAAGACGTGCCGGTGCACCGGTTCGCCCCCAGCTTCCCGCGCCGCCTGGGCAATTCGATGCAGCTCGCCCGCTGGTTGCACCGCCATGCCCGCGACTTCGACCTTCTCGAGGTTCATGGCGTCTTCTGCGCCACGAGCCTGCTCGCAGCGTCCGCCGCGCGGAGGTCGCACGTGCCCTTCATCGTGCACCCGCATGGTTCGCTGGACCCGTTCGACCTGCGCAAGCACCGCGCGCTGAAGCGCCTGCTCGGGCCGTTCTTCGACCGCATGCTGCTGCGACCCGCTCGCGCGCTCGTGTTCACGTCACCGGTCGAGATGGCAAACGCGAACTCTTTCGGGGCCCCAACTCCGCGATTCAACGTGCCGCCGCCGATTCTGAACGATCCCGGCACGGGCGACCGGGACGCATTCCGCGCACGAATCGACGTCGGCGCCGCCACGTTCGTGCTGCTGTTCATGTCACGCATCGACTACAAGAAGGGGCTCGTCCGCACGCTGCGTGCGCTCGCGCGCCTGCGCGACGACGCTATCGACGCGGTGCTCGTCATCGCCGGCTCCGGGGACTCCGCCTACGAGGCGACCGTCGAGGCCGAGGTGGAGCGGCTCGGCATCGACGCACACGTCCACTTCATCGGATTCGTCGACGGCCAGGACAAGGTGGACGCCTTTGCCGGCGCCGATGCCTTCGTGCTGGCTTCGGACAATGAGAACTTCGGGGTGGTGGTGGTCGAGGCGCTGCGCGCCGGTCTGCCCGTCGTCATCTCGGACCAGGTGGCGATTGCTGCCGACCTTGGCGTCACCGGTGCAGCTGTCGTGGTCGAGCCCGATGACGAAGCCACCGCAGCCGGTATCGCGACGCTCGCTCGCGACCGCCGGCGCGCCGCGGCCATCGCGGACGCCGGCCGCCACGCCGCGGCCACGCTGTACGACTGGCGCGCGGTCGTGGGCCCACGGCAGCGCGCGCTGCGCAGCTCCATTGTGTGCCCGGATTCCCGACACGGTGCACACGCGGAGGTGCACTGAGATGCGCATCCCCGCACGCGCGCGCTGGGGTGCCGGCGATCAGGTGCTCTCGAGCGTGACCAACTTCGCGATTCTCGTCCTGGTCGCGCGTTCGGTGGGGCCGGCCGAGCTCGGCGTGTTCGCGATCTTCACCGCCGGCTACGCGACCGTCACCTTCATCAACGAGAGCCTCGTCTCCGAGCCGTTCGTGGTGCGGCACACAGCGGTTGCAGTGGCCACGTGGCGGACGCGTCTGTCGGAGGCGAGCGCATGCGCGATCGTGCTCGGTGCCATCTGCTCGCTGGGCCTCTTTGGCGCAGCACTCGCGCTGGGCGGCACGCTCGGATCGCTGCTCGCGCTCGGTGCACTCTGCGCCCCCGGCCTGCTCCTGCAGGACACAATCCGGTTTGCGTTCTTCGCCGCGGGCCGGCAGCGCAGCGCGTTTCTCAACGACCTCACATGGGGCGTGCTGCAGCTGATCGGCTTCGTGGCGGTGGAGACCACCGGCACCCGGTCCTTGCTGGCCGTGGTGGCGACCTGGGCGGGAGCGGGTGCCGTCGCCGGAGCCTTCGGGCTCGTGCAGGCGCACGTGATGCCCCAGATGCGGGGCGCGGTTGCGTGGCTGCGGCAGCACCACGATCTCTGGCGCTACATCCTGCTGGAGCGGCTATCGGGCCAGGGGGCGATGTACCTTTCGCTTGTCGGCATCGGCGCGATCGCCGGTCTGGCCGCGGTGGCGGCCGTGCGGGCGGCGCAATCGCTCTTCGGTCCGCTGTACATCACGATGAACGCGGCGCGCATCGTGATGCTGCCGTCGCTGGTGTCGGCGGCTCCGGAGCGGCGCCGCCGGCTGGTGCACGCGACGGCGATCGGGTTCATCCTCATGGCCGCGGTGTGCGGCGTTGCCATCACGTTCCTCCCCGGACGCGTCGGCGTGGCGCTGTTCGGCGCCACCTGGCCACTCGTCACGCCGCTGCTCGTGTTTGTTGCGGCCGGTCGTGTGCTCGGCAGCTCAGCGGAGGCGTGGCGCCTCGGCTTGCTCTCCGCTGCCAGCGTGCGGCGCAGCCTGAGGGCGCGCCTGGTCGTGACGGCCGCGGTGATCGGCGGCACGGCAGCCGGAGCGGCACTCGCGGGCGCTCGTGGCGCCGTCATCGGCGAGGCGATCGCGCTGGCACTGGGCACCGCGGTCTTCGCGTATCAATTCTTCCTGTCGCGGAAGCGGGGCGCCCCGAGCGCCCGGCCGCTACCGGTTCTCACCGCGGAACCGGAGCTCCTCAGCTGACGGCAACCCGGTCGCGATGCTGCAACCGCCCGGGGATGGGGGCGGAGCCGGCCGCATCATGCCGCTCGATGAGAGCACCGTTGCGCGGCCGCGGACGGCGCACGACCTCATGACGCTCGTCCTGATCATCGCGGCGCTGCTCGTGACAACCATCGGCGCGGCCGTGAAGGGCGGCCCGCGACTCGTCGGGTCCGTATTCCTCGTTCTCGGCCTCGTCGCCATCAGCTGGAACGCGGTGCGCGTCGGGCCGCTCGAACCCGGCGACGCGCTGCTGCTCGCGGCGGCGTTCGCACTCGCACTCGATGCGCTACGCCGGCGGCGCGCTCCGTGGATGCCGGCGCTCATGCTCGGCGGCGCGGCGCTGATCGCAGCGTCGGGTCTCCTCACCGCGCTGGCACCACCGTCGGCGTCGTACCTCAGCGCGCGGACGTTGTTTCCGAACCCGTACGTCATCTACGGGCTGCACAGCCTCAGCAGCGACGGCAACCTCGCGTCGCTGGGGAAGTTCCTGGTCGCGCTCGTGCTCCTCCCGATGATGGTGCAGGTGATGGAGCCCTCCCGCCGCGAGGTGCGGGTGCTCGCCGGTGCGTGGGCCGTCTCGGCGCTCATCAGCGCCGGCGTGGCCGTTCTCGATGCCAGCGGCCACACGCACATCAGCGCCTCCCTGCTCGGCTACGTTCCCGGAGGCGGGCGCCAGGCCGGGCTGTCGATTCAGCCCAACCACCTGGCGGTGGCCCTCATCCTGGCGACGCCCGTTGTGCTCAGCTGGATGCGCAGCACGTCGAGCGCGGTGAGACTCCTCTCCCTGCCGGCGCTCCTGGTGCTCGCCGCCGGTGTGCTCCTCACCTCGTCACGCGGGGGCTTCGTGGGATTGCTGATCGCCGCCGGGCTCACGATCGTGCTTGTCCCGGAGCTGCGCCCGTCGCCGCGGGTGCTCGCCGTGGTGCTGCCGCTGGGGTGCATGGCGCTGCTCGGACTCGGTGCTTCGTTGCTTCCTGGGCTGGCCACGCAGTCGCGTCTCGCCAGCGGCCTCGGCGACCTCAGCGACGCCCAGCGCACCATCCTGCAGGCGCAGGCGATCGCCGACTTCTCGGTCAGCCCGATCCACGGCATCGGGTTCGATCACGTCGACGAGGCACACCAGGTGTTCCTGCAACTGCTCGCAGCGGGAGGGGTGATCGGACTGCTCGGCTATCTGACGTACTGGATCGGAGTGCTGCGCACGGGTCTGCTGGCACGCCGGGTGGACCCCAACATCGCGTCGGTGCTGCTCGTGTCGTCGCTGTGCTTCCTGGCTCTCAATCTGGTGGAGAACCAGGTGACCGACCGCTACCTGTACGTGCCCGCGGCGCTTATCGCCGGCCTGGCCGCGCTCAGGCGGCGCGCGTCGGAGTCGGCCCCGGCCCGGGAGTTGAGCGCCGGGACGCCTCTGGCAGCGCTGACCGTCGCGCCGCCGCTCGGCGGAACAGCGCGTTGACCTGCAGAAGGTCGTGTGACGCGCGATCGAAGAACACGCGCTCGAGGTCGCACAGCATGAACCCGGCCGCGCGCAGGTGCGCGGTCACCTCCTCCCACGTCGGCGCGCCCTCATAGAGCGCCGCGAGGCTGATCTCCACCTCGCA
>DASUWI010000140.1:0-4881 GCA_036378495.1 Candidatus Dormiibacterota bacterium
CCGAGGAAGGCCGGCTCGAGCAGGGCGGGGCGGCGACGGGCCACGGCTCCGAGCCGCCCGGCAGCCAGAACCGCCACCGCCGCCAGGGCCAGCGCCAGGACATAGGGGCCAAGGCCGCCTCCGAGCAGCGCCCCGGTCAGCCCGGTCGCTCCCTGCATCTTCGCCGGCGGCGAGTTCACCGGCTGCAGCAGCGCACCGACGAACCCCGACGTGGCGGCGGGGCCGGCCAGCGCGATCCCCAGCAGTCCCACCGCCGCAGCGCCCGTCGCCACCCCGGCCAGGCCACGCCAGTCGCGCCGCCCGACCATGAAGGCCACGATCCCGGCGGCCAGATGGGGCTTGGCGACCGCGAACGCGAAACCGGCGACCAACCCGGGGACGAACCGGTTCCCGCGCCGCCAGCCGGCGTACGCGGCAGCCACGCCCAGAGCCGGGAGCGCGTCCCACTGCCCCTCGACCAGCAGCAGACCGGTGCCGAAGCCGCCCAGCGCCACAGCGCCGCAGGCCAGCTTCGACAGCCGGGGCCGCCTCGCCGGCCAGGGCGCGGCCCTGGCGGCCACGATGATCGCCAGCAGCAGCGCAGCCGTCTGCAGCAGCGACCACACCCGATACGCCGTGGTGGCGTCGAGCAGTGAGACGGGCGCGGCGAGCACGGCGGCAAGCGGCGGGTTCTCGAAGGGGATGAACAGGTGATTCCCCGGCGCCCCGGCGGTTCGCGAGACCGCCTCCTGGGCGGCGACGTCGTACATCGCTCGTCCCTGGCCGCTGCGCCAGAGCGTTGACGCCGCGTAGGTGCCGGCGTAGTCGCTGGTGCGCGCACCGACCGCGGGCACCACCGCCCACACCTGCACGTAGTGAGCACACACGACCACCGCAGCCACGAGCAGCAGAGCCGCGGGCAGCCGGACATGCGATCGCGAGCCCATCGACGCCCGGAGCGTATGCCCGCACCGGAGACGGCCCGGTCAAGGCCGGGTCACAACCTCAGAGCGACTCCAGCGCGGTGCTGAAGACCCGCAGGTCCGGGGAACTGAACAGGGCGAACGAGATCTCGGTGATGGTGGTGCCCGCCGTTTCGAGAGCAGCCCGCGCCTGCGTCAGCGCGATCGGTGCCGCGCGTTCCACCGGAAACCCGTAGATGCCGGTGCTGATCGAGGGCGCCGCCACGGTGCGAAATCCCTGCTCGCGCGCCAGGGCGAAGGCCGTGCGGTAGGCCGACGCCAGGAGGTCCGGCTCGCCGTGGTCGCCGTCGCGCCACCGCGGTCCGACGGCGTGGATCACGGCGCGCGCCGGCAGGCGGCCACCTGTGGTGAGCACCGCCTGCCCCGTGGGACATCCGGAGTAGCGCTCCTGCAACTCGCGCATGATCTCGGGGCCACCGGCGCCGTGCACTGCGCCGTCGACGCCGCCGCCTCCGGCCAGCGAGCTGTTGGCCGCGTTCACGATTGCGTCGACATCGAGTGTCGTGATGTCCGCCTGCAGGAGCCTGATCGATCCGCCGCCGAACGCGCGCGCCGCCGCGGCGTCAGGCACCGTTGGCGCTGATGAACCCCAGGCAGACGTTGTGCCCGCCGAAGCCGAACGACGTGCTCAGCGCGAACTCGATACGCGCCGGGCGGCCGCGATGGGGAACGTAGTCGAGGTCGCACTCGGGGTCCGGCTCGTCCAGGTTGATCGTGGGCGGCACGAATTGGTCGTTGATGGCGCAAACGGTGATGATCGCCTCGATGGCTCCGGCCGCACCCAGCAGATGCCCGTGCATCGACTTGGTCGAGGACATCGGAACAGTGGATGCCGTGTCCCCGAGCGCGGCTTTGACGGCGCGGGTCTCCGCCGAATCGTTGAGCTGCGTCGACGTGCCATGTGCATTGATGTACCCCACCTCCTCGGGGGTACGGCCGGCACGCCGCAGGGCGCGCAGGATGCTGCGCCTCGCCCCGTCGCCGTCTTCGTTGGGCTGCGTGACGTGCCCCGCATCGGCGGTGGCGCCGTAGCCGGTGAGCTCGGCATAGATGCGGGCGCCGCGCTCGCGTGCGTGGCCGTAGTCCTCGAGCACCAGGATCCCGGCGCCCTCGCCCATCACGAACCCATCGCGCTCGCGGTCGAACGGCCGCGAGGCGCGCTCCGGTTCGTCGTTGCGCGTCGACAGCGCTTGCATGGCATTGAAGGAGGCGATGCCGAGGCCCGTCACCGACGCCTCCGTGCCGCCGGCGATGACCGCGGTGGCGTCGCCGCGCCGGATCCATTCGGCGGCCTCACCGATCGCGTGTCCGCCCGATGCGCACGCGCTCACCACCGCGAAGTTCGGCCCCTTTGCACCGTGCTCGATGGCGATCATGCCCGCCGGCATGTCGGGGATCATCCCGGGGATCGTGAATGGCGACACGCGGCGCACGCCGTGATCGTGCAGGGCCACGGCGGCCCGGTCGAGGAACTCCAGGCCTCCGATTCCCGACGCCACCAGCACGCCAACCTCCTCCTGCATCGCGGCGATGTCGAGCCCGGAATCCACGACGGCCTCGCGAGCAGCGACCAGGGACAGCTGGATGCAGCGGCTGGTGCGCCGCGCCTCCTTGTGACCAACGGCCGTCGCCGGATCGAATCCCTTGACCTCCGCCGCGATCCTCGTCGGCAACCCCGAGGCATCGAAGAGCGTGATCGCCGCAATGCCGCTCCTGCCCTCGCGGCAGGACTCCCACGTGCTGCGCACGTCGAGGCCGAGCGGTGTCACCGCTCCCATGCCGGTGATGACGACCCGATGCGTTCCGTTGCCCGTTCCGTTCGCACTCATGACGCAGCCTCCGCCGCCAGGGATCCGGTTCGCGGGGCGCCCTGGGAATGGAATCCGCCGTCGACGTGCAGCACCTCACCGGTCACGCCGCGGGCGAGATCGCTCAGAAGAAAGAGACACGCGTCCGCCACCGGACCGGTGTCCTGCGTGTCCCAGCCGAGGGGAGCCTGTTGCTCCCACACCGACTTTATCGAGGCGAAACCCGGGATCGACTTGGCCGCGATTGTCTCGAGGGGCCCCGCAGACAGCGAGTTGACGCGGACGCGGCGCGGACCGAGGTCGCGCGCCAGGTAGCGGACGATCGCCTCGAGCGCCGCCTTTGCCGGGCCCATCCAGTCGTAGGCGGGCCAGGCGACGGAGGCGTCGAAGGTCAGCGTCACCATGCTCCCGCCGGTTTCAGGCATGAGTGGCACGAACTCGGCGGCCAGGGTGCGAAGCGAATAGCTGCTCACCTCGAACGCCGTCGCGACCGAGGCCCACGGCGTCTCGAGGAAGTGGCCACCGAGGCAGTCGTCCGGGGCGAAGCCGACAGCGTGCACCACGGCGTCGACGCCGCCCCAGCGTTCGCGCGCGTGATCCGCCACCGCACGCACCTGGTCCTCCTTGGTCACGTCCATCTCGAGGACCTCCGGCGCCGGGTCGAGGCGCTGCGCGCTGCGCTGGGTGAGCGACATCGCGCGCCCGAACGACGTGAGCAGCGTGCGCGCTCCCGCTCGCTGGCATGCCTCGGCGATGGCGAACGCGATGCTCTTCGGCGTGAGCACACCGGTGACGAGGACTCGCTTGTCCTGCAACAGGCACACCCCGGCGTCGACATGAGTACGCGTGACCACAGACACCTACCTTATAAGGCCCGAGCGCACGCTCGCAGTTACGGTGATTCGCTCTGCAGCATCGCCGTGGTCAGCTCGAGCATGGCCTCGTGCCACCGCGGGGAGCCGGCCAGGATGTTGCCACTCTCGAATACCGCATCCTCGCGACCCGTCCAGTCGGTGACCACACCACCGGCCTCTCGGACGAGCAGCGCTCCCGCGGCGATGTCCCAGAGCGCCAGGTTCAGCTCGAAGAACCCGTCGAACGTGCCAGAGGCGGCGTAGGCCAGGTCGAGGCTCGCGGCCCCGGCGCGGCGGAGATCCTCGAATCGCAGCAGCGCGCCCATGAACACGGAGAGGTACCGAGCGAGCGTGCGTTCGTCCTTGCGGCGAAATGGGAAGCCCGTCGCCACCACGCAGCGGGCCGGCTCCTGCTCGCCCACGCGCAAGGGGCGGCCCGACGCGTCCGTGGCGCCACCTCCCTCGACGGCGCTCCATGAGCTGCCCAGATGCGGCGCCGCGACGGCCGCCACGACCGGACGGCCGTCCTCGACGAGCGCCACACTCACCCCGACAACGGGGAAGCTGCGCACCAGGTTGGTGGTGCCGTCGACCGGGTCCACGGCCCAGAACCGGTCGGCCCGCGACCCGCCGGCCTCCTCGGCCAGCACGGCGACGTCAGGCGTCTCGCGGCGCAGCACATCGACGGCGGCGGCCTCGGCCTCGCGATCTACGGCCGTGACGTAGTCGCCCGCGGCTTTCTCCTCCGGCCGGAGCGCCCGCGAGTCATCCGCTCGACGAAGAACGACCGCGCCGGCTGCGGCGGCGGCCGCGACCGCCACCCGCCGCAGCGGCTCCCGATCAACCATCGGCGACGAGTATCCGCGCGGGCGCGGCGGCCGCGCTTCGTGGCGAGGCTGCGCCGCGTCTTCTGAGGGGAGGGCACACCCGAAGCGAGACCTTCTCGGAGGCGCGATCGGCGTGCTCGGAGCGGTCGTCGCGAAGAGAGTCAGGCGCGGGTCGCTCCCTTCGCCTCGCGCCGTGGCGGTGTCTCGCGTGACGAGCGGCCCGACGCCGTGGTCTCGCGCAGCGGTGTGCCCTTCCCTCGCCAGTCGCGGCGTGCTCGCGCGGGCGCGTGCTAGATCCCATAACTTCTAGTCAAGCCTCCGCGGGGGTTGAGGTCGTCTTTTCGCGGCGACTTCCATGCGCCGCGTCGAAGGGTTCACCGCCGCGCCAGACGCCCCACACGAGGGAGAGCGCCTTGCTCATGCAGTGCCC
>DASUWI010000141.1:0-3239 GCA_036378495.1 Candidatus Dormiibacterota bacterium
GGTGCCGCGTGGTGCGGTCCGTCATGCGGAATTGCGGCCAGTACAGGCGCATCGCGCCGTCGTACGCCGACAGCTGACCGAGGCGCTTGGTCATCTTGTGGGTGTCCTCCACGCGAGGCAGGACATACACGTGTCCGAGCCCGCACAGCTCACGCGCCACCAGCGAGGGATCGGTCGACTCGGGCATGAAGACCCCGTCGTGCTCCTTGATGGCGGTGAACAGCAGCACCGGCAGGGTCCGTTCCGGATCGAGCAGGACGGTGTCGATGAACCGGGCCACCCCCTCGGTACCGACCACGGCCTGGGCGCCCGCGCTCACCTTGTGGCTGCCGGCCCAGGCGCCGCGCTGGGCGAGCATGCGCAGCAACTCCATCAGTGGAGGCTGCAGCGGCACGGTCGTGACCGCCGGATCCAGCAGGTCCTGCTCGGCGACGACGCCGACCTCGACCTTGTGCGGCGAATGCACCACGTCGACCGTGGTTCGCCAGAGCGTGGACGGCTCCCACTCGTCGGGGCGGTGCACCACCGTGCGGTACAGCTCGCGGGTGCTCCCCACGGCGTGGAGGGCGTCGACGTGGCACCGCCCGTCGCCGAGCTCGCCCTCCGTCCATCGAGGCGGTGCGTCGAGACCGGCTGCTGCCCATTCCCAGATGGCCGCAACGACGCCCGCCGTCACGCCGGCAGAATCGAGCCCCCGCCAGTCGATCCCAAGTCGAGCGCCAAGCGCTCGAAACATAACGGCCCCATCATGCGCTTCTCGGCGACGGATGTGCGGCAGCGGGCCGCCTTCCACACCCGCGCCAACTGTTAACCAACCGGCCACCTTTTCTTCACCGCTAGCGGATGAGGCCCTAATCCGCCAGTCGCCACAGTGCGCCCGAACACGTCGGTGACACCGAAGAAGGGGACGATCATGCGGAGACCCGTGAAGCTCGGTCTCACGGTGGGCGGGATCGCCGTGGTGGCGGCGGGCACCACCGTTGGGATCACGTCGCGCGCGGCGGCCGACGGCCCGCCCACCGCGACACCCATCAAGCACGTGGTGGTGATCTTCCAGGAGAACATCTCCTTCGATCACTACTTCGGCACCTATCCGAACGCCGCCAACCCCGCGGGCGAGCCGGCGTTCCACGCGGCGGCCGACACTCCGTCCGTCAACAACCTGGAGAGTGCGGGGCTGCTGACCAACAACCCGAACGTCTCCAACCCCCAGCGCTTCGACCGCAGCGAGCAGGTCACCTGCGACGAGAACCACGACTACACGGCTGAGCAGCTGGCCATGGATCACGGTGTTGCAGACGCGTTCGTCCAGAACACGGGGGCGCTCACGCGCAGCGCCTGTGACTCCAGCGCGGGGACGACGCCGCCGAGCGGCCTGAGCCCCAACGACTACGGCGTGCTCGACTACTACGACGGCAACACCGTCACCGGGCTCTGGAACTACGCCCAGCACTTCGCGATGAGCGACAACTCGTTCAGCACCACCTACGGTCCGTCGACCCCCGGCGCGCTCAACGTGATCTCGGGACAGACCTACGGCGTGCAGTGCTCGCAGGACTCGGGCGACTACTCGAGCATCAGCGGCGGCGACCCCAACGCGTATCCGGCCTCGACGCCGAAGTGCCCGGGCACGGGCATCAGCACGACCGGCGGCAACACCGGGACCGCGCTCGGTACCGGCACGATGATCAGTGACGCCGACGCCTACTACGACGTCTGCAGCAACAAGAACAGCACCGCCGCGATGGGCGGTCCCAACGTCGGCTCGGAGCTCAGCTCGGCCGGCATCAGCTGGGGCTGGTTCGAGGGCGGGTTCCAGAACCAGGGCTACGTGCCCGGGCAACCAGCGACCTCGACGGTCGCGACCAAGGGATGCACGTCGAAGCACTACAACATCCTGGCGGGTGCGCTCGACGGCCAGGTCTGCACCTCGGGCACCGGCTGCCAGGGTGACTACAGCGCGCACCACGAGCCCTTCCAGTACTACCAGTCGACGAGCAACCCGACCCACGCGGCGCCGTCGAGCATCGCGGCGATCGGCGGCAACGGCGACGGTGCCAACCACCAGTACGACCTCGCCGATTTCTGGGCCGCCGTCGACAACGGGAACATGCCCGCGGTGAGCTACCTCAAGGCGGCGCGGTTCCAGGACGGGCATCCGCACAACTCCGATCCCGAGGACGAGCAGCAGTTCATCGTCTCGACGATCAACAAGCTGCAGAAGACCAAGGACTGGAAGAGCACGGCGGTGGTGATCGCCTACGACGACAGCGACGGCTGGTACGACCACGTGCTGGCGCCGGTCGTCATGCAGTCGCAGACGCCGACCTCGCCACCGAGCGGGTTCGAAGCGCTCGACCAGCTCACCGGGAACGGACTGTGCGGCTCCAACCCGAAGCGCGTCCCGACCACCTCGACCGGAACGCTCGAGCAGGCGCGGTGCGGCTACGGCATGCGTCAGCCGCTCCTGGTGATCTCGCCCTATGCGAAGGAGAACTTCGTCGACCACTCGACGACGGACCAGTCGTCGGTCGTGAAGTTCATCGAGGACAACTGGCTGCACGGGGAGCGGATCGGCAACGGCGCGGCGGACGCCTTCGCCGGGACGCTCAACACCATGTTCGATTTCTCGAACAACGGCAACGACAAGCTCTTCCTCGATCCGGTGACGGGCGAGGTGGCGGCGAACGAGAACAGCGACTAGCAGGGTGCTGAAAAGCTCCTTGCCAGGTTAAACAGGGATGTGAGAGTCTTGCGGAGACGCGTTTCTGCAGGAGATCTCACATGCGTGGCAGCACTGTTCAGCAAGTCCCGATGCTTTCGACGCTGACGCCGGACGATCTGGTACCAGCCGACCACCCGTTGCGGCGGATCAAGGTGATCGTCGATCAAGCGCTCATCGAGCTCTCTCCGGTTTTCGACGACATGTACGCAGCCAACGGCCGTGCGAGCATTCCGCCGGAGCGCTTGCTCAAGGGCTGCCTGCTGATCGCGTTGTACTCGATCCGCAGTGAGCGCCAGTTCTGCGAACAGCTGCACTACAACTTTCTCTTCAAATGGTTCTTAGGTATGGACGTGGAGACGCCGGCCTTCGACGCCACCACGTTCACCAAGAACCGTGATCGCTTGTTGAGCCACGAGGTGGCGCCGCGCTTCTTTCAGGCGGTGCTGGCGCAGGCGAAGGCGGCGCGGTTGATCTCGGCCGAGCACTTCTCGGTGGATGGGACACTGCTCGAGGC
>DASUWI010000142.1:0-10408 GCA_036378495.1 Candidatus Dormiibacterota bacterium
CGCGCCGAGTGCTCGCGACGGCGGTGCATCTCGGCGTCCTCGAGCTGCTCGAGGCGTCGCTGCGCGTCGTAGCTCTGCAGCACGAGCGCGGAGGCACGTGCGGCGAGCCGCATGATCCACTCGTCCTGCTCGCTGAAGGCGGCGACGGAGTCGTACGCCACCACCATGCCGAGCGACGCCTCGGGTGTGCTCCAGGGCACGGCCAGGAAGTTGCGCGTTCCCGGGGGTGCCACGGGCGAGCTCCAGACATCGTCGTCGTCGCGACGCGTATAGCGAAGCGTCTCGCCGGTGTGCAGCACTCCGAGCAGCCCGGACGTGAGCGCCTCGGAAACGGTGGTGTTCATCGCGGCGAGCTCGGCTTCGGAGAATCCGTACGTGTCTCGCTGCACCGCGAGGCGCTCCCCGTCGACGAACCAGAACGCGACTCGGTGAGCGCCCGCAAGGCCCGCGACCGTCCTGCTCATGCGCCCGAAGAACAGCGGCCGTGTCTCGCTCGCCGCCAGGTTTTCGGAGAACAGCGTCAGCGCGTCCAACCCCCGGTGCTGCGCTGCGGTGACCACCTCGGCGAGCCGCGCGTTGCGCAGCGCGAGCACTGCTATGCCGCCGATCTCGCTGACGCGCCGCAGCTGCGCGGCGGTGAACGGCTGGTCGCGCTTGCGGCTGAGCACGAACATGGCACCGACGTCCGCGCCGAGGTGCAGCGGAACGATCGCCGTGTGCTTCACCGGGTGGAGCGCGTCCGCCAGCTCGGGATCGGCGCGCGAGCCATCGGCGAGGCTGCCACCGGTGACGATCTCGCCGGTGGTCAGCGCCCGCTGCACCAGCGGCTGACGCTCGACCTCGGCGAGGGGGTACTCGCGGCCGACGAACGCAGGCCGGCCGCCCGGCTCGTAGCTTTCCTCGACGCGGACCACGCCGTGCTCGACCGTGGTCAGCGTGCAGCGGTCGGCGCCGGCCTCGTCCAGCGCCAGGCGGACCAGCCGGGCGCGGATGTCGCGCGGATCGGTCGCTGCCAGCACGTCGACCACGGCCGATCCCAGGCCGGCGCCGTCCGCCGCGTTCTGGTCGCCTGCGATTGCCACCAGATCGCCCGGACGCTAGGCGTCCCGGACCGGCAGCGGCGAGCGAAGCAGCTCTGCGTGATGCTCGCGCACCTTCTGCAGCTTGGGGTTGATCACGACCTGGCAGTACCCCTGGTTGGGATTGCGCGCGAAGTAGTCCTGGTGGTACTCCTCCGCCGGGTAGAACGTGCGCAGCGGCTCGATTTCGGTGACAACCGGATTCGGCCACGCCTCCTGGATGGCCGCGGCCGATGCCCGGGCGGCTGCCATCTGGGCGTCGTCGCCGGTGAAGATCACCGAGCGGTACTGCGTGCCCACATCGGCCCCCTGACGGTTCTTGGTCGTGGGGTCGTGGACCGACCAGAACACGTCGAGGATGTCGCCGTACGCGATGACCTCCGGATCGAACTCCACCTGTACGACCTCGGCGTGGCCGGTCCTCCCGGTGCACACCTGCTCGTACGACGGGTCGGGCACGTCGCCGCCGGCATAGCCCGAGACCACCCGCGTGACTCCTCGGATCTCACGGTAGGCGGCGTCCAGACACCAGAAGCAGCCGCCGCCCAGGGTCGCGCTCTCCCGTCTCTCGCTCATCGATGCGCTTCTCCTGCCTCAGGGGCCGATGGCCGGACGCAACCGGCACAGGGTAGCGCAGCGCCGGATCGGCCCCCGCCGTTTCCCCGGCGGGGCGGCGTGGGACATAGAACACGTGATGGAAGGCATCGTCGCCTGCCCCGGCTGCGGGCGGCGAAACCGCGTGCCGGCGTCGGCACAGGGCGCGCCAACGTGCGCCGTCTGCCACACGCCGCTGCCCTGGCTGGTCCCGGCCACCGACGCCGACTTCGAGCGCGTGGCGGTCGGTGCCGATCTGCCGGTGCTGGTCGATCTCTGGGCGCCCTGGTGCGGGCCCTGCCACGCGGTGGCGCCGCACGTCGAGCGCGCCGGTCAGGCGTTTGCCGGGCGGCTGAAGGTGGTGAAGGTGAACGTCGACGAGTCCCCCGGCACGCAGCAGCGCTTCGGTGTGCGCGGCATTCCCACGCTGTTGCTCCTGGATCACGGCCGCGAGGTGAGCCGGCAGGTGGGTGCGCTCGGCGGCGACCAACTGCAGCGCTGGATCGACTCGGCTCTCGTCCCGCGCTCCGCCAGATCGTAAGTCGGGCAACATTCGGCGGATCCTGGCCTCGACCGCGCCTGGCGGCCGTGCAGTTCGAGCTTGCGCTGCAACCTCCAAGTTGCGCCAAGCCCGTCAAGAGTTTCGAATCGTCGGCGCGTAGCGCGGTAGTATCTCCGCGCGCCGGGCACATCGTCCGCGCGACGTCTAGCGAGGGGGAACGCGGTGGTCGACGCCGTCAAGCGCGTGGTTGCGACGTGTGCACGCGACCCCGCAGCACGAGATGAGGAGGTGATGCGATTACGACGCGCGAATGAACGCACGCAGACAACCACAAGGTATTCATCAGGGAACGATTTGGGAGACACACGTGGCTACGCATGACCTCGGTCAGTGCTGTTACGGGGACCCTCGAGGCAGCGAGGGAGGTCGGCGCAAAGACAGCGGCGGTGGGCTGATCTGCAAGTAGCGGCGAGCGTGGGCAGCGAGGAGCTGCTCGCGCTCGTCTGTGCTGTCTGAGAAGGTGGCGCGATCGCGCCGGTGGTACGATGCCACCCGTTTCGGCCGCGTTCGAGAGAGGGGGAACCCATGGCACAGGTTGTTGACTCCGGGGCGTCTGACCTTCGGTCGGCGATGACCGGCACGCTGCTCGAGCCCGGCGATGCCGAGTACGACGAGGCGCGACGCGTATGGAATGCGGCGATCGATGCGCGCCCCGCGCTGATCGCGCAGTGTGCGTCCGCCGAGGATGTCGCAGCGGCGGTGACGTACGCGGTCCGGAAGGGGCTCGAGATCGCCGTACGCGGCGGCGCCCACGGTGCGTCCGGCAAGGCCACCGTCGACGACGGGATGATGATCAACCTCGCCGCCATGAACACCATTGCGGTTGATCCCGAGAATCGCCGCTTGCGTGCCGGCGGTGGTGCGCTGCTCAAGGACGTGATCGACGCCACGCAGGAGCACGCACTGGCCATGCCCGTGGGGCTCATCGGGCACACGGGCGTCGGCGGGCTCACGCTCGGCGGCGGCATGGGCTGGCTGACGCGGTTGCATGGCCTCAGCCTCGACAACATGATCTCGGCCGAGGTCGTGACCGCGGACGGCCGGATCCTTCGCGCAAGCGATACCGAGAACCCGGACCTCTTCTGGGCCATCCGCGGCGGCGGTGGCAACTTCGGAGTGGTGACCGAGTTCGAGTTCGCGCTCCACCCGGTCGGACCGATCGTTCATCTCGGCATGCTCTTCTACGGCCTCGAGCAGGGCCGCGAGGTGCTGCGGATGGCGCAGGACATCTGCCCGTCGCTGCCACCCGAGATCGGCGTCGTGGTGGCCGCGCTCAACGCCCCGCCGGCGCCGTTCGTGCCGGCCGAGCATCAGCTGCAACCGGGCTACGCCGTGATGCTAGTCGGGTTCGGCTCGCCCGAGGAGCACGCCGCGGTCGCCGGCCGCGTTCGCGAGCGGCTCGCGCCGGTCTGGGAGCTCCTGACACCCATGCCGTACACAGCGCTGCAGCAGATGCTCGACGAGGCGAACGCGTGGGGCTTCTACGTTTATGAGAAGGGCGGACACATCACCGCCCTCAGCGAGGCTGTGATCGATGTGGTCGCCGACCGCGTGCCGCAGAAGATGTCGCCGCTGTCGGTGCTGCTCTTCTATCTCGTCGATGGCGGATACTCGAGCGTCGGCGACGACGACAGCGCGTACGCCGGCGAGCGCACGCCGGGCTGGTACGTGTTCCCGCTCGCCATCTGTCCGGCACCCGAGATGCTGCCCGGTGAGCGCGAGTGGGTGCGCTCGATCTATTCCGCGCTGGAGCCACATCTGCTCAAGCGCACCTACCCCAACACCATCTACGACGAAGGCAGCGACAATCGCGCGGTGTACGGCCCGAAGAAGTACGACCGGCTGGCCCAGATCAAGCGCACGTACGACCCGGAAAACGTGTTCCACCGCAACGTGAACATCAAGCCGGCCTAGCCAGCACCCGCCGCGGCGGGTGCCCGGAAGCCCGCCCTGGAACCGAGGCGCTCCGCCAGCCGCGACGCCATCGCCATGATGGTGAGCGCCGGGTTGGCGCTTCCCTGCGTCGGGCACGCGCTGCCGTCGGCGATGAACAGGTTGCGCACTGCCCAGCTGCGCTGGTCGGCGTCGCACACGCTGTCGGCCGGTGAGAAGCCCATGCGGCAGCCGCCGATCAGGTGCGCGTAGCGGTCGATGGTGAGCACATCCTGTGCGTCCGCCTCGAGCCAGATGGCGCGCATGATGTCCTTCGCATATGCGATGTTCGCGCGGTCGTTCTCGCCCTGCGTGTAGTCCAGCCGCGCCACCCGCATACCGTACGAGTCCGCATCGTCGGCAAGCGTGACTCGGTTGTCCGGCTGTGGCAGCAGCTCACACAGCACGCCCAGCACGGCCCAGTGGTTGTAGTCGCGCATGTATTCGCGTAAGGCCGCTCCCCAGTGCCCGTCGGCCAGCACGTGCTCCGCCCAGGCGATGGGCAGCGGTGACACGGTTTGCAGCGCGAAGCCACGCGCGAATCCGCGATTCTCGTCGGTCTCGTAGTACTGCTCCGACGAGACCTCCGGCGGCGGCGCCTTGTAGTACCGGATCTCGTCGGGAAAGCGTCCCGCAACCTGTGGTGCGCCCTGCACCATGACATAGCGTCCCACCTGGTCCTCGTTGTTGCACAGGCCATGCGGGAAGCGCGCGCTCTCGGAGAGCATCAAAAGCCTCGGGGTTTCGATCGAGTATCCCGCCACCGCCACGTTCGCCGCCCGCTGCATGTGCTCCTGCCCGGTGAGCCGGTCGATGTAGACCACGCCCGTGGCGCGGTCGCTACCGTCGACCTCGATGCGCACAGCGCGGCTGAGCTCCCGGATCTCGACGCCGTGCTCGATGGCGTCGGGCAGGTGCGTGATCAGCGGGTTTGCCTTGGCATCCACCTTGCAGCCCTGCAGGCAGTAGCCGCGATAGATGCAGTGCGGCCGGTTTCCCATCACGCCGTTGGTGATCGCCACCGGACCCACCCGCATCTCGATGCCACAGCGGATGGCGCCATCCCAGATGCGCGATGCGCCGGCACTGATCGGATGCGGCGAGTGCGGATACGAGTGCGGATCGCCCCAGGGCCAGTGCTGCCCCGCCACGGGCAGCTCGCGCTCCACCCGCTCGTAGTGCCGGCGCAGATCCCAGTAGCTGATGGGCCAGTCCTGGCCGACGCCGTCGAGGCTGCGCGTGCGGAAGTCGGACGGATGGAATCGCGGAGCGTACCCGGCGAAGTGCACCATCGACCCGCCCACCCCCTCGCCGCAGTTGTTCTTCCCGAGCTCGACCGGGTCAGTGCCGCCGATGACGCGCGGCTCGGTCCAGTACAGTTTTGACGAGCCCGCTTCGTCGCTCACCCAGTCACGGTCCGGATCCCAGAACGGACCGGATTCGAGCACGACGATGCGCCACCCTGCACGCGCCAGCCGCTGCGCCAGCACGCTGCCGCCCGCTCCCGCGCCGACGATGCAGAGATCCACCTCATCGGACTCGGAGTGGTGGACCGTGCGGTCGCGGTTGGGGACGCCGCGTCTGCGCGGGTCGAGCAGCCACGCAGAGTCGTTGTCCTTGGGACGAATGCTTCCCTTGAGCAGCTGCGTCACTGCCGTCACGTCCGGGGAGCCGCCGCCTCGCGCACCGGGTCATCGGAGACAGCCTCGGGTTTCTCGAACGGCTCGCGGACTCCCTCGCCGAGCCGCATGAAGCCCCTCGGGTAGGCGGGACCACCGAAGCCGATCTCGTTCCACGCCCACGGGTGGGAGTAGAACGCCGAGACGACGCCGCGCATCATCACCGAGAAGGCCCGCTTGCAGTTGAGGCCGTCCCAGACGCCCCCCTTCAGCTCCCCTCTGGCGAACTGCTCGCAGATCGCGTGGCGGACGTCCGCCGCGCAATCGGCGAAGCGAGCGCGGTAGCGTTGCCGTGCGACCGCGTCCAGACCCGCAAGCGCCCGATGCCAGGTCTCTCCATCTTCGGGCATGTCGTCGTAACGGAACCCGTCCAGCCTGCCCGCCGCGTACTTCTTGTCGATCATGGCCACAACTGGGATGCGGGGCTCATGGTGCTGCGCCGTGACCGTGTCGCAAAACGCGTGCGCCGACGCCACCTCATCGCAGGCGAAGAACCGAAGCGGTCCGCTGGGCTTCAGCCGATCCTCGACCACGTCGCGTGTCGTGGGATCCCAGGAATCCATCTCGCGCATCACGTCGTACTCCGGGTAGCGGCCCACCATCTGCGGCGTCATTCCCGCGCGCTGCCGCGGCAGCGCCTCGGCCGGTTCGGGCTGCCGCCCCGGGCGGCGGTTCGGCAGGTGCCCAGGGTCGCGGTAGCGCGACGAAGCCGGCATCAGCGTTCGCGACGCAGCACGGCGGCCAGCAGTCCCATGCCGCCCACCATGGCCATGAGGCCGGGGGCCATGATCGGCGGGCCCATCGGCACGTTGTACGCGGGGATGGTCCAGCCGCCTGGTTTGCGGCCGACGCCCCGCACGTGCAGGTAGGAGCCGAGTACCCCGTTGGCAAAGTACAGACCCGCGGCGAGCGGCAGCCACGTCTTGGCGCAGCGCGTGCTCACGGCGCCACCGATGCCCGCCGCCACCAGCGGCGGCGTGAGCGCGACGGGGCTCCACATCCACGGATCGCCGAAGCTGGCGCGGTAGTGCTCGAAATACACCTCGGCGCCGGTGACCAGCGCACTGATCGCGGTGAGCGCGCTCAGCGAGCGCTCGAAGCGTCCGGTCTCGATGTTGCGCGTCGCGCGATCGACGAGAAACGATGCCTCACGCCGGGTTCGGCGTTTTCCTCGTGCGAGCATGTCAGCGGCCGGGAATGAACTCTTCGACTTTCTCGCGCACCGCGGTGACCATGTCGCGCACCCCTGCGGGGTCGCCCTTGAGCACCGATTCGGTCATGGACTTCGCCTGCTGCAGCGTCACGTGCGGTGGCAACGGCGGCTCCTCAGGATCGGTGATGGCGTTGATGATCACCGGACGATCGGAGGTGAAGGCTTGTTCCCAGGCCGCGTCGATCTGCGCCGGATCATCGACCTTGATGCCGCGGAGGCCGATCATGTCGGCCCATTGCTCGAACGGCACATACGGGATCGACTGCGACGACTCGAACCTGGGGTCGCCCTCCATGACCCGCTGTTCCCAGGTCACCTGGTTGAGGTCCTCGTTGTTGAGCACGAGAATGACGAGCCGAGGATCGCTCCACGATTTGTAGTACTTGGCCGCGGTGAGCGTCTCGGCCATGCCGCCCATCTGCATCGAGCCGTCGCCCACGATGCCGACGGCCACGCGGTCGGGGTATGCGAACTTCGCCGCGATGGCGTACGGCACGCCGGGCAGCATCGTCGCGAGATTGCCCGACAACGACGCCTTCATGCCGCGGCGGATCTTCACCTGACGCGCGAACCAGTTGGTGCCCGACCCGGAGTCGGCGGAGATGATCGCCCCGTCGGGAAGGTGGTTGGACAGTGACGCGAACAGCGGCTGCGGCTTGAGTCTGCCGTCACGGACCTCCGGCTTCGCGCGCGTCTCCATCAGCCGCCACCACTCCTCCACGTGGCGGATGACCTTCTCCTGCCAGGCACGATCGGTCTTGCGCTTGAGCCGTGGCAGCAGCTCCTGCAATGTCGCCTTGCTGTCGCCGGCGAGCATCACTTCCATCGGATACCGGATGCTGAGCATGCGCGCGCTGATGTCGATCTGCACGCCGCGCGCCGTGCCGATGGCCGGGAGAAAGTTGGAGTATGGAAACGCGCTTCCCACCATCAGCAGTGTGTCGCAGTGCTGCATCATGTCAGCGCTCGGCTTGCTGCCCAGCAGCCCGATCGGTCCCGTGCAGAAGGGCACGTCGTCCGGGATCGCCGCCTTGCCCAGCAGAGCCTTGGCCACGCCCGCGCCAAGGGTGTCCGCCACGGCGAGCGCCTCGTCGCCTGCGTCGAGCGCTCCGGCGCCGACCAGCATGGCCACGCGTTCGCCGGAGTTGAGCACGTCGGCGGCGCGGTCGAGATCCTCGTTGCATGCGAGGATGCGCGACCGCACGAACCCGGTGCCGGTGTGGATCGACTTGAGGCCGGGCGGCTGCACCGGCTCCGCCTTCATGTCCTGCACGTCGGCGGGCAGGATCACCGCGGTGGTGGTGCGCTCCGCGTCGGCGATGCGCAGCGCACGATCGATCGTGTGGCGCAGCGCGGACGGCGTGTTCACCTGCTGCACGTATGCCGCGGCCACGTCCTTGTAGAGGCTGAGCAGGTCCACCTCCTGCTGCATGTCGCCACCCATGGCAGAAACAAAGGTCTGCCCGACGATGGCGACGACCGGGGTGTGGTCGAGCTTGGCGTCGTAGAGCCCGTTCAGCAGGTGGATGGCACCCGGGCCGGACGTCGCGGTGCACAGACCGGGCCTGCCCGTGAACTTCGCGTGCGCGGCGGCCATGAACGCCGCCATCTCCTCGTGCCGCGTCTGGATGAACCGCAGCCTGCCTTCGCTGCGTGCGATGGCGCCGAGGAACCCGTTGATGCCGTCGCCCGGGAAGCCGTAGATCGTGTCGAATCCCCACTCCAGCAAGCGGCTCACCAGATTGTCGGCAACGGTTTCACTCATCTGGGACCTCATTCGAACAGCCGGTCGCGCGCCGGCGATGGGGGTGTATGTGTCTCAGAAATGATGATACCGGCGCTGTACCATCTGGCTTGTGCGGAAGATGCTCGCCCTGAACCGATGTCCGCGGCGATGGCGATCGTGAGTGCGGTCACGTGAACGAGTTCGCTGTCCGCGATGTCCGTGTGGCGGAATACACAATTCCCACCGAGCAGCCGGAGGCGGACGGCACGCTCGCGTGGGACAGGACGGTGGTCACAGTGGTGCAACCACAGCTGGAGAGCGGTGTGCGCGGGCTTGGTTTTGCCTACGGCTCGCCCGCGGTGACCGCGCTGCTGCGCGACACGCTCGTCGCCGAGGTGCATGGCGCCGACTGCCGCAACAATGGCGCGGCATGGGAAGCGATGGTGCGCAGCATCCGCAACCTGGGACGACCCGGTGTCTCGTCGATGGCCGTGGCGGCGCTCGACATCGCACTCTGGGACACCAAGGCCCGAGCGCTCGATCAGCCGCTGCACCGCGTGCTGGGCGCGGTCCGTGACACGGTGCCCGTCTACGGCAGCGGCGGCTTCACCACGTACTCAGACGATCATCTCACCGAGCAGATGTTGGGGTGGGTGAACGCCGGCATCCCGCGCGTGAAGATGAAGATCGGCACCGACCGCGGCCGGTCCTGGCGCCGCGATTTCGAACGGGTGCGGCGCGTGCGCAACGCCATCGGTGACGACGTCGAGCTCTTCGTCGACGCCAACGGCGCATACGACCGCAGCCAGGCGCGGCGGCTCGGCGACGCGTTCGCGTCCGACTGCGGCGTGACCTGGTTTGAAGAGCCCGTCAGCTCCGACGATCTCGTGGGGCTGTCGCAGCTGCGAGCGGCGTTGCCGCTCGACATCACCGCCGGCGAGTACGGCTATCACGTCGACTACTTCGAGCAGATGCTCGCGGCGTGCGCCGTGGACGTCCTCCAGGCTGACGCGAGCCGCTGCGCGGGCATCACGGAGTGGCTGCGTGTTGCGGCCGTCGCCGCGGCGCACCAGACACCGTTCTCTGCGCATTGCGGACCGTCACTGCATGCGCATGCCGCCGCCGTGCCGCCGAACCTGCGCCACATCGAGTACTTCCACGACCACGCCCGTATCGACCACCTCCTGTTCGACGGCGTGCTCGAGCCCGTGGGTGGCGCGCTCCACCTCAGTGAGCGACCTGGCTGCGGGCTGAACCTCACCGCGGACGCGGAGCGCTGGCGCACCGCCTAGTGCGGCGCCCAAGTGCTGCGGAACCAGCGCCGCGGGCTGCGCTGCGAAGCCGTGAGGCGCGCCAGCACGGAGCACGTCACGGCGCTGTACGCGATGGCGTTGGTTGTATCGAGCGCCGCCTCGCCTCTCGGCCAGTGCCCGAGCGGGGGCGTCGCGCCGGTGCGCGGCAGCGCGACGAGCTCGAAGAGCCATATGGCCGCGGCCAGTCCGAGCGCGTTGGCAACCACGCGTCCCCGGCCACGCATGAGCATCGCTGTCGCCACACCCCACGACGCACCGTATATGGCGCGCATCAGCACGCCCAGGCTGTTCGCCGTACGCCGGTCGACGG
>DASUWI010000143.1:0-52807 GCA_036378495.1 Candidatus Dormiibacterota bacterium
CCCGCACCTACATGCGCCGGGTCTACGCCATGTCGGTCCCGCCACTCGAAGCACGACTTCGACCCGGTGGATGCCGCCCGCCTCGAGGTCGACTGGTGGCGCGTGCATCGCGAAGGGCAGCATGGTGACAACACTTCGAAAGACGAGCTGTCAGAGGCTGTGGCGCGGCTCTACGCCTACATCAATGGTGTCGACATCGCGTCGGTACGAGAGAGCGGGCGGCTGCGCGCCGAGGCGATGCGCATCTGCGACCGCTGGGTCGCTGATGGGTGCGACATGACAAGCCCACTCGTTCCGCAGATCGGCAACCGCCTGCTGCACAGCTACCGGTCGCTGCGCGCCGCTGTCTCTTGAGCCCGGTCGGTCATCGCGTGCGGGTGAGGGGTGTTTCTTTGCCCGCGGCGGCAACGCGGGTTCGGGGGCTACTCTCGACCCCATGGACTACGCGAAGGACGCTCGCATCGACGACTACATGAGATCGCTGCCGGCCTGGCAGCAGATTGTGTGTGCCCGCGTGCGCGACACCGTCCACCAGGCCGATCCGGCGGTGCAAGAGACGATCAAGCGCACGACGCTTCCCTACTTCGTGCTCGACGGCAATATCTGCGCCCTCGTCGGAACCAAGGATCACGTGAACATCCTGATCTACGATCCCATTGCGCCCGACCCGCACGGGATCATCAACCAAGGTCAGACCAACGCCACCGCGCGTGCCATCCAGGTCTACGAGCACGACGATTTGAACGACGCCGCTCTGCTGCAGCTGTTTCGCGCAGTCATCGCCAACAACCGTGCCGGCGGATGGCGCAACGTCAAGCGCCAGCAGGGTTAGCGGGGCGCCCGGGACGTCTCCGTCAGACGTCGCACCGAGCACGCGATCCGATCAAGACTCGGTGAGGTTCCAGCCGAAGCAGATCGCTCGATAGCTCGGGAGCTCGCGTGCGTAGAAGCGATGGGCGTCCACGCGCGCCTCTCCCGAGTCGAGTGCCAGCCGGCTCGCGCCGTGAATGCGAGCCCAGTCCTTGGCTGCGCCGAGCAGGTGCTTGCCGATTCCGAGCGATCGGTGCTCAGGGTGGACGGCCAGGTCCTCGACCCACGCGCGCTGGCCGAAGCGGATGGACTCGATGTCCAGGTACACGCTGGCGATGCCGACAATCGTCTCGCCATCGTCGGCGACGAGCACGGTCGATCGATCGGAGGCCAGGGCCCGTTGCAGCCGCACAGCCGCGCGTCTCCGGTCCCAGTCCTGCGGTCGCTTCCCGGGCGGCTCGAAGAGCCACTCGTAGGCGGCAAGCACGGCGTCGCTGTCGTCAAGGTCCGCAGTGCGAACCCTTACGCCGCTGGTCATCGTCGGTTTGGTCCCGCATTTGCACCCATCGGCACATTGTCCTGAGGTCGCGAAGCTCAGCCGCGCGGTTTTGCCGCGATAGCCACGCCTGACGCCCTCAGGTGTTGCGTGTCGGTCCCTCGTTGTGGTTTGTGCGGCTGTCACAAAGCGCTGCGCAGACGGAGCCAGCGGTTTGTTCACAACGCCTGTACACGTCGGTGCAAGTGATGTAGCGTATTGGTACTGCCAACCAATGGACGGCAGCTCGATCCCAATACTCGGTGGAGATGCTGAGATGTGGCGCCTAAAAGCCCCGCTGTTCCCGTACAAGCAGCCGCAGCAAGCCGCAGACGAATCGGAAGCGCGGGCGCTGAGAACCTGGCTACGCGAACGCGACCGGCTGATGCGGGACGCAGAGTGGAGTGCGCTCATCTCCAGGAAGCCCTCGCACCACGACCATCCGCAGCCGCACCGCTGACGCTTCTAGGCTCAACGATCTGGCCGGCTATCTGGCGACCGCCATGGATGCCCCCGTTGCGGACGGGGAGCGCATCGACATCGGGTGGGACAGGCCGCTGAGCTTTCGCGAGCTCGCGCGGATCGGCAGCACTCTGCTTGGTCGCGACATCGACGTCTTTTCCGTGGACCCGGCGGCAGGGAGGACACCGGACGAGTCAGACAGCCGCCGCGACTTCACGGCGATGGTGGACTACTTCGCCTCGGGACGCTACGTCGCCGACAGTCGCCGCCAGGCCGAGGTGTTCGGCAACGTGCCCACGGCCGAGGATGCCGTCCGCCGGCGGCTTGCGGCTGCGGGCCTGATGTCCCCGTCAGCGTAGCGATCGCAATGCTGCGCCCGAACCGGGCGAAGCAACTCCTACGGCTGCTTGCCGGCGTCCACCCAGCGTTGGAACAGCGCCACTTTCTCTGGCGGCCACGCTCCGTCGCACGGCATCTGGCCGATGCGCACGCGGATGGCGATGGTATCGGCGCGAAGGGAAACGTCGTCGTAGGACCACAGATCGAATGAGGACCCCATCGACCGTCGATCCTTCCGGCGGAACAACGGCTTGATGTCGCGCTGAAAGCTCGGGGCCTGGCTCGTTTCAGACACCTTCGAACACCCTCCGTTCGCATCCGCAGCCGATGGGTACTCTACGCCGGCGAGAAGATGTCGCCGGCGGCGCGTGCGGCATCGACGTCGACATCGCGGGTGTGTCGGACCGTGTGTCGCGGTCGCTGCGGCGCGAGACGTGCGTCATCGCGTGGCCGCAGCGCCGTGCGGACGGAGGCAAGCGCACATCGTGGGGCGCCGGCTCAGTCGGGCCAGTACTGCTCTTCGCGAATTTCTTTGTCGTTGAACCCGCGGCGGCGCATCATCGCGCGAGCGTTGGAGATCATCCCGGGGTGGCCGCAGAGGAAGATGCCCCCGTGCCCGGGACGCATCATCGCGTCGGCGTGCTTGCGGAGCACGTCCTCGACGCGTCCGGTCTCCCCGTCCCAGCCCTCGTCCTCCCAGGGCCGGCTGATGGTGGGCACGTACGTGAACCAGGGAAAATCGAGGTCGAGCATCCGCAGCTCGTCGTGGTACCCGAGCTCCTCTGAGCGGCTGGCCCCGTGCAGCGCGGTGATGGGCACCGGCGTCCACACACCGGCGCGATCACGTTCGACCAGCGTGCGCAGGAAGCTGACGAACGGCGCGATTCCCGTCACCGTCGCCACCAGGAGGTGCGGCACCTCCACCGGCGCGTCGCGCAGGAAGAGACCTTTGGTGCGTTTGCGGACCACCATGTCGGCGCCCACCCCCAGCTCGAAGAGCGGGTCGCTCAGCTCGCCGTCGGGCACCCGCTCGATGAACAGCTCGATCTCCTGCTCGGCGGGCGCTGAGCAGATCGAGTAGGGACGCTCGATCACACGGCCGTTGCGCGGCAGGCCGATCGTGACGTACTGCCCAGGACGAAACGGCAGCTCGATGTCGGGCCGGATCCGGATCACCCAGAGGTCGGGCGCCAGGTCACGGCGCGACGTTATGGTCGCGTTCGCGTACTTCTCTGTGTCGATCATTCGCCCTGAGTGTAGGGATGAGGCGCCGCCGCTCCGCGCAGCGCCTACGCTGCGCGATCGATGACCGGCGTGCTCTGCCTCAACGGCGGCGACGAGTTCCATCCCGGCAACGAGCCTCAGGACGAACTGCTGCGCGATGCGCGCCGTCGCGGTCCGGCCTGCATCATCGCCACCGCCGCCGCCGATCACCCGGAGATGGCCGTGGCCACGGCCCAGCGATGGTTCGGCAGCCTTGGGTTGGCCGTCGAGGAGCTCCGCGTACGGACCAGAGGCGACGCCATGTCGCCGGCTGCGGGCGACGCCGCGGCCGCCGCCGGGCTCTTCTACCTCGTCGGCGGCGACCCGGGACGGGTGGTGCGCGTGCTCCTGGGCAGCGTCGTGTGGGACGCGATCGTCGCCGCCTGGCGGGGCGGCGCCGCCCTCGCCGGATCGTCAGCCGGCGCCATGGCGATGTGCGAATGGACCCTCCTCCGCCACTCGTTTCCCGGGCACAGTCGGCGCCGGCCGGACCCGGCGCTGGCGCTGGTGCCGGGCGCCGCCGTGCTCCCCCACTACGACACCTTCGGCCGTCACTGGATCCCATCGGCGCAGCAGACCCTTGGGCAGGACACCCTGCTCCTCGGTCTGGACGAGCGCACCGCCGCGGTCTGGCGTGACGGCGTCTGGCAGGCGCTGGGCGGCGGCGCCGTGACGCTCGTGCGCGGCGAGACCCGCCGCCGGTTCGAGCCGGGCGCGGTGATCGACGGACTGCCCTCCCCGGCGGCGTGACCACCTGACGCCCAGATCTCCAGACGCCATCCGCCTCAGACCACAGCCCCACCCGGGTCAGCTGACCGCTATCCCCCACTCGGCTGCGAACGTCTCGCCGGGCTCCAGCACTCGCAGGCCGTCGCCGCTGTTGAACGCATTCGGTGCGCACGTCATCGGCTCCACCGCGAGGCTGCGACGCCGGCGGGCGCGATCGAGCAGGTCGCCCGTGTAGAGCATCAGGAAGTCGTGCTCTCGGTCGACCCAGACGCGGACGGTGCGCCCGCCGCCGGCGAGAGTGACTGTGGCAATGCCGCGCGCGTCCCGCTCGAGGCCGGTGAACGCGGTGTCCAGCCGCGCCGGTCCAAGCTGCCGCGGCTGCCGGAAGTCGTGCTCGGTGCCGTCCACCGGCTTCGAGCCCACCGGGATCTGCCGCTCGTCGACGGTCAGCGCGGCGCTCGCCGGGACCGTCAGCACGATGTCGTCGACCCGGTCAGTCGACGCCCGCACGTACGGATGAGCACCCGACCCGTAGGGGCAGGGGTCGGGTCCGATGTTGGTCGCCTGCTGCCGGACGCGCAGGCCGGTCGCGTCGAGACGGTAGCCGACCTCGAGGCGCAGCTGGAACGGGTACCCGGGCGTTGCCGGCAGGTCCAGGCCCAGGCTGGCCTCGTCAGGGGCACGTCGCAGCACCTGCCAGGGCAGCCAGCGCGCCAGCCCGTGGATGGCGTTGCGCTTCTCCGGCTCGCTGAGCGCCACCTGAAAACGGTGCTCGCGGAACCCGTAGGCGCCGTCCCGGAGGCGGTTCGGCCAGGGCACCAGGAGCTGGCCGCGGCCGCCGTCGCAGATCGCGTCCTCCGCATAACCGTCGATCACGGCCCGGCCGCCTGCCTCGTAGAGCCGCAGCCCGCCGCCCACGCCGACCGCGACCACACGCCCGTCGCCGTGGGTGAGCTCGACCTGTTCGCCGCTCGGGGGTGTGATCCGCACACGGCGATGGTCGCGTAATCGGATCGTAACCCGTCCCCGTTTACACATATGGACGAGGTGGAAACCTCAGAGAACAACGATGAGCTTTCAGAACGCGATCGACGAGATGGAGGGCGCCCAGCGCCGCGCGCTGCAGCGTGAGGAGCAACGACGCGTTCGCATCCAGCAGCTCGCGCGCCTCGAACGCGTCGTCGAGGACGTTGAGATGCGCAACCTCCACCGCGACCGTCAGGTGCCGGCGGAGATGTGGCAGCAGCTCCAGGACCTCGATCGCCTGCTGCCAGTCCGTGCTCCGGCCTCGCTCTGGCGGGCTCGCAACACAGCACGCCTGCACGACGCGCTCCTCGACTGGGAGGCCGACCTCCTCGATGAGGTTGCGCCTCACCGCGTCGACTACGAAGACACGCACGACGACTGACCCGCGCGCCGTCTGACCTCGGCTTTCTGCCGTCTGCCAGACTTCGGCGGGATGAACGTGGAGGAGCGGGCGGCGCTCATCGAGCGCAACACCGCGGAGATTCTCGGCGCCGGTGAGCTGCGCCCTCTTCTTGGCTCCGGTCTCCGGCTGCAGCACTACATCGGGTTCGAGATCTCCGGCAAGGCCCACCTCGGCACCGGATTGCTGAGCATGGCCAAGGTGCGCGACCTGATGGCCGCCGGCGTGCAGTGCCGCGTCTTCCTCGCCGACTGGCACACCTGGATCAACGACAAGCTGGGTGGCGATCGCGAGCTCATCCGGCGGGTGGCGGGCGGGTACTTCGCCGAGGCGCTCAAGGCGTCGCTCCTCTGCGTCGGCGGCGACCCCGTGCGCCTCGAGGTCGTGCTGGCTTCAGACATGTATGACCAATTCCCCGACTACTGGGCGGCGGTCATCGACGTCGGCAAGAACACGAGCCTGGCGCGCATGCAGCGGTCAATCACGATCCTGGGGCGGCAGGAGGGCGAGGGCGTCGACTTCGCCAAGCTCATCTACCCGGCGATGCAGGCCGCGGACATCTTCGCCCAGGGCGTGCACATCGCCCACGCCGGCATGGATCAGCGCAAGGCGCACGTGATCGCGCGCGATGTCGCACTGCAGCTGCGCGTGGCGCCGCTGTGCGGCCCCGACGGCGTGCCCATCAAGCCGATCGCGCTGCACCACCCGCTGCTGCTCGGACTCCGGCGGCCGCCGGTCTGGCCGGTGCCGGAGGCGTCGGCGCGCGACGTGTTCGCCTCCATGAAGATGAGCAAGTCGGATCCGGTGTCGGCCGTCTTCGTCCACGACTCGCCCGAGCAGATCCGTGACAAGATCCGGCGTGCCTTCTGCCCGCCGCAGGAGGTCGCGTTCAATCCGGTGCTCGACTGGATCGACAAGATCCTGTTCCGCGTGCAGGGCGGTCCGCTGCGGGTGGATCGCTCGGCGCAGAACGGGGGGCCGGTCACCTTCGACACCTTCGAGGATGTGGCGAGTGCGTATGCGTCCGGAGCGCTGCACCCGATGGACGCCAAGGAGGCGCTCACGGTGCGCCTCATCGATCTGCTGGAACCGGCGCGCATGCACTTCGCGGAGCCGGCGCACGCAGCGATGCTGCGCGAGCTGGAGTCCGTCGAGTAGCCGCGTCAGCGCAGGCCGACGGCCCGCTGCACGCGGAGCAGCGTGGCCCCCGCGATCGCGCTCACGCGCGCGGCTGACTCGGCCAGCAGGGCACGCAGCGCAGTGTCGTCCGCCCGCAGCGCGGCGTACCGCCCCTGGATGGGCGTGAGCACGTCGATGATCGCGTCGGCGACCCTGTCCTTCAGCGCTCCATAGGTGAGGCCGGTGAGCTCGTCCAGCGCCGTGTCCAGGTCCACCTCGCGGAAGCCTGCATAGATGTCCACCAGGTTGGCGACGCCCGCGCTGAGCGGGGCGCGCACGTCGGGGTGCGCGTCGGTCTGCGCGCGGCGCACCTTGCGCCGGATGACGTCTGGCGGATCGAGCATCAGCACCGCATGCCCCGGCCGCTCCACCGCGACGCTCTTGCTCATCTTCTCCTCAGGGCTGTCCAGTCCCATCACGCGCCCACCCACCTCACGGATGAGCGGAGCGGGGACGGTGAGCACGTCACCGTACAGCGAGTTGAGGCGCTGCGCGATGTCGCGGGCCAGCTCGATGTGCTGCCGCTGATCCTCGCCGACGGGCACGTAGTCGGCGTCGTAGAGCACGATGTCTGCCGTCATCAGCACCGGGTAGGTGAAGACGCCGGCGCCGATTCGCTCGCGTCCCTGCGCCTGGCTGCGCGCCTTGAACTGGGTCATGCGCTCCAGCCAACCCATCGGTGTCAAGCACTCGAGTATCCAGGTGAGCTCGGTGTGGGCGGCGACGTGGCTCTGCACGAAGATCTCGCAGCACTTGGGGTCGAGCCCGCTGGCCACGTACAGACCAGCCAGCTCCAGCGTGTTGGCGCGCAGCCGGTCGGGATCGGGATGCTGTGTCAGCGCATGCAGGTCGACGATGCAGAAGAAGTTCTCGAACTCGTCCTGGTCGCGAACCCAGTTGCGCAGCGCGCCGAGGTAGTTGCCGATGTGCAGACCGAAATCGGGCTGAATGCCGCTCAGCACGCGCGGCCGCGCTCGCGCTTCCGCCATCGCCTCAGCCTATCCGGTGAGCCGCTGCCTACGCGGTGCGGCGCCGCGTGCGCGACCGTTGCACGCGCGGCGTCCAGCACTCGCGCACGAACGCCGCGATCTCCTTCGACAACCGCTCCGGATTCAGGCGCAGCTCGAGGATGTGCGAGGCCTCGCACAGCCGCCCGTTGGGCAGCTCGCCGGCCAGCATGCCGGCGTCGGAGAACGGATGCACAGGGTCGCGGTGATGGCCGATGACGAGCGCGGGCGCGGTGAACGTGCGGCGCACGTCGCGATGTGGCGCCACATGGCCGAAGAACAGCCCCTGGAGCACTGCGCCACTGGGTCCCGGCTCCTGCCGGACGACGTCGAGCACCACGTTGCCCCAGAAGGGAACGACCCGCCTCGGGATGCGCCGCAGCACGGCCGCGGTCCAGCCGATCGGACGCTCGAAGAAGTGCAGCGCCACGAGCAGCGGACCGAACGTGATGGCCGATGCCACGAGCCCGTTCTCCAGCACGGGCATCTCGATGATCATGCCGCGCACGCGCCGCGGCGCGATCGATGCCACCTCGAGCGTGATGTTGGCGCCGAGCGAGGTGCCGCCGAGCACCGCCTCATCGATGTCGAGGTGATCCATGAGCGCGATCACCTCGCGGGCGAAGTCGTTGACGGAGTACCGCGTCATGTCGTACGGCCGCTCGGATTGGCCGTGGCCGAGCGGATCCAGCGTCACCACGCGATTGCCCTGCTCCGCCAGCAGCCGCGCCAGCGGCTCCTGCATCGTCACCGGCAGCAGCAGGCCGGGAAGCAGCACCACCCAGCGCGGTCCGTCCCCGAAGATTGTGTAGGCGAGACGGTTGCCGCGGTGCTGAAAGCTGCCCGTCAGGGTGCGGGCAGCCGGCGCTGAGCTCACTCCTGTTCGTACTTGAACGAGAGGTTGAGCCGGGTGCGGAAGCGGGCGACCTTGCCGTCTTCCACCGTGACGTCGAACTTCACGACCTCGGCGACGCGCAGGTCGCGCAGCGAGCTCGCGGCGGTCTCGATGGCCGCGCGAGCCGCCGCCTCCCAGGACTCCGTGCTCGTGCCGACGAGCTCCGTGACGCGATACACACTGTCGGACATGACACTCCTCCGCTGATTCGGGCTCTGGACGCCGTCATTCTCCACGACTGAGGCGGCCCCCTTCCACACCCGGCATCAGGGCGGCGGGCAGTTGACCTGCACGATGATCTGACCGAACGTGCCGGTGAGCCCGAAATCCCCCTGCCAGTAGAGCACCGCCCCGCGCCGCGCCGGACCTTCATCGAAGCGGTACACCTCCGACGAGTAGGCGAGCGTCGCCTGCGAAGCCGTGTAGGTCAGCAGCATCGCGGAGTTGGGATTGCCGCCGTAGTACGCGACGAAATGTCGCGACGCGCAGCCGGTGGTGCCCTGAAAGTGCTGCGGCGGATCCTTGCCCAGCGTGATGTCGACCGTCTTGTTGCCGGTCGCGGCGGCGGCGACACCGTCGAGATTGAAGAGGGCCGCGTTGCCGGGGACCTTCGCGGTGCCGCTGCCGGCGATCAGCTCGAAGACGCTGAGCACGGCGATGGCCGCGGCGCCGACCACGGCTGCGATGACGATGAGAACGATCCTGCGCCTGGACACCAGCGGCGATTGTGACGCCGCGGCGCACGGCCTCCGCCTGGAGGCGGCGCGACATCAGCCGGCGCGGTGACTACAGGGTGCCGGCGATGTAGGGGTACGGATCGGTGTAGACGCCGTTCTTGCGGATCTCGAAGTGCACGTGCGGGCCGGTGGACCACCCGGTCGAGCCGAGCAACCCGATCTCCTGCCCCTGCTGAACGATCTGCCCCGGGCTCACCAGCAGCCGGTCGAGGTGCCCATACAGCGTCATGAAGCCGCCGCCGTGCCCGATGACCACGTAGTTGCCGTACCCGGCCAGATGACCGGTGGTGTCGATGCTCGAGGTGGCCAGTATGACCACGCCTCCTGCCGCGGCGAGCACGGGCGTGTCCAGCGGAGCGGAGAGGTCGATGCCGGTGTGGAAGTGCTGGTAGAACACGCCACCGTAGGTGACCGGGGGCTCCAGCGCGAACGCGGTGGGGCCGAACGGCTGGCTGATGTACCCGTTGACGGGCGCGTGGAACGTGAGGCCGCTGCCGTTCATCAGCTGCGGCAGCAGCGCGTTGGTGCCGGACGCGGCTGCGATCTCCGTCTCCTGCTGCAGCTGAGTAGCCACCAGGTTGAGGTCGGTGATCACCGCGTTCTCGACGTCGGGCGGCGTGTGCTGCACCACGCTCTTCAGCTCCGTCTCCGCCTGCGGCGACTGCACAGCGCTGACGAAGAAGTTGTATTCCTTGGCCAGGCTGTCGTTGAAGGACACGGCCACCGTCTGGTGGTCGGTGACGGCGTGGCGGAGCACGCTCTCGAGCACCCCCATCGAGCCGGGGCGCCGGGCAAACCCGGCCGCGCTCGCGGCGCCGTTGAGCTGCGGCGTGACCGCGGCGATCGACTGCTCGTCGTTGGCGAGGGTGTCCTGCTGCGCCACGAGCGCCGTCTCGATCGACACCAGCGAGCCCCAGGTCCGGCTGGCGGCGCCGACCGGGACGGACACCGAGTGGGTCCGCAGCGCGCTCAACATGGCGCCCGCACTCGCCGGGACCGAGGCCTCGCTCTGCACGCTCGGGGCGGGGACATGCGCGGTGTGGCCGGTCACCGCGTAGGCGAGCACGGCCGCCTGCAGGGCGCCGAGGAGCGGCGCGATCGCCAGCGAGCGCCGCAGGCCTGGGGTGGTGAACCGGCGGCGGACGAGTCGTCGCGACATGAGAGCGAGCACCAGCGCGACGGCGACCGCCGCGATCAGCAGCGTCGCCGGATCGACGATGCGGTCGCCGGGGCCGGCGTCAGGGCTGTCGGCGGCGGCCTCCGTGGCGCTTGCCGGTGGCCGGAAGTGCACCAGGTCCGGCCGCTGGGTGGCGATGGGGTTGTTCGCGATCTGGTCCGCGTTGGCCAGCAGCGCGTTCACGTCGACGGTGATGGGGGCCATCGCCGCCTGGCCGAGATCCGGCGGATTGACGATGGCGGGCGTCGGCTTCGGAGCCGGTGGCGCGGGCGCCGGGTGTGCCGCGGCCGGCGGGGGCGGGGGCGGCGGCGGCGGCGGCGGCGCCGGGGTCGGCGTGGCCAGCGGGCAGATGTTCAGAACGCAGAGGTTGCCGGCCGACGCCGTGCTCGCCGCGGGCCCGACGATGATGCAGATCGACAGCAGCGCACCAGCAACGGCAGCCGGCGCAAGCAAGGTGCGATCAGGCAATCATCTGCTCCATTCGCCTCAGACGCGTCCCCAGGGGTCCCCAAGAGAAACGTCCGGAGGACTGGAGTCCTTGCGCAGCTACTGATTGCTGCGTTGGGCTTGATCTGTCGCGGGCTCAGCGGAGGACGAGGTACGGTGCCGGATCCACGTACACGCCGCTCTTGCGAATCTCGAAGTGCACGTGCGGCCCGGTCGACGACCCCGTCGAGCCGAGCAGTCCGATGACCTGACCCTGCGCGACCGAGTCGCCCGCCCGGACCGCGGCCTTGTCGAGGTGGGCGTAGACCGTCATGAACCCGTCGGCGTGCGCGACCACCACGTAGTTGCCGTAGCCGGTCAGGTTGCCCTCGGGGTCGACGCTCGACGCCGCCAGGACCACGCGGCCGGGCGCCGCCGCATGAACCGGGGTGTCCAGCGCGGCGGCGATGTCGAGGCCGGTATGGAAGTGCGGGTAGAACACCCCGTTGTAGGTGAGCGGCAGCTCCTGAGCGAACGGGGTGGGGCCGAACGGCTGGGTCACGACGCCGCTGACCGGGGCGTCGAAGGACGGCGCCGGCCCGCTCAGGTCGGCAACCTTCGCACCCGAGGCCTCCGCGAGCTGCTCCGCCTCGGCGATCTGGGCTTCCTGCAGCAGCTGTGTCTGCACCAGGTCCAGGTCCGTGGCGACCGCACGCTGCACGTCCGGCGGGGTGTGCATCGCCACGGACTTGAGCTCGGCCGCCGTCACCGGGGCCTGCGCCGCCGCCACGAAGAAGTCGTACTCGCTGTGCAGACCCGAGTTGTACGAGCTCATCGCGTCCTGGTGGTCGCTGACCGCCTGCTGCAGGGCCGCCTCGAGGACGATCGGGAACGCCGGCCGGCGGGTCTCGATGACCGGTGCCGGCGCCGGCTCGGTGCCCGCCAGCCGCTCGCTGATGTCCGCGATCTGCTGCTCGTCGGCCGCCACGCGATCGTGGTCGGAGCCGAGCGCGGTCTCGATCGCCACCAGCGACGACCAGACGCGGCTCGCGCTCCCGACCGGTACCGCCACGGAGTGGCTGCGGAGCGCGCTCAGCATCGAGAGCTGCACGGCGGGGGGCCCGGCGTGCGCCGCCGTGGCCGCACGCACCGTGCCGCCGCCGGTGTGGGCGATGACGAGCACCGCCATCGCCGCCGCCGGAATCAGCGCCGCGGTCTGTGCGGCGATCGGAGTGACCTGGAGACGCCTGGCGAGCCATCGCCCCAATCGCAGGATCATGAGCACCGACAGGGCGGCCACCAGCAGCGTCGCGACGCCGAGCAGCAGCGACGGCACCGGCGTCGACGCGGCTCCGGCGCCCCCCGAGGTTCCCGACCCGGGCGGGTCCGGGCCATCGGCACCTCCGGCGACCGGCTCGAAGTGCATCAGATCCGGCCGCTGCGCCGAGACCGGGTTGGTGAGGATGGCCATCACCTGGTTGACGAGGATCGGGTTTCCGGCAAGGACCTTCTCAAGGGCGGGCAGCTTGGCCGTCGCCGAGCTGGACGGACCACCGCCACCGCTTTGCGAGGGACCGATCGCAGCCGGGGACGAGGACGGCCCAGGGGTGGCGGTGGGCCCGGCCGACGGAGACGCCGAGGGTGAGGGTCTGGCCGTAGGTGCCGGCGTGGGTGTGGGGCACGGCGAACCGGTCGGCGGCGTCGAGGGCGACGGCGACGGAGACGCGGTCGGATCCGGCGTTGCGCAGGGGTCGGCCGTGGGCGTGGGCGTCGGGGTCGGAACCGCTGGGGACGACGAGGGCGAGGACGATGGCGCAGGCGACGGTGTCGGAGAGGTGCCGGCGCTCACGGCAGTCGTCAGGCCGGCGAACGCGAACGCCAGCAGAGCCGCAGGAACCATGAACAGTCGGAGTCGGCGCTTCGCCATGTGCACCTATGCCAGTCAGCCCCTCCCGAAGCCGTGGGCAGCCTACACCAACCCAGGCGCTCCGCCGGACCTCGGCGTCACGTCTGCGTCTCGTGACGCGTTGGCAACACTCGCGGCAATTGCTCCGGGTAGCGTCCGCACTGTGCCATTTGCGAGAGGACGAGCGTGCGACATGGTTGCGCCGCCCACGCGTGCGAGCAACAAAGTCGCGGTCGCCTACGACTGTATTGCAATGGTTTCGTCAAGAAGCGCTGAAGCGCGGTTGCGCGCTTTGCCGCATTGCTAGCCTCGATGCCAGAGCGGCGCGGCTGAGCGCGAGCGAACAGCGCCGCACCGCCCGCATTCCGGAGAACGCCGATGGTGTCCATTCTTTCCGCCCCTGCTGAGCCGCGTGTCGCGGGCGAGCGCTGGATCGGAGTCGGATCCTCACCCGAGAGGGATTCGCGCGCGGCGGGCGCGGCCGCCGTGCGCGAGGCTCTCCAGGGGGGCGACACGCGGCTGCTGATCGTCTTCGCCTCGCCGGCGCACGATCTGGAGGCGCTGCTGTCCGGCATTCGCGACCACTGCGGCGATGCCCCGCTCATCGGCTGCTCTACGGCGGGTGAGATCGCCACCGGCGGCCCCGGTGACGCCGGCGTCGTCGTCGTCGCGCTGGGCGGCGACGGCTTCTCCGTGGCGACCGAGGTCGCCCCTGACGCGTCCGGCGACGTCCGCCTGGCGGGAGAGCGCGCAGCCGCCTGCGTGGAGCGGGTCGCCCACGGCCGGCATCAGGTGCTGCTGCTGCTCAGCGACGGGCTCGGCGGCGATCAGCAGGAGGTGGTGCGCGGGGCGTACTCCGTGCTCGGCGCGTCGGTGCCCCTGGTCGGCGGCTGTGCCGGCGACGACCTGGCCATGAAGCGCACGCACCAGCTGCATGGGGATCGCGTGCTCGAGGACTCGGTCGTGGCGGCCGCCATCTCGTCGGACGCGCCGTTCGGCATCGGCGTGCAGCACGGCTGGCGCCCGGTCGGGGATCCATTCCTGGTCACCGCGAGCAGCGGAACCCGCGTGTTCCAGCTCGACGACAAGCCCGCGCTCGACGTGTACGCCGAGCGGCTCGGCGCGCCCGCGGAGATCCTGGAGGATCCGGCGGCGTTCACCCGCTTCGCGATGACCCATCCCTTCGGTCTGCGGCGACGCAGCGGCGAGGAGGTGCGCTTCATCGCCGAGGCGAACTTCGAGGACCGCTCCATCGGCTGCATCGCAGGGGTGCCGCAGGGCGGGCTCATCTGGATCATGGAAGGCGACGCCGAGTCGGTTTTGAGCGCGACCGATGCAGCCTGCGCGCAGGCGCTCGGCTCGCTCGAGGGCAGAGCTCCGCTGGGCCTGCTCGCCTTCGACTGCATCGCGCGCCGTGGCGTGCTCGGCGACGCCGGCATCCGCACCGAGGTGCAGCGCATCGGCCAGAGCGCCGGCGGCGCACCCGTCGCCGGCTTCTACACGTACGGTGAGATCGCTCGCACGCACGGTGTCAGCGGCTTCCACAACCAGACGCTCGTGGTGCTGGCCTTCGCCTGATCCAGATGGCAGCCGTCATCACGACACCGGGGGGCGCCAGCTGGTCCACGCACCAGCTGTCGGAGTTCCTCGTCGCCATCGCCGCGGCCGAGGACGAGGCGACGGCCTCGCTGTGCGCCATCCAGTGGGCGGCTGAGGCGCTCGAGGCCGAGGTGGCGGCCATCGTCGTCGACGGTCAGGTCGTCGACGCGGTCGGCTACCCGCGCGGGCGTGTCCCGGGTGAGGAGATCCGCGCTGTGACGGAGCGGACAACCAACGTCCTCAACGTCCCCGGCTTCGGCGAGCTGCCGGCGCTCGCCGAGCCGATCGGCGGCGTGGGCGGCTGGCTGGTGCTGGCACGCTCCGGCGACGACGGCTTTGGCGCCGAGGAGATGGGGCTGCTGCGAGCCATGGCGCGAACACTGTCCATGACCCTGCGCACGCTGCGCATGCTCGAGAAGGAGCGCGGGCTGCGCGAGGATGGTGAGCAGCGCGCCGCCGAGAACGCACGCCTGCTCACACTGCTGCAGGAGCGGCAGGCATTGCTCGAGCGGCTTTCGAAGATCCAGGTCTCGATCTCACGACGTGCGCCCCTGCCAGAGGTGCTCGACGCCGTCGTCGCGGGAGCCCACGAACTGCTCGGCGATGAGGTGGTGGGGCTGCGCCTGCTCGACAAGGACGATCCGCGGTATCTCAACCTCGTGTCGAGCGTCGGCGTCACGCGGCCGCTGCGCGGCTCGCTCAAGCGCACGCCCGTCGGCGAGGGGGTGGGCGGGCGCGCGGTGCTCGAGGACCGGCTGGTGATCGTCCAGGATTACGAGAACGATGGCGCGGCCATGGGGCCGTTCGCCGCGGCGCATCTGCAGACCGCGATGGCGGCGCCGATCCACGAGGACGGGGTGGCGGTGGGCAGCATCGTCGTGGCGACCTACCGGGCGCAGCGTGTGTACACCGAGAGCGAGCAGGAGATGCTGCAGGCCTTCGCCCACCACGCGAGCATCGCGCTCAACGACGCCAAGGTTGTCGACCAGATGCGGCACATGGCGTATCACGACGTGCTCACGGGGCTGCCCAACCGCGCGCTCTTCCTGGAGCACCTCACCCGCGCGGTGAGCAACGCCCGGCGCAGCGGCCAGACGCTCGCCGTGCTGTTCGTCGACCTCGACCGCTTCAAGCTGGTGAACGACAGCCTCGGGCATCCCGCGGGCGACCGGCTGCTCAGCGCTGTCGCCTCGAGGCTGCGCCGCTCGCTGCGCGATTCCGATCTCGCTGCGCGCCTCGGCGGCGACGAGTTCGCCGTGCTCGCGGAGAACACCACCCCCGAGGGAGCCGCGGCGATCGCGGAAGCGATCACCGAGTCACTGCGGGACCCGTTCGACATCGACGGCCACGAGCTCAGCATCACGGGCAGCACCGGCGTGGTGCTGGACCGCGCCGGACGCACCAGCGCGGATGCGCTGCTGCGCAACGCAGACCTCGCCATGTATCGCGCGAAGATGGATGGCCCGGGGCGGCACCTGCTGTTCCAGCCCGACATGCACACCACGGTTTCCGATCGCGTGCTGCTGGAGACGCAGCTGCGCCGCGCGGTGCGCAACGGCGACTTCGTGGTGCACTACCAGCCGATCATCTGGCTGGACACGGACGACGTGGTGACCGTGGAAGCACTCGTGCGCTGGCGCCGCGAGGACGGCGCCCTTCTGCTCCCCGGCGACTTCCTCGACATCGCCGAGGAGACCGGGCTGATCGCGCCCATCGGACGTTTGGTGATGCGGCAGGCGATGGCGCAGGTGCACGAGTGGCAGCGTGCGCTGCCGTACGCGAGCTCGCTCAATCTCTCGATCAACCTCTCGCCGCGCGAGCTGCAGCAACCGGACGTGGTCAACGACGTCACCGACGCGCTCCGTGAGACCGACTTCGACGCCGCGCGCCTGCTCGTCGAGATCACCGAGACCGCACTGATGCACGACACCTCCTTGGTGGGCAAGCGGCTGCGCGAACTGAACTCCCTCGGGGTGCGGATTGCTCTCGACGACTTCGGCACGGGCTACTCCTCGCTCACGTACCTGCGCACCTTCCCCATCGACCTGCTCAAGGTCGACAAGTCGTTCATCGCCGACATCGCCGGGGGCAAGCCCGAGGCCAAGGTGGGCCGCGCGATCATCGAGCTGGCGCGCACGCTGCGGCTCGAAACCGTGGCCGAGGGTGTCGAGGAAGCCGCCCAGGTGGCGGAGCTGGTGCGGCTGCGATGCCGCATGGGCCAGGGCTTCTACTTCGCGCGGCCGCTGCCCGCACGAGACATGGGTCGCATGCTGCGCAGCCGCGAGCCGGGCCCGGATCTCGAGGTGGTGCAGGGAGGAGCGATCGCCGGCTGAGCGTCCGGGCCGCGGGCTGAGCGGCCTGTACGATGGAGCCGATGCGCATCCTGATCACGTCCGCGCTGCCGTACATCAACGGCGTCAAGCACCTGGGCAATCTCGTCGGCTCGATGCTGCCCGCCGATGTGTACGCGCGGTATCTGCGCGACCGCGGCCACGACGTGCTCTACATCTGCGCGACCGACGAGCACGGCACGCCGGCCGAGCTGGCGGCCGCCGAGGCGGGGCTCGACGTGGCGGAGTACTGCACGCGCGAGCATCGGATCCAAGCCGACCTGGGCGCGCGCTTCGGCCTGTCGTGGGATCACTTCGGCCGCAGCTCGTCGCCGCAGAACGCCTCGCTGACGCGACACTTCGCGGAGCGGCTGCGCGAGAACGATCTGATCGAGGAGCGCGCCACCGAGCAGGTCTACTCACTCGACGACGGACGCTTCCTGCCCGACCGCTACATCATCGGCACCTGTCCGTACTGCGGCTACGAGCGTGCCCGCGGCGATCAGTGCGAGAACTGCACGCGCCTGCTCGAACCCTCGCTGCTGATCAGCCCGCGATCGGCGATCTCGGGCAGCACCAACCTCGAGCTCCGCACCACCCGGCATCTGTACATCCGCCAGTCGCTGATGCGCGAGCGCGTGCGCGCGTGGATCGACTCCCACGACGACTGGCCGGTGCTGGTGACGTCGATCGCGCACAACTGGCTGAACGCCGGGCTCGAGGACCGCAGCATCACGCGTGATCTCAAATGGGGCGTACCGGTGGGCTGGCCGGGCTGGGAGGACAAGGTCTTCTACGTGTGGTTCGATGCGCCCATCGAGTACATCGGCGCCACCAACGAGTGGGCCGATGCGCGGCCGGGCGAGCGCGACTGGCGGAGCTGGTGGTACGAGGCCGACGACGTGCGCTACCTGGAGTTCATGGGCAAGGACAACATCCCCTTCCACACCATCAACTTCCCGATCACGATCCTGGGCACCGACGAGCCCTGGAAGCTGGTGAACTACATCAAGGGGTTTAACTACCTGACGTACTACGGCGGCAAGTTCTCCACCAGCCAGCACCGCGGCATCTTCATGGACGACGCGATCGACCTGCTCCCTGCCGACTACTGGCGGTACTGGCTCATGGCCAATGCCCCCGAGTCGGATGACGCAGAGTTCACCTGGGAGGCGTTTGCGCTTGCGGTCAACAAGGATCTCGCCGGCATCTTCGGCAACTTCGTGACCCGCACGCTGAAGCTGACGCAGCGACGGTTCGGCGCTGCCGTGCCTGCGGGCGGCGAGCCCGGTGCCGAGGAGACCCAACTGGTGCGCGACATCGACACTGCGCTGGCGGCGTACGCGAGCGAGATGGACGCGGTGCGCTTCCGTCCCGCGGCATTCGCGCTGCGCACGCTGTGGACGGCGGGCAATCAGTACCTCGACCGCACTGCACCGTGGAACGAGAGCGACGATGGACGCGCGGCCTGCGTGCTGCGCACCGCGATCAACCTGGCGCGCATCGAGGCAGTCGTATCGCGCGCCTTCGTGCCGTTCGGCGCCGAGCGGCTGGCGCGCGATCTGGGACTCAGCGACGCGGAGCTGCGCTGGCCCGGAGCCGCCGCCGATGAGTTGACGGTGCTGCAGCCGGGACGCGCGTTCACGGTGGGCGACGCCTTGTTTCCTCGCATCGGTGACCGCAGCACGCTCAAGGCGTGGATCGCTGAGATGGAGTCGCGCTTCGGCGGACGCGAGAACGCCGCCTGACCTGGGCGCGCGCTGAGTGCGTCCTGTGTGGTTGCCAAGTGAACGCTGGGTGCGTTTGCGCTGTTATCGTAAGGGCTTCGAAAGGTCCAGCGATGCAGGGTATCTCGCACACATGAGCGCGTCGAGGTTCAAGCTGGCGATCGGCATCGCCATCGTGGCGGCGCTGGCATCACTGGTCGGCGTGCTCGTCACCATGCAGCGCCCGTCCGCGGCTGCCGCCACCGCGGCGGCGGCGACATCGTCGCCGAGTCCCAGCGCCCATCCGGGTCCGCGTGGCGGCCCGTTCTTCCGCGGTGGGTTCGCGTTCGGCGGCACCGGAACTGTCACCGGCATCAGCGGCGGCACCATCACGCTGCGCACGCTGACCGGAACGCTGACCGTCACCACGACATCGTCGACCACGTACAGCAAGGAAGGTCACGCGATCAAGCTGAGCGACATCAAAGTTGACGACGTGCTCGCCGTGCGGCCCGTCCGTGCATCGGGGTCCGCAACTCCACCCGCTTCTCCGCCGACGACGATCACGGCCCAAGCGGTGACCGTCGTGCTGCCCACCTTCTTCGGGCGGGTGACATCGATCTCCGGACCGACCTTCTTCATCGTGACGCGCGACGGCGGGCAGGCGTTCGTCTTCACCACGTCGAGCACGACGTACGAGTCGAATCATTCGTCCGCGTCGGCCGGCGACGTGAAGGTGGGTGACTACATCTCCGCCGAGGGCACGCAGACCGATCTCAAGCATCTGACAGCGGATCACGTTGTCATCAGCAGCAGCGCCGCTCCGTCCGGTGGCCCGCGCGGTTTCGGCGGACCGTTCCATCCAGGTGGACCCGGTGGTCCAGGTCAGCCGGGGATTCCAACCTAGACGACGCGCCCCGAGGGGTGGGGGCCGCGGGTAGCATGAAGGCTGCGCGGGAGTAGCTCAGTTGGTAGAGCGCTAGCCTTCCAAGCTGGATGTCGCCGGTTCGAGCCCGGTCTCCCGCTGTCTCCAATGCCCCGAGGTGCGCTCGGTGGGGCACCATCGCACCGTGAGCCGTTCATCGTGGCGCAGCCGGCTCGCCGGCACTGTGGCGTGTGCGCTTGCGCTCGCAGCATGCGGACCTGCGCCGTCTGCGCGCACGCCTTCGCCGCGGCTCGGGACGCCCCCGGCGACGGCGGCGCCCACGACAACACCCGAGTGGCTCACGTACCACCGCGACGCAGCGCGCAGCGGGAACGACACCACCGAGCCGTCGTTCTCCCGTATGAAGTCCGCGTGGACCGCACACGTCGACGGCGCGGTCTGGGCCGAACCGCTCGTCGTCGGGACTCACGTCATCGCGGTGACGGAGAACGACTCCGTCTATGCGCTCGCCGCCGGCACCGGTGATCAGCAGTGGCACGTCTCGCTCGGAGCGCCGCGGACCAGCAACTTCCCCTGCGGTGACATCATGCCGCTCGGCATCACAGCAACACCGGTCGTCGACGGCGGCTGGCTCTATGTCGTGGGCGAGGTCGAACCGGCGCCGGGGTCATACGAGTTCCTGCTGGCACGGATCAACCCCGACACAGGCGCCGTCGCGTACACCACGAACATCACGCCCGCGGGCATGGACGCGAACGTGCAGCAGCAGCGCAGCGCGCTGGCCGTGTCGCGCGGCAACATCGTCGTCACGTGGGGCGGCCTGGACGGCGACTGCGGCCATTACCACGGTTACGTGGAAACGGCGTCAGAAACAACGGGCGCGCGCGTCGCGGTGTGGCAGGACACAGCGCAGGACGTCGAGGGCGGCATGTGGGCGCCGTCCGGGGCCGCGGTGGACGCCGACGGCACTGTCTATCTCAGCACCGGCAACGGATCCACCAGCGACATCAATGCGTACGACGACGGCGACAGCGTTGTGCAGCTCTCGCCTGCGCTGTCTCTGCTCTCGTTCTTCGCGCCCGGCGCGCCGCAGGCATGGAACGACCTCAACGCCGAGGACAACGACCTGGGGTCGGTAGGGCCATCGCTGCTGGGCAACGGCCTGCTCATCGAGGCCGGCAAGGGTGGCCGCGCCTACGTGCTGCGCGCACAGCAGCTGCCGAACGACTCGAACCCCGGCGGCGGCGAGGCCGCGAGCATGCAGGTGTGCCACTCCACGCACGGCGCTGCCTATGGCGGCTTCGCGGTCTCGGCGGCGATCGTGTACGTCCCGTGCGCCGACGGCATTGCCGCCGTCAGCGTCAGCTCACCGGCGTCGATGCGCGTCACGTGGTACTCGAGCGCCGGCGGCGGGGCGCCGATCCTTGCCGGCGGCGTGCTCTGGACAGTGGCGCAGTTCGGCGGCACTACCCTCTACGGCCTCGATCCCGCCAGCGGCGCCGTCACCCAGCGCCTCACGCTGAGCGCCACCACCGAGCATTTCGCGACGCCGGCGGCGGGTGACGGCCGGGTGTTCCTCGGCGCGTCGTCGTCGGTCTTCGCGTTCGCGCCGGGCGGCGGCTCGTGATCGCTGCGCACTCGCGGATGCCGCCGGAGCGTCGATGAGCACCGACGATGCACGGCTCGCCGCAAACCGCGAGAGCTGGAACGAGCGCGTCAGCGTTCACCTGGCGTCGCGCTTCTACGACGTTGAGGGTTGGCTCCAGCGAAAACCCGGCCCGCGCCCCCGGGAGGTCGAGGCGTTGGGCGACGTCGCCGGTCTGCGGCTGCTCCATCTGCAGTGCCACTTCGGGCTGGATACGCTGGCGTGGGCACGCGCCGGGGCGACTGTCGTCGGCCTCGACTTCTCGGCAGCTGCGGTCGAGGCGGCGCGGTCGCTGGCGCAGCGGGCGGGGCTCGCCGAGCGGTCCCGGTTCGTGTGCGCCGACGTGTACGACGCAACGCGGGCACTCGAGGGGGCGACGTTTGACGTTGTGTACGTCAGCACCGGAGCCCTGAGCTGGTTGCCGCGCGTCGACGGCTGGGCACGGGAGGCGGCGGCACTCGTTGCTCCCGGCGGGCGCTTCTACCTGCACGACGGACACCCGCTCGCGTACGCCCTCGCCGACGATGAGCTGACCGTTGTGCTGGGGTATTTCGAGGAGGACGAGCCGTACGTCGACGACTCCGGCCTGACATACACGGACGCGCCCGGACCGCTGTCACACCGGCGCACGTACGAATGGAACCACGGCGTCGGGGAGGTGGTCACCGCGCTGATCCGGCACGGTCTGCGATTGGAGTGGCTCGAGGAGCACGACTGGACGGTGTGGCGTCAGTTCCCCTGGCTGATCGCGACCGACGACGGCAGATGGGCCATCCCGCGCGGCAGGCCGCGGGTTCCGCTCGCGTACACACTGCTGGCAACGCGGCCCCGGTGACGGGACCGCGCAACTTCCTCGGGCGTGTGGGACCACGTGAGGTCTGCCCCCGCATCCCGCATCCACGCCAGTGCTTCGTGGGCCGCCAAAACATGCGGCGCCTCTAGGGTGCCCACGTTGATGTGCAGGCTGCCGTTGATGGTTCCGGACGTGCCCGTCAGGTCTGCCCCGCCGACGAGGGTGCCGTGATAGATCGTCGTGCCCCGGAACTTGGCATTGCGAAGCGACGCTCCCCGAAGGTCGCAGCCCCTCGCAACCATCCTGGTCACGGTGACGCCGGTGAGGTCGGCACCGCGGAAGTCGTTGTTGTCAGCCCGAACGCGAAGCATGTTCGCCCCATCCAACCGGGCATCGGCGAGGGTTGAGTCGACAAATTCACTCTTGACGAGGGGCCCGGCGGCGAGGTCGGTGCGGCGCATCGAGCACCCCGCGAACTTGCACGAGAAGAGGTCCGTATGGCGAACAACGGCATCATCCAAGACGCATTCCGCGAACCACACCCCGTCGAGGTCGAGGTCTGTGAGTGCGACACCGGAGAGATCCGGGTGGCTACAGGACACGAGCAGTCGCCCTCATCCACGAGGTCCAGTATCTCGATCTCGGCGAACGGACCGGGGAGCGCCGGTGTCCCCGCGCGATACAGCGACGCAGTCTATACCGGGTGTCCTATGAGGACGGAATCGTGCGGATCGCAACCGACCCGTGATCTGCTTTCGGGTTGGGTGGATTCAGCCAGCGGATGGCCGCCCGGCCGGTCGCGGAGCACTGATCAGCATCGCCGCGATCAGCGCGCCACCGAGCAGGACCGCAGCGGCCCAGCCCGTTGCCGTGGCATAGCCGTGCACCAGGGCGCCGGCGCGATTCGCGGCGACACCCGCACTGCTCGCGATATAGGCAGCGGTCGCGCTTGCGGCGACGGTGTTGAGCAGCGCCGTGCCGATGGACGCGCCCACCTGCTGCGCCGTGTTCACCACCGCGGCGGCGACTCCCGCCTCGCGAACGTCAACGCCAAGCGTGGCCACGTTGAACGTCGGCACCAATGCGCACGCCAGCCCGAAACCCAGGAGCAGCTCCGCCGGCAGGATGGGCCATGCGTATCCGCTGCCGGCCTGCACCTGCGTGAGCAACGCCATGCCGCCGGCCGCGATCAGCAGACCGGGAGCGATGAGCGCGCGCGGCTGCACACGCGGCATGAACCGCCGCGCCACCAGCCACGAGCTCGTCTGGGACGCCACGGTGATCGGCAGGAAACCGAGTCCGGCCTCGAGCGGCGAAAAGCCCTTCACCACCTGCAAGTAGTACGTGATCAACAGAAACGCTCCGAACATCCCCGCAACGGCGAGGAGCGCGACGATGAACGCGCCGCCGCGGTTGCGGTCGAGCACGATCCGCAGCGGCAGCAACGGCGCGCTGCCGAACCGCTGCCGGACAACGAACGCGACGCCGAGCAGACCGCTCGCGGCCAGGGTCCCGATGACGGCCGCCGAGCCCCAGCCGTCGGTGACCGCCGTGCTGCAGCCGTACACCAGGGCGACCAACGCCGACGTTGCGAGCAGCGCGCCGGGCAGATCCAGACGCGCACGCCCACCGGATCGCGGTGTGGCCCGCAGCACCACGCTCCCCCCCGCAGCCGCGACCAGCGCGACCGGAATGTTGACGAAGAGACACCAGCGCCAGCTGAGGTACTGCGTGAGCGCACCGCCGAGCACGAGCCCGACTGCGGCCCCGCTGCCGGCGATGCCGCCGTACACGGCGAAGGCCGTTGCCCGCTCGCGCGGCTCGGTGAACGTGACCGCGAGCAGCGACAGCGCCGTGGGGGTCAGCAGCGCGGCGAAGACACCCTGCACGGCCCGGGCCGCCACCAGCATCTCGAAGTTCACGGCGACGCCGCCCAGCGCGGACGCGCAGGCGAAGCCCGCGAGCCCGATGAGGAAGGTGCGCTTGCGGCCGAGCCGGTCGGCGACCTTCCCGCCGAGGAGCAACAGGCCGCCGAACGCCATCGTGTAGGCGGTGATGACCCACTGCCGCTCGGCGTCCGACGCATGCAGCGCGGCCTGCGCGGAGGGCAGCGCGATGCTGACGATGGTCGCGTCGAGGGCAACCATCAGCTGGGCCAAAGCGATGAAGGCCAGCGCCGTCCACCGCCGCGGTGTCTCAGGGGGCTGGGCTCGCGGAGCAGGCATCCGGGTCGCCGTCGAGGTCGCTGTCATTGGCGCATCCCTCCTGGAGAGGTCACGATGATCTTGTGTTGCCATGAAGTTATAGCAGATAAAACTTTGTGGTGACAAGCCTGAAACCTGGTAGGCTTGGCTCGATGACCGCGGAGCTCGGCCTGCGCGAACGCAAGAAGCAGCAAACGCGTCAGTTGATCTTCGAGACCGCGTCGCGGCTCTTCGCCGAGCGTGGCTTCGATGCCGTGACCGTGGCCGAGGTCGCCCGCGCCGCCGACGTATCCGAGGTGACCGTCTTCAACTACTACCCCACCAAGGAGGACCTGTACTTCGGCGGCATGGAGGCGTTCGAGGCGCGTCTGGTGGAGGCGGTCCGGGATCGCCCGTCAGGCGAGCCGGTGCTGGACGCCTTCGCCCGCCCCGTCGATGCCGGCTTCGAGAACCTGCTCGATCCGGATCGGACGCCGCTCATCGCACGATCGGCGACGCTGGTCGCCGCCAGCGCAGCGCTCCAGGCGCGGGAGCGTGAGGTGGTGGCCCGCTACACGCGCGCCCTGGCGCTCGTGCTCGCCGCCGAGACCGGGGCACACGACACCGACGTCGAGGCCTGGACGGTGGCCAGCGCCTTGATGAGCGCGCACCGCGCGCTGGTCGCGTTCGTGCGCGGCCGCGTGCTCGCCGGCATGCACGGTGCGCCGCTGGTCGCCGAGGCGCGCACCGAAGCGGCTCGCGCGTTCGCCAGGCTGGCGCGCGGTCTCGGGGGCTATCCCTCGGACCGTTGAGGGCTCAGTCGAAGGCGAGGAGGGCCGGGATCGCGTCGGCCAGGCGCACGTCGTCGATCACGGCGATCCCCGCCCGATCGGCGAGCCGGCGCGCCTCGCCGGACAGCCGTCCGCGCTGCACCCAGATGGCGGTGGCGCGCAGGTTGATGGCGCGACGGGTGATCTCGGTGTGCTCCGCCTCCGGGCGAAAGAGGGCGACGACGCCGACGCGGCTCGGCATGGCGGGGAGCCGCCGGATGACCAGCGGGGCATCGCCGTCGCGGTCGGGGGCGATGATCTCCAGCCCTCGTGCCGGCGCCGCCGGCGCATCCGGATCCAGCACGTCGTAGGCCGACGCCGTGCCGGCCTCGAGGTTGGCGGAGAGCACGGCGAACCCGGCGCCCAGGAGCGCGCGAGGCACGTCCTGGCTGGGCCAGTCGACGAGGAGCACCGAGGCGAGCACGGTGGCGGCAGCCTACCCGACGGGCGATCCCAGGGCGCTCAAGGTTGAACAAATGTTCGATCCAGCGCTACAATCCTGTGTATGAATGAGCTCCGCATGAAGGTCCTGGTGAGCCGCCCGCGGCTGAAACCGGCGCCCGCCCCGGTCGAGCTGCGCCGTCCCGATTTCTGCTGGACCCGGGCCGGGGAGATCCTCGCCCCGCCCGACATCCCGTGCGCCGACGCCGACACGTGCGGCTGCGGCTGGTCGTTCGCGGGGGTGAGCAGTGCGAAGGCGGCGTCCTGGGGCGTTGTCGAGATGCGGCGCGTCTTCCAGGTGGTCAGCGAGGTCGAAAGCGGGAAGCACCTGGCCGGGTGGGCGATCGTCGACGGTTTCCTGGACCACATCATGGCCGGCATCAGCGACATCTGCCGGCGGATCCAGCCGCTGCCGCTGGGCACGATCGTCGGCATCTGGGCGTTCACGCCAGAGTGCTTCAGCCTCTACCCGCGGCATCCGCGGTGACCGAACGGATGGGAGGCTGCCCACTCGCTGCGGGCAGCCTCCCAGGGTGTTACCTACCGGGTGATCGCGGGCCGATCGCCGCCCGGGTCACCGCGCTGCGGTGACTCTGTCGACGGAGCGTCGCGCGGCGCGCCCTCGGCCATCGGATTGCGCACGCGCCCGGCGTGATCGTAGTCGACGTCCTCCTCATCGGGATTGCGCGGCGCCCACGGGCGGGTGACGTCGGGGTCGTCCTCGAAGTCGGCGGGCGGCGGGAACGAGTCTCCCCGCTCCTGGTTGGCCGGCTTCTCACCACGCGCAACCTCCTTCGCGCTCGGCACGATGCTGCCGCCGGCCCAGCTGTCGGGGTGCATCGAGTCCACCTCGTCCTTCGACTTGGTCCGAGGGTGGTGGCTCGTATTGTCGCGGAGTTTCTCCTGCCGCTCGTCGTCGTCTTTGACCGGGTATGTCGCCATTCCTTTTTGCCTCCGTGCTTTCTGTTGGCGGCACTGTGAGGTAAGAGTATAGCGAGACTGTAACAAAACATGTCATGCTGACGCCGGAGCGATGAGTTCGCCGTGCGTGCGACGTCGGAGCACGCGTGGCTCCTCTCCGCCGAACCAGGCTACGGACCCCGCACCCAGGGGCGCAAACGCGTCGCCTCGGGTATCGTGATCGCGCCATGGAGGGCAACACCGTGCTGGTGGAGGCCGCTGGACGCGAGGTACCGATCACCAGCCCGGCCAAGGTGTTCTTCCCCGAGCACGGCGAGACGAAGCTCGACCTCGTGCGCTACTACCAGTCCGTCGCGGAGCCGCTGATGCGCGCCATGGTCGGGCGGCCCGTGCTGCTGCAGCGGTACCCCAACGGCGCCGGGGGCCCGTCGTTCTTCCAGAAGCGCGTGCCCGACGCGCGTCCCGAGTGGCTGCAGACGGCGATCGTCAGCACCCCCAACGGCACGACGTCGAACGCGCTGGTCGCCGCCGACCTGGCCCACGTGCTCTGGGCGGTGAACCTGGGGTGCATCGGCTTCCACGTGTGGCCCTCACAGGCTGACGACCAGGAGCACGCCGACGAGCTGCGCATCGATCTCGACCCCAGCCCCGGGGTCACCTTCGCCATGGTGCAGGAGGCGGCGCACGAGGTGCACCGCCTGCTGCACGACGAGCTCCACGTCATCGGCATGCCCAAGACCACGGGCAACCGCGGCATCCACGTATACGTCCGGCTGCAGCCGCGCGGGTCGTCGATCGAGGTGCGCGCGGCCGCGGTCGCGATCGCTCGCGAGCTCGAGCGCCGCCGTCCGGACCTGATCACGGCCGCCTGGTGGAAGGAGGAGCGGGGCCGGCGCGTTTTTGTCGATTTCAACCAGAACGCGCCGCACAAGACGATCTTCGGCGCCTGGTCGGTGCGCGCTCGCCCCGGCGCCCAGGTCTCGACCCCCTTCGCCTGGGAGGAGCTCGACGCCATCGACCCCGGCGCGCTGACCATGGTGACGGTGCCGCCGCGCGTGGCCGCCGAGGGTGATCCATGGCAGACGATGAGTGCTGCGCCGCAGTCGCTCGAGCCGGTGCTCGAGATGGTCACGCGCGACCAGGCGGCGGGGCTGGTGGACGCCCCCTGGCCCCCCGTCTATCCCAAGATGCCCGGCGAGCCGACGCGGGTGGCCCCGAGCCGGGCGCGGATCAAGCCGGACGCCAGCCCCGGCGCGCCAGCACCAGCTGCACGTCGCTGACGCGGCGCTCGGCGAAGCCCGCCTCGCAGTACGCGAAATAGAAGCGCCACATGCGCAGGAACGAGTCGCTCAACCCGAGTGAGCGTGCCGCGTCCAGCCGGGTGTCGAGCGCCTCGCGCCAGTGGCGCAGCGTGGTCACGTAGTACCTCCCGATGTCGCGCAGGTCGATGACGCTCATGTCCGTGACGCGCTTGCTGGTGTCGATCATCGCTGCCACCGACGGCAGGCATCCACCGGGGAAGATGTAGCGCTTCATGAAGTCACGCCACCGCTTGGCGCGATCGAACTCGCCGTCGGGGACGGTGATCGCCTGGATCGCCGCCAGGCCGTCGGGGCGCAGCAGGTCTGCGATCGTGGTGAAGAACTCGTCGTAAAGCCGCCAGTCGACCGCCTCGATCATCTCGATCGAGACGACGTGCGAGAAGCTGCCGCGGAGGTCGCGGTAGTGCTCGCGCAGCACCGTCACCCGGTCATCCAGGCCTTCGCGCGCCACCAGGTCACGAGCGTGCGCGTACTGCCGCTCGCTGATCGTGGTGGTCGTCACGCGCGCGCCATACGCGCGCGCCGCGTGCACGGCGAAGCCGCCCCAGCCGGTGCCGATCTCGAGCACGTCGGAGTCGCGGTTCAGCCCGATGCGTCGCGCGATGGCATCGAACTTGGCCGTCTGCGCCTCCTGCAAGCTCATCTCCGGGCGCTCCCAGACCGCGCACGAGTACGCCATCGTCGGATCCAGGAACAGCTTGAAGAAATCGTTGCCGACGTCGTAGTGGGCATGGATGTTGCGGCGGTCGTCGGCCTGGGTGGGCGCAGCGCGTGACGACGCCAGGGTCCGCAGGCGCGTCAGGGGATTGCGCAGCAGGCGGTTGAGGCGGTCGATGTTGCGCGCGAACACGCGAAGGACCGCCACCAGGTCGTCGCTGTCCCAGAGCCCGTCCACGTACGCCTCGCCGAAGCCGACGCCGCCGCCGGCGAGCGTCTGCCGCCACATGCGCGGCTGCCGCACCTCCATGCGCGCGTCGATGTCACCGGGTTCGCCGTAGTGCTCCTCGCGCCCACCTTCGACAACCGTGAGCTGGCCACCACGCAGCCTCGAGAGCAGACCGCGGGCCACCGCGCGGGCGCTCATGTCGATTCCGCTCACTCCCCGTCCTCCGCCGCCTGCGCGGCCTTTCGATGCTTGCGGCTGGGCCGGAGCAGGGGCATGCCGTCGAGCCGCTCGGTCAGCAGCACCTGCATGCTGCGGACCTCCTCCTCCAGCGTGTCGACGCGGCGCCGCAGTGCCCGCGTGTCGGAGCGCATGTCGCTGAGCACGCGCATGGACTGATTGAGACGATCGACGAAGTCGGCGTCAACCCGATCGAGGTGCCTGGTGGCACGCTCGAGCCGCTCCAGCAGCGAGGCGGCCCGCTCGACGGCGCTCGTGAGGCGCTCGATCGCCCGCAGCGGGACGTTGAGGCCGACGTTGCCCATGACGCTGCTCATCGAGTCGCGCAGCATGCCGCCGAGCCCCGCCGGGGGCGGCGGGGCCGACGAACGAGCCGACGCTCGCCGGCCGGTGGAGCTGCGCGCCATCGGCTCCCAGGATAAAGGCCGCCAGACGGACAGTGGCCTGCGGCCGCGACCGGCGTTCAGTGGCCGATGTGCTCGGCGGGGATGGAACCGAGCTTGCCGTCCTTGTAGTCGGACAGCGCCTGGGCGATCTCCGCGTGCGTGTTCATCACGAACGGGCCGTACCAGGCCACCGGCTCGCGGATCGGGCGCCCGCCCAGGATGAGCACGTCGAGGTTGGGCGAGCGGCTCTCCTGGCCGGCCGATCCGGTCACGGTGAGGACGTCGCCGTCGCCGAAGGCAGCCAGCTGTCCGGTGTGGATTGGTCGCTCCTCTGTGCCGGCCGACCCGGCGCCGGCGAGCACGTAGACCAGCGCATTGAACTCGAGCGGCCAGGGCAGCACGAGGCGCGCGCCAGGGCTGATCGTGGCATGCGCCAGCGAGATCGGCGTGTGGGTCACCCCCGGACCGCTGTGACCCGCAACGTCGCCCGCGATCACGCGAAGCAGCGCGCCACCGTCGTACGAGGTCAGCAGCGCGACGTTGCCGGCGCGGATGTCCTGGTACCGCGGCGGCACCCACTTCTCAGCCGCCGGCAGGTTGACCCACAGCTGGATCCCGTGAAAGAGGCCGCCGCTCGCCACCAGCGCCTCCGGTGGCCGCTCGATGTGAAGGATGCCGCGGCCCGCCGTCATCCACTGCGTGTCGCCGTTGGTGATCAGGCCGCCCCCGCCGTTCGAGTCCTGATGCTGAAACGTGCCGTCGATCATGTACGTGACCGTCTCGAACCCGCGATGCGGGTGCCACGCGGTCCCCTTCGGCTCGCCCGGGGCGTACTCCACCTCGCCCATCTGATCCATATGGACGAACGGATCGATCAGCGCGGGATCGGCACCCGCGAACGCACGTCGCACCGGGAACCCCTCGCCCTCGAGCCCGCGGGGTGCGCTGGTGACGCTGAGCACCGGTCGTTCCTGCGTGGTGGTGGCGGCGGGCAGCGGGATGTGCGGTAGCGCTGTGGTGTCGTCGACGGTCACTGCGGGCATCGTTGCTCTCCTGTCGTGACGTCAGAGCGCCAGCGCCTTGATGGGGGCCATCACGTTGGTCGCGGTCCAGTCGACTCCGGGGACGTCGATGTACAGCTCGATCTCGTTGCCGTCCGGGTCCTCGATGTACACGCTGTGGGAGACCGTGTGGTCGCTCATGCCGACGATACGGACGCCCTGCTCGCGGCAGCGACCCAGCGCGTCGCGGAGCTCGTCGTCACTGTCGCCCACCTTGAGGCCGAAGTGATACAGGCCGAGGTGCCGTCCCCGTGGCACCGGCTGCGCGTCCTCCCCCACCTCGATGAGCAGCAGCTCGTGATGGGTTCTGCCGCTGCTGTACAGCGCCACCGGCATGCGCCCCAGGGCGCCGTCGCCGGGAACCTCCAGCTGTTGCCAGCCGAGCACGTCGCCGTAGAAGCGCGCCGAACGCTCGATGTCGCGGACGTAGAGCACGATGTGGCCAAGCTCTTTGACTTGCATGGGGCCAGGATACGCAGGTAAGGTTGACGTGTCAACTTCCTGCTAGAGTCCCTCCGATGACACCGCCACCGGAGCCGCGCTGGCTCGACCCGGAGGAGATGCGCGCCTGGCGCGGCCACGTGCGGATGAGCTGGCTGCTCGCCGCGGCGATCGAGCGTGACCTGCGCCGGTCCGGTCTCTCCCACCCCGACTACTACGTGCTCGTGCGGCTTTCCGAGGCGGCCGACCATCGCATGCGGATGAGCGACCTTGCCGAGGGGATCCTCTGGTCGAAGAGCCGGCTCTCGCATCACATCGACCGCATGGAACAGCGCGGGCTGGTTCGCCGCGAGGACTGTCCGAGCGACGCTCGCGGCGCGTTCGCGTGTCTGACGCCGTCAGGACTTCGTGCGATCCAGTCGGCAGCGCCGGCTCACGTGGAGAGCATCCGCGTCCATTTCCTCGATGGGCTGGAGCGCGAGCAGCTGACGACGCTCGGCGATGTGGCCGACATCGTCATCGCGCGTCTTGCGCCCGAGGGCGCGGCAGCGCAGCCTCCTGCAGAGGTCACCACGCCGTGATGAGCCGGCGCCTCTCGCTGACGTGTCGACGGCCGTCGCTTGACTGATCCGCGGCGGGCCATGGGAGGGGTCAGGTCAGCCCGCCGCCGGTGCCCACGGCGCGGAGGCCGACCGCCAGCGTGACAAGCCACCCCGCGGCGATCACGACCGCCTGAGCACGCTCCCCGGCCGGTTGCGTCCGCGCCGCCCCACGCGCCACCGGCAGGGCCGCCAGCGTGAGCGGCCCGAACAGGAAGTGCAGCCCATCCTGCGGTCGCGCCCCGAGGCTCGCCAGCACCACGCCGAACAGGGCCTGCAGCAGCAGCACGCTCGTCATCAGCGACCCGAAGAACGGCAGGCGGCGGCCGCCTGCCAGCCGCGAGGCCACGTAGCCCGCCCAGATCGCGCCCACCAGCGAGACCAGGACGACCGCCACGGCGAGCTCGCGGTGCGCGGTGATCAGACCCTGGGGGGCGCCACCCACCTCACGCAGTCGCCGGGACGAGACCGAGCAATCGGATGCTGCAGGGAGCGAGCAGCACCGTCAGCTCAGCCGCGAGAGCTCAGCGGCGGAGTGTGGCCCTCAGTGACTGCAGGGACGCGCTTCGCCGCTGCCGTCGGCAGTCTGGAAGCTGTGCCCGCAGCTGCAGGTGCGGACCGCATTCGGATTGTGAATGGTGAAGCCACCACCCATCAGCTGCTCGACGTAGTCGATCTCTGCGCCCTCCATGTACTGCGCCGAATACGAATCGACGTAGACGCTGAGGCCCGAATCGACGGCGATGACGTGGTCATCCTCTTTCGGCGGGTTCTCGTCCAGGCCCATCCCGTAGGAGAAGCCGGAGCAGCCACCGGACTGGATGAACACGCGCAGCCCCACCGGCTTGTCCGCCGGCTGCTCCGCGAGAAGTCCCTTCAGCTGATCGAGTGCGGTGTCGGAGACAGAGACGAGGCTGGGAGAGTTGATAGCCATGGTCGATCCATCATACGACAGGTCCTCGGTTGACACGACGGACCATCTGCGGATACGCTCCGCCGGACGATGTCTGCTCACGCGCGCTCCGCGAAATCGCCCGCCCTGCACCGGGAAGCGGGTTCTTCCACGCGGACAAGGTAACGGCGCCCAGGCAGACTGGACCGGACTCCGAGATCGAGCCCCTTCCCGCGAAGGGGCTTTTTGTTTGCCCTGCGGGCGGCCGCCCGCCCACGACAACCCCGTTCCGAGCCCGAGGCTCGGACCCCAGACACGGGGGCCAGCCCCCGGTGACCCCCCCGGCGTACACGAGAAAACAGGAATGAGGATCGAGCGCTTCCACATCATCGACTCCACCCTCCGCGAGGGCGAACAGTTCGCGCTCGCCCACTTCACCCCACAGCAGAAGCTGGCGATCGCGCACGCGCTCGACGCCTTCGGGGTCGACTACATGGAGCTGACGTCGCCGGTGGCCTCGCCCCAGTCGGAGGCCGACCTCCGGCTCGTGGCCTCGCGGCTGCGCAGCTTCCGGCTGCTCACGCATGTGCGCTGCAACCACGAGGACGCGCAGCGTGCCATCGACACCGGCGTCGACGGGGTCGATGTCCTCTTCGCCACCTCATCAGCGCTGCGCCCGGTGTCGCACGGGTACTCGATCGACGAGATCATCGAGATCGGCAGCTCGGTGGTGCAGAAGATCAACGACTGCGGCCTCGAGGCCCGCTTCAGCAGCGAGGACTCCTTTCGCTCCGACCCCGACGACCTGCTGCGCATCTACCGTGCCATCGATCGTGCAGGGCCGGCGCGCGTCGGCCTGGCCGACACCGTCGGCGTGGCCACGCCCCGGCAGGTTTACGACCTGGTGTCGATGGTGCGTCGCAACGTCGGGTGCGACATCGAGTTTCACGCCCACAACGACACCGGCTGTGCCGTGGCCAACGCGCTGGCGGCACTGGAGGCCGGTGCGTCGCACATCGACGTCACCGTGCTCGGCATCGGTGAGCGCAACGGCATCGTCCCGCTCAGCGGGATGATCGCACGCCTGGTGACCCTGCAGCCCGAGCTGGTGGAGCGCTACGACCTCGAGCTGCTCCCCGAGATCGACCGCCTGGTGGCGGAGATGCTGGGCATCGAGGTGCCCTTCAACTCGCCGGTCACCGCGGCCAACGCCTTCCACCATAAGGCGGGCATGCACACCAAGGCGGTGCTCGCCGACCCCACCGCCTACGAGGTGATCGACCCCGGGCGTTTCGGCCTGGAGCGACAGATACTCGCCGGCCACCGGCTCGTGGGCCGGCACGCGATCCGCGACCGCGCGGAGCTTCTGGGGATTCGCTTCGACGACGATCAGCTGCGCGCCGTCACCGCCGAGGTCAAGCGCCGCAGTGACGAGCGTCCGCTCGCCAACGACGAGCTGGACGCGCTGCTTCTGAACTGGGCCCTCACATAGGAGACGGGACTATGGGCACGCTTGCGGAAGAGATTCTGAGCCGGCGCGTCGGGCGCCAGGTGCACGCCGGCGAGACGGTGGTGGCGGACGTCGACTTCGCCTTCGCGCACGACGTCACCGGGCCGCTGGCGATCAAGGCGTTCGCGGAGCTGGACATGCCGGTGTGGGATCCGGCGCGCATCGCCTTCACGTTCGACCACGTGATGCCGGCGAACACCGTTGCGGCGGCCGAGCTGCATCGCCAGATTCGCGAGTTCTGCTCGGAGCAGGGCGTGACCAACGTGCTCGCCGAGGGCATCTGCCATCAGGTGCTGGTGGAGCGTGGGATCGCGGCACCCGGCGGCGTGGTGGTCGGCGCCGACTCGCACAGCACGACGTACGGCGCGATGGGCTGCTTCGCCACCGGACTGGGCTCCACCGACATCGGGGTCACATTCGCCACCGGGCGCACGTGGTTCCGCGTCCCGGAGACGGTGCACATCGACGTGCACGGTGAGCCCGCGCCCGGGGTGCAGGCCAAGGACATCGCGCTGTCGGTGATCCGCCGGGTGGGCGCCGAGGGAGCCGACTACTGCGCCGTCGAATGGAGCGGCGAGACCGTGGCCGCGATGCACATGGACGAGCGCCTGACGCTCTGCAACCTGTCGGTCGATTTCGGTGCCAAGGCGGGACTGGTCGAGCCGGACGCCGTGACGTTCGCGTACACCGGCGGGCGGGGCCAGGAGGTGCACCCGTCCAACCCGCGCTACGCCCGCACGCTCGAGGTCGACGCCTCGGCGATCCGTCCTCAGGTGGCGGTGCACCCGGCGATCGACAACGTGCAGGACATCGACGACGTCGCGGGCACCCCGCTCGACGAGGTGTTCATCGGCAGCTGCACCAACGGCCGCCTGTCCGACCTGGCGCTGGCCGCATCGTTCCTCGAGGGACGCGAGGTGCACCCGCGGACGCGCACGGTGATCGTGCCCAGCTCGCGTCGCGTGTACATGGACGCGCTGGAGGCCGGCTACATCGAGACCTTCGCGAGGGCTGGAGCCCTGGTCATGAACCCGGGGTGCGGACCGTGCCTGGGACGGCAGCACGGCGTGCTCGGGCCGGGAGAGCGTGCCATGACGACGAGCAACCGCAACTACCCGGGGCGCATGGGCAGTCCTGAAGCGTTCATCTATCTCGCCTCCCCCGCGGTTGCTGCGGCGTCGGCACTGCGCGGCGCCATCACCGATCCGGCGGAGGTGCGCTGACATGGGACGCGTCTTCAAGTTCGGCAACGGCATCAGCACCGACGCGATCATGCCCGGCCGCTACAACGTGACCACCGACTTCGACTCGCTGCGCAAGGGCTGCTTCATCGAGGCGCGGCCCGACTTCGTCACCACCGTGCAGCCGGGCGACGTCATCGTCGCCGGTCGCAACTTCGGCTGCGGCAGCTCGCGCGAGCACGCGCCGCTGTCGATCAAGCAGAACGGCGTCGCATGCGTGGTGGCGCAGAGCTTCGCGCGCATCTTCTACCGGAACGCGGTGAACATCGGGCTCCCGGTGATCCGCTGCGCCGAGCTGTACGACGCCGTCGCCGACGGCGACGATTGCAGCGTCGACGTGCGCACCGGCGCAATCGTGAGCGGCGAACGCACCTTCGCCGGCGAGCCGCCGTCGGGTGTGGCGCTGACCATCATGGAGTACGGGTCGCTGCTGGAGATGATCAAGGCGCGCGGCTGGGCCGCGCTGGAGGCTGCCAATGTGTCCTGAGTGCGAGGCTGTGGTGCCGGTGCCACCGGATGCCGAGACCGGCCAGGTGGTGCAGTGCGCCGAGTGCGGCGCCGAGCTCGAGCTGACGAGCACCGAGCCGGCGCAGTTCGTGCTGGCCCCTCCCGAGGAGGAGGACTGGGGCGAGTGACAAACCCGCGCGTTGCGCTGCTCTGCTCCCGAGTGCGCGTCGAGGAGAAGCTGCTCCGCGACGCGCTCGTGCACCGCGGCGCAGAGGTGGTGCGCGTCGACGATCGCGAGATCGTGCTCGATCTCGCCGCACCGTGGCGCGATGTCGACGTCGTGTTGGAGCGGTCGCTGTCGCAGACCAACGCGCTCGCGGCGCTGCAGGTGTTCGAGGCGTGGGGACTGCCGACAGTGAACCGCCACGCGGTGACGGCACTCTGCGCCGACAAGCTCTCGACGTCCGCCGCGCTCGCCGCGGCTGCGGTGCCGGCGCCGCAGACGATTGTGGCCTTCAGCATCGAGTCGGCGCTGGAGGCGGTGGAGCGCATCGGGTATCCGGTCGTGCTCAAGCCGCTCACGGGATCGTGGGGGCGGCTGCTGGCGCGCATCAACGACCGCGACTCCGCCGAGGCCCTGTTCGAGCACAAGTCCACCCTGGGCTCGCCGGAGCATTCGGTCTTCTACCTGCAGGAGCACTGCAACAAGCCGTCACGCGACATCCGCGTGTTCGTCGTCGACGGTGAGCCGATCGCGGCGGTCTACCGCACGTCGGAGCACTGGATCACCAACACCGCGCGCGGTGCGCGCACCAGCAACTGCCCGGTGAGCGCCGACATCGCGCGGCTCAGCCGCCAGGCTGCCGCCACGGTCGGCGGCGGGGTGCTGGCCGTCGACCTGCTCGAGGCCGCCGACCGCCTGCTCGTCAGCGAGGTGAACGCGGGCATGGAGTTCCGCAACAGCATCGACGTGACCGGCGTCGACATCCCCGGGCATGTCGCCGACTTCGTGCTGCGCGTTGCGCGCGCTGTGCCGGCGCGCGTCGAGGCACTGGCATGAGCACACCGACGCGCGCCGCCTACGGCGCCGGCGTCGTCACCGCGGCGGAGCTCGATGGCACAGCACTGCTCACGGAGATGCTGGGCATCGACAGCCCGAGCGGCGCCGAGGCCGAGCTGGCACGCTTCCTGCAGCGCCGGCTGGCGTCGCTCGGGTTCGACGTTCATGTCGATGATGTCGGTAACGTGCACGCCGCCTGGGGCTCCGGCGATGTCGCCGTGGCGCTCGTCGGCCACCTCGACACCGCGCCCGGCCGGGTTGCCGTGCGGCGTGACGGCCGGCTGCTCCACGGCCGCGGCGCCGTCGACGCCAAGGGGCCGCTGGCCGCCGCGCTGACCGCCGTCTCCCGCCTGCCCCGCGACGGCGGGCGGCGCTGGCTCGTGATCGGCGCCGTCGAGGAGGAGGCCAGCTCGCGTGGCGCCCGCCACCTGGCGGCGACCATGCCCGCACCCCAGGGCCTCGTGATCCTCGAGCCGAGCGGGTGGCAGGGCATCACCATCGGCTACAAGGGCAGCGTCCGCGTGCGCTGGTCGCGCCGCCAGCCGGCGTCTCACGGCGCCGGCCAGGAGCCGAGCGCCGGCGACCGGGCTCTGGCGTTCGTGCGACGGCTGCAGGACCACGCGGCGGCGTGGAGCGGCGACGCCGGGATCTTCCAGCGCTGGGACGTGCGCGTTCTGCACATGGCGTCGCGAAGCGACGGCCTCGAGGACCGGGCGCAGGTCGAGATCGGCATGCGTGTGCCCCCCGCCTGCAGCAGCGCTGAGGCACGACAGGTGGTGCTGGCACTCGCCGGCGAGGGCGACGTCGAGGTGCTGTACGCCGACGAGGCCGTGCGCACCGATCGCTCGAGCCCGCTGGCGCGGCGCTTCGTGCGAGCGGTGCGGGCCGCCGGAGGGTCGCCGCGATTCAAGCTGAAGACGGGCACCTCGGATCTCAATCACCTGGTGCCGGCCTGGGGCTGCCCGGCGCTCGCCTATGGACCGGGCGACTCCCATCTCGACCACACGCCGGATGAGCGCATCGACCTCGACGAGTTCGAGCGCGGCGTCGGCGTGCTGGAGTCGGCGCTGGCCGCCTGATGCGCGCCGCCATCGCCGGCGCGGCCGGCTATGCGGGGGGCGAGCTGCTTCGCATCCTGAGCGGCCATCCTCACGTCGAGGTGACGCAGGCGACGTCGGAGCGGCTCGCCGGCAAGCGCGTCGATCTCGTCCATCCCCCGCTGCGCGGGCGCACCGGCCTCGCGTTCGTGCGGCGGGCTGACCTGCACGAGGCGGACGTCGTCTTCTCGGCGCTGCGCCATGGCGAGTCCAGCCGGGAGATCGACCGGCTCCGGGGTCTGGCGCCGGTCCTCATCGACCTGGGCGCCGACTTCCGTCTCCGCGATCCCACCGCGTACCCGCGCTGGTACGGCTGGGAGCATCCGCACGCCGACCTCCTGGGCGACGCCGTGTACGGGCTCGCCGAGCTGCATCGCGACTGCCTGCGCACCGCGTCGCTGATCGCCACGGGCGGCTGTCTGGCGACGGCGAGCATCCTGGCGCTGCGCCCGCTGGCGGAGGCCGGCATGCTCGACCCGGCCGCGCCACTGGTCATCGATGCGCTGGTGGGGTCGTCGGCGGCCGGGGCCGAGCCGGGTCCGGCGACGCACCATGCGCACCGCAGCGGCGAGCTGCGCTCGTACGCGCCCGCCGGGCACCGCCACACCGCCGAGATCGTCCAGGAGCTCGGGCTCGACGCCGGACCCACGGTGGCGTTCTCGGCAACATCGATCGAGGCCGTGCGCGGGGTGCTGGTCACCGCGCACGCCTTTCTGCGCGAGGACCTTGCCGAGCGCGACGTCTGGCGGCTCTATCGCGCGCGGTACGGGGCGGAGCCCTTCGTGCGCATCGTCAAATCGTCGTCCGGGCTGCACCGCTCGCCGAACCCGAAGCTGCTCAGCGGCACCAACTTCTGCGATATCGGTTTCGAGCGCGACCCGCACTCGCGTCGCGTCGTCGTGACCGCCGCCCTCGACAACCTGGTCAAGGGCGCCGCCGGTCAGGCCGTGCAGGCGCTCAACGTGCGCTGCGGCTGGGACGAACGCGCGGGCCTCGAGTTCACCGGGCTGTACCCGCTGTGACGCTGCTCGTCCTCAAGCTCGGTGGCAGCGTCCGTGACCCCGAGGCGTTGCTGCAGGATGTGGCGGAAACGGTGGCGGCCGGCGCCACGCGCGTCGTGCTGGTGCACGGCGCCAGCCGCGACCTCGACGAGCTCTCCACGCGGCTGGGGTATCCGCCGCGGATGGTCGAGTCTGGCCGCGGCGACGTGACGCGCTTCACCGACAGCACGACCATGGATCACTTCCTCATGGCGTACGCGGGCCTGGCGAACAAGCGGATCGTCGAGCGGCTGCGGCAGCTGGGCGCGAACGCGGCCGGCCTCAGCGGGCTCGACGGCGGCATCGTCAGCGGTCGCCGCCGCGCCGACCTCCGCGTGGTGGAGAACGGTCGCCCACGCGTGCTCCACGGCAATCACGTGGGCGGCATCGAGCGCGTCGACACCGGCCTGCTGCGCACGCTTCTGGAGCGGGAGTACCTGCCCGTGCTGACGCCGCCGATCGCCGCCGAAGATGGCACCGCGATCAACGTGGACGGCGACCGGCTGGCGGCGGAGGTTGCGATCGCGCTCGATGCCGGCGCGCTGTTCATCTTCGCGGACACGCCGGGGATCCTTCGCGACCCTGCGGACGAGTCCTCGCTGCTCCGCGTCATCGACTCCGACAACGTTGCGGCGCTGGGCCTCAGCGGGCGGGTCCGCCCCAAGCTGCAGGCAGCGCTGCGCGCCTCGGCCCATGGCGTCGCGGACGTGCGCATCGCCGGCGGTCGCGGTCCGCGTCCGTTGAGCGCTGCGCTCGGCGGCGCGGGGACGTCAGTCCGCGGCGACGCCGGTGCGCGCCGCCTCGGCCGTGTACCGGGGCAGGTGCACGTCGTCTGAGTTCAGGAAGCGCATGGCGCGGGCGACGTGGTGGTGGCCCGCCACCTCGTCGATGAGGCGGTGCATCTCCTGGCAGATGTGCCGGTAGCTGGGATGTCCCTGCGGCGAGGTGCGCAGCTCGATCATGTGCATCGCCTCGCGGGCGTTGACTTTGATGAGGTAGCGCAGGCGATGACCGAGAGTTACGAGGTACTGAGCCTGCTGCGGCAGCTCCGGCGAGATCGACCCGTACGCGCTCTCAGCGCGCTCGACGGCACTCCGCCAGCGATCCGCGAGTCCGGCGCTGTCGACCTCGGCCGGGACCGCGTAGCCGAGCGCCGGCGTCAGGTCCTGCCACTGGATCGTGAGCATCCGGTGGCGCTGCAGGTCGCGGAAGGCGCCGTAGTCGGAGATCACCTCGAATGTGTACTCGCAGTGCTCGAAGCCGCGTCCGGGACGGTGGCGGCGGTTGAGCCGGCGCCCGGCAGCCGTGTCGAACAGCTCGGCCCGGCGCTCCTCTGACAGCGGGCGCACTGCGGCCAGCACTCGCTCCTCGGACGCGAGCGACTCGGAAAACAGCGCCGCCGCGAGGATGCGATCCTCGCCGTCGCGGTCCCAGTCGACCAGGGTCACGCCGGCCGGCCCCCACTCGCGCTCGGGAAGCAGCGCCTGCGCCTCGCGCTCCAGACGGGTTGCGGTCTGGCTCAGATAGTCGCTCCAGGCGCCGCCACGATCCGGCCGTGGCAGGCGCGTGAGGAACTCGGGGATCACCTGCTGCAGCTGCGCCTCGAGACGCGTCGCGTACGCACGCGCCTCGGGCAGCGGATGCGCCGAGAGGCGAAGCAGCATCTGCTCGTACGCCTGCGGGGAGGCGAACACGCCGACGTTGCTGACGGTGCCGGCGGGCAGCAGCGCGCGCATCACGTCGAGGGCGAGGGCGCGCACGGCGCGCCGGCGTGCGGCCGGGTCGTCCTCCTCGGGCAGCGTCGCCGCAAGGTGTTCGCGGAGCGGGTCGAGCAGCGCGCAGTAGGTGTCGAAGAGCCCGTCCATCGCCGTGAGGTACATGGCCGCGTGTGGCGATGCCAGGAGCTCGGGGTCGCGGTGGTAGCGGTAGTGACCGGCGGGACGGTCGGTGTATGGGATGTAGCGGGTGGACTGCTCCAGATAGGCCGCGAGGCGGCCCCACTCGATGGCCTTGGCCAGCGGCTGCGACACCTGCTCGCAGGCGACGTGCACGCCGGCGAGCTGGGCCACGGAGTCGTCGCCGTACTCGGCGAGGACGCGACCGAAGAGGTCGGTGGCGCGGGCGCGGCCCGCCTCCGCGGTCGGTGGCGGCGCGGCTTCGGGGTCGAGGAACTCGTCGAGAAGGAGGCGGCGGACGCTCTTCTTGCTGCGGCTGTAGCGGGCGAACAGCGCCGCGCAGGTCACCTGGGGGAGCCCGGTCAGCGCGAACACCGGACCGTCGAGGTCGGTGACGTAGGGCGCCAACCGGGCACGCTCGTCGTCACTGAACGGCTCTGCGGCGTAGGGGGTCTCGGGCATCGGTGGTCACTGTAGCGAGGCGCGGAACGTGCGTACGGGCCGCGGCTCCTTACAATGCCCGCTGCGATGGCCACCGCTCCCAGCCTCGACGTTCACCCGCGTTTTCTCCAGGATGTCTACGAGGCTGCGAGCGAGTGCAACAAGTGCTCGCTGTGCCAGGCGGCATGCCCGGCGTACGTCACCAATCCCGTCGAGTGGGAGACGGCTCGCGGCCGCGTCTCGCTCATCCGCGACGCCATCGAGGGCCGCCTCGAGCTGCGCGACATCGCCGACGGGCCGCTGTCCACCTGCCTCACCTGCGACAACTGCGTCGCCGCGTGCCCGCCACGCGTGCCCACGAGTCACATCGTCAGCCGCGCCCGCCAGGAGCTGCACGCGCAGGATGGCCAGCCCTGGAGTCAATCGTTTGCCCTGCGCACCATCCTGCCCCGCCCGGCGATGCTCCGCGCGCTCCACGGTCTCGCCGTGCTGGCACAGCGCAGCGGCCTCTTCGGCCTGGCGCAGCGCACCGGCGTCTTCGGATGGCTGGGGACCGTCGGCGCGCTGGCGCAGCAAACCGGGCCGCTCGCGAAGGAGACCGCCTACCAGCGGGTGGCATCGCTCCCCCACGTCGCCGAACCGGTGCGGGGCCGCCTGGCATTCCTCACCTGCTGCTACTCGAACCTGGCTGCGCCCGACGCCACCGAGGCCACGATGCGTGTGCTGCTCGGCAACGGCTACGACCTCACAGTGCCGGCGCTCGGTTGCAGCGGCATGCCGGCGCGGACGCTGGGTGACCGCGACTCGATGCTCGACATGGCCGTGCGCAACGCGGACAGGCTCAAGCACGAGGACGTCGACGGCTATGTGGGTGACGTCGCGTCCTGCATCGGGCACTACAAGGAGTACGGCGAGATGATCGGCGACGACCGCCAGGTCGGTGATCGCGCCCGGGAGATCGCACGGCTCACCACCACGGCGACCGAGCTGCTCGACCGCACCGGCCTGCGCTGCGAGCTCGCACCCCTGCGCTGGAAGGTGGCCATCGACATCCCCTGTTCGCTCCCGGTGGACGGGGCCTGGCGGGGAACGATGCAGCGCGTTCTCGAGCAGATCCCGCGGCTGCAGATCGTCGAACTGGAGGAGGCGGCGATGTGCTGCGGCGGCGCCGGCACGTACTTCGCACGCATGCCCGACCGCAGCCAGGCCATCCTCGACCGCAAGTTCCGCAACGTCGCGGCGGCAGGAGCCGATGTGCTCGTCACCGAGAACATCTCCTGCCTGCTGCAGCTCAGGGCAGGCGCGGCGCGGTATCTCCCGCGGCTGCGGGTCATGCACGTGATGGAGGTGCTGCTCGAGTCGATGCTGTCCGCGCAGCGGCGGCAGGCGGTCATCCCCGAGTAGGAGGGCTCCGCACCACCAGCAGCGAGGCGCCCTGGACGGCAAGCGCGGCGCCGAGCGCGGCTGCCATCGCCACTGCGAGCCCCGCGGTGGGCAGCAGCTCCGACAGCGTGAACCCGAACGCAGTGGCGGCGAACAGCCCCCAGAGGAAGCCGCGGCACGCGCTGACCGCAGCGTCCGTGCCCTGCATCCGGTGGGGGAACACGATGAGGACCGCGCCGAATATGGGCAGTGGTGAGACGAGGCCGGCGAGCGTCGGCCCCAGCTGCGTCGACAGCGCGGTCAGCACCACCACGAACGCGGTGGCGATGACGGCGCGGATGGCGATGTCGACGGGGACGGAGAGCGGTGGCGCCTCGGGCCTGGGCGCGCCGCGGACGCGTGGCATCAGGGCCAGCGACAGCGCGATGGCACCGACGACGATCTCCAGCGCCGGCACCGGTGGGGGCTGCAGCTCGTCGAGCAGCACCGTCAGCACGGCGAACGCGGCAAGCCCGAGGGTCAGCGCCACGGGCCACCGGAGGCGCCGGGCGACGGCGCTGTAGACGAGGGCGAAGCCCGCCTGCGAGGCCGTGCCGGCCAGGATCGCGGCGGCGGCGACCTGGCCGAAGGTGATGCCGTGGTCGAGCGTGACGAAGATGGCGACGGGTGCCGATGTGAACGGGATACCCGCCAGCCAGGCTCCCAGGGCGGGCCCGAAGCGGCGGCCGACGGCGGTGGCCAGACCGATGGCCAGCGGGGTGAGCGTGAGCTTGTAGACGAGCAGGTTCACGCTGCGATGTTGGCGATCGTAGCCGTCCCCGTGACACGATGCCCTCACGTCACCAAGGAAAACCGGCCGGCGATGGCCGCGCCGCCCAAGCGAACTGGCCCCCGGCCCGCGAGTCCGGATGCTCGTGGCGCTGCTGCTTGCCGGGTTCGCCGCCTGGCTCTTCCTGCCCGTCCCGGCGCTGACCGCCGTCGTGCCCCCGCCGCAGCGGCCCGCGGCGCTGCCAGGCCTCCCCTGGCTGCGGGTGAGCGAACAGCGGATCGTCGACACCTCCGGCCGCGACGTGCTGCTGCGCGGGTTCAACGACGATGCCCTGCTCGAGTCGACGGTGCATCCCGCCCCCCTGGACGCGACCGATGCCACGCTGATGGACCAGTCCGGCTTCGACCTCGTGCGGCTGCCGATCGCGTGGTCGAATCTCGAGCCGCATCGCGGCGTGTTCGACGATCACTACCTCGACCGGATCGCCGCCGCGGTGGCGCTGCTGAACGCGCATGGCCTGTACGTCGTGCTCGACATGCACTCGCTCGGCTTCTCACCGGTCTACGGCGGATCCGGCGCGCCAATGTGGGCCACCGTCCCCGGCGTGCCCGACCCCGTGTGGGGTCCGATGCCGTCGGCCGGACGCCTGCTCTCACCGGCGATCAACGTGTCGACGGCGCACTTCTGGCTGTCGACGTCGCTGCAGCAGGACTACTTCGCGGCCTGGCAGTTCGTTGCCCGCCGCTTCCGGGAAGACAGCGGCATCGCGGGCTATGACCTCATCAACGAGCCGCACTCGTTCCCGCTGCCACCGTTCCGGTTCGACAAGGACCAGCTCTTCCCCTTCTACCAGCGCGGCGTGGAGTCGATCGGTGCCGTCGACCCCAACCACCTCTTCTTCCTGGACAACGACATGGCAGGCGACCTGCCCACGACGATCGTGCCCCTGCACGCGCCGGACCTGGTGTACGCGCCGCACGTCTACACCGGGTCGCTGATCCCCCCGTCGTTCACCGGCGACCCGGGGCCGCTGCGCACCCATGTCGACGAGCTCGCGAGTGAGGCGGCAGCCGTGCCTGCGGCGCTCTGGTTCGGGGAGTTCAGCATCGACTTCAACAGCAGGTACGGCGCCGCGTGGACGGAGGCGGCCATCGACGACTTCGCCGCGCACAACGCGGGCTGGGCGTGGTGGCAGTGGCGCGAGACGAGCGGCTACGGCGTGCGCAGCTACAACGGGGCCACGCTCGACATGCCGCTGTTGCGCGCCCTGGCGCGGCCATACCTCGAGTTCGCCGAGCCGGGGGTGACCGCCGACCGGGCGTCGTCGCCCGACTCGCTGGGGCTGACGGTCAAGGCGGCGGCCGCGCCACTGGAGGTGGCGTGGCCCGCATACCTGCTCGGCGCGCCGCAGGTCGTCTCGACGTGCGGGGCGACGGCGGACTACGACAGCGCGAGCGCGCGCCTGACGCTGAGTGCGGGGCGCGCCTGCACGATCATCGTGAAAGCTGCCTAGCCGAGCGCGGCGAGGGCGTCGTCGATGGTCATCGAGATGCAGGTGAACGAGGGGACGTCGCGCACCGTGTGCGTCGACGCTTCGGACTCGCGCATCTCCTGAACCAGATCGAGGAAGTCGGCCACCGAGTCGCTCTCGAACGCCACCACGAACTCCTGGTCGTCGAGCCCGAAGCTGTACGTGGTGTTGATCTTGACGCCGGGATAGCGGTGGCCCATGGCGATATGCTCGCTCATCTGGCGTTGTCGCTCGGCAGCGGGTAGCCGGTACCAGGCGCGCGTCTTCACGAACGGGTAGACGAAGAGATAGCGGCGCCCCGTGGGTGAGATCACCAGGCGGTTGCTGCGTCCCTCCTGGTTGGGATGCAGGTGCTTGTCGACGTACATGCTGCGCTTGGTCATCGTGAAGTAGCTGTACGGTGTCTCGAGGTATGCGGCCATGCGCAGGCGGTTCAGCCGGGCGGCAAACTCGTGCAGATCATCGACGCGGTCGCTGACCATCCAGAGCATGAAATCGGCGTCACCGCGCGTGCCGACGAGGCTGTACGGACGGATGAGCACGGTGTCACGCCCGCCGATCTCACGCACCAGCGCCGCCACCTCCTCGCGGTGGGCGGCGCGCTCCGCGAGGCTCAGCAGGCGCCACTCCGGCCGCACCCGGTAGAACGCGAAGCGTATGTGCTGCCGGGCGGCCGGCGGCTTGGCCGTCGCGTCGCGAACGCTCAGTGTCTGCGTCATCGCCCCGTCCATCCTAGCCGCGGGCGGCCTCGTCGAGCGCTCGCTTGCGCACCAGGCGATGCTGTCGGCGAACGCGCGCCTGCGCCTGGCGGCGTCGCTCGTCGTCGGTCTCGGCAATCACGGGTGGCACCGCAGCCGGCTTTCCCTGCGCGTCGAGGCCGACGAACACGAGGTGGGCGCTGGCCACGCGACGATGATGGCCGGTGGGGACGGTCTCGACGTCCACACGGACGCCGATCTCCATCGACGTGCGGTGCGCGTCGTTGACCATCGCCTGCACGGTGAGCAGATCGCCGATGAACACCGGTGAGAGAAAGCTCATGTCATCCATGGCCGCGGTGACGACGCGGCGACGGGCGTGCTTCGCCGCGGCGATGCCCGCAGCCGTGTCGACCAGCCGCATGATCGTGCCGCCGTGGACGTATCCGGCGGTGTTGGCATGCTCGATCTCCATCACCGCCGAGATCGTGGTGCACGACTGCGCGGCGGGGCGCGGCGTGAGGTCCGCATCGGCGTACGCGCGCTCACGCTCCTCGCGGAAGCGGATCCACTGGTCCATCAGCCGAGTATGTCGAGCGCCGCGCGTGTCATGGTCTCGACGCCCACCGGCAGGCACGCCTCGTGAATGTCGAAGGACGCGCTGTGGTGCGGCGCCACGGGACCGGCCTCCGGATGGCCGGCGCCCACAAGGAAATAGCAGCCGGGTGCCCGGTCGAGAAAGTAAGCGACGTCGTCGCCAACCGTGATCGGGTGTGCGACGTCGACGTGCTTCTCGCCAACGGTCGCAACTGCGGCGCGCCGCACCAGCCCCGCGACATCGTCGTCGGAGACGACGGGTGGGCAGCCCGACCCGCGGATGAACGTCGCCTCGGCACGCATCGCCGCGGCGACACCGCGCGCCACCTCCTCGATGCGCAGGATCACGCGCTCGCGCTCGCTCTGCTCCAGGGCGCGCACGGTGCCCTCGATCCTGACCGTGTCGGCGATGACGTTGAATGCCGAGCCGCCGGCGATCTTGCCGATGGTCACCACGGCCGGACTGAAGGGAGACGTCTCGCGGCTCACGATCGTCTGCAGGGTCGTGACGATCTGTGCCGCGGCCATGATCGGGTCGACCGTGGTCTGCGGCATGCCGCCGTGGCCGCCGCGTCCACGGACCACCAGCTCGAAGCTGTCCGCACTGCCGAAGAGCACCCCGGCGGTCACGGCAACCCGTCCCACCTGCAGGGGCGCCCAGAGGTGGATGCCGAGGACCCGATCGACGCCGTCGTCGGCCCCGCCGTCGATCATGGGCAGAGCGCCCTCGGCACGTTCCTCCGCCGGCTGGAAGCAGAGCCGCACGCTGCCGGACCAGGCGTCGCACATCGCTGCCAGCGCGGCGGCGGCCCCGAGGACCATCGCCACGTGCCCGTCATGCCCGCAGGCGTGCATCACCCCGGGCACCTCGGAGCGGATTGAACGTCCGTCGTCGGCCTCCTGGATGGGGAGCGCGTCCATGTCGGCGCGCAGCATCAGCGTGGGCCCGGGCCGGCCGGAGCTCAGATCGGCCACCACGCCGCCGCCGACCTCGCGCACGGCGAAGCCGAGCGCCTCGCTGCGGTGTGCTGCGATGGACACGGTGCGCCGCTCCTCATGCGAGAGCTCGGGATGGCGATGCAGGTCGCGCCGTATCTCCAACACCTCGTCGCGGGTGCGCTCCACCTCGGACCGCAGCCGCTGGTTCAGGTCAGTCGCCGGAGCCGACATGACGAGCGCTGCTCACGAGCGGACGTTCACCCCCGCGAGGCGCAGCGCCACCACCTGCAGCGCGCCGTTGTTGACGACGCGGGTCGCCCCCGCGGCGAGCGCCCGGCGGCGCAGCTCGCGCTCGGCGTGGTGGCAGAACCCGACGATCGCCAGGCCGGGAAGCTCGCCACGCAGCTCAGCGATCTTCTGCAGGCGGCTGTCGATCTGGCTGTTGAGGTCGACGAACACGGTGTCCACCTGTGGGAGGGCGTCCCCGACGACGAGCGCCAGGGTGCCATGGGCTCGCCGCATCGCGGCCTGAAGCTGGCTGGCGAACATCACGTCGTCGCTGAGGAGCGCTGCCGACAGACCCATGCTCCTCATCATATTTGCTCAGTTCGGGCGGGTCGCCGGCACCGGCTGCGGCGGCTGGCGCTCGATCACGTGCAGGCTGACGCTGCTCAGCCGCACGTCCCCGTGCCAGAACTCCACCGAGTAGGTACCGGGCTCACCGAACATCGGCTGCAGGAAGGTCACGGTCGAGAGGCTCACCTCCTGCCCCGGCTCGAGCTGGGCGCCCTGCGTCTGGAACTGCAGGCTCGTCGCCGGGACGACCAGCTTGTTCTCGGAGTCGACCAGGCGCACCTCCACCTGCTGGGTCTGGCCGGCGTCGGCGGGCCCGAATCGGAACCCGGCGACGACGGCGAAGCCGGCCCGGCCGGGGAGCTGGGCCAATTGCAGCGTGCTGAACCCACCACCCAGCACGTACACCTTGCCGTCGGGCGGGACGGCCGCGCTGTCTGCGAAGAAGGCGAAGCTCAGCTCCACGGCGGGCTAGCTTGCCACGCGCTGGGAGACCATAGGTGGTGATGGACGTTCAGCACCGGAATCTGCACGTCTTCGTCTGCACCACGGTGGGGAGGCATCACTGCGCCGGACTGGGGTCGGAGCGCCTCCTCCAGCGGCTGCGCGACGAGGTTGAGCGGCGTGACCTGCACTGGGTGCGCACCACCCGGATGGGGTGCAACCGGCAGCATCACCAGGGCCCGGTGGTCATCGTCTATCCGGACGGCGTGTGGTACGGGCGGCTCGGCGTCGACGACATCGACGAGATCATCGAAGAGCACCTCATCGGCGGGCGCCCTGTTGAGCGGCTGCGAATCACCCCGGACGGACCCTGGGCGGCCACCTCGCTCACGTGAGTCCGCCGTAGTAACGTGATCGCACAGCAGACGGTGCCGGCGTGACGGCCGACCTGGGAGAAACGCAGTGGGATACTTCCGCGGACTGATGCATGGGGTTGCGCTCGGCACCCTGGCGGGCCTCGCAATCGCGCCACAGGCGGGCGACCGGACGCGGCAACAGGTCAAGGAGGCGGCGAAAGGGGTCCGGAGCGGCCTCGAGGTCACCGGCCGCGCCGTGCAGCGGGTGGCCCCGGTGGTCGCGCCGGTGGCGGAGAATGCCATGCACGTCGTCGATCTCGTCCGCCGCCGTCGCAGCGACAGCGAGGACGAGTACTCCGGCAACGGCGTCGCGGGTGGGAGCATCCAGACCCCGACCAGCTGACCCCACCCCGGTCACGGCCGGACCGCTTCGGATTCCTGCGTCCCCAACGCGCAGATGACCGCCAGGCCCCCCGCGACGACGTCGAGGACGTTCATCGCAAGCGGGAAGTGCAGCGACGCGATGCTGCGCTCACCTGCCGGCGTGTCCCCGACGATGAATCCCACCGCTGCGAGCAGCAGCAGAAAGGCACCCGCGGCGAGAACGATTCGCGTGGCGGTGTCGCCGACCGCGTAGAAGCCTGCGTAGCCGAACGCCCCGGCCAGAGTGAGATCGATGATGTTGCGCGCCACTGTGAAGTGCAGCGCCACGCCGTCGAAGTTCCCGCCCGCCTGTCCGTGGACGACGTGGCTCGCGTCGCCGGTGATGAATCCGCCGACGCCGACGATCGCGAACACGACCGCCGCCAGCTGCGCATAGCTGCGCGCCATCGCCGCGTCCGAACCCTTACCGTCCACCGGCGAGCCGCGCCGCCACCGCGGTGACGTTGTCGCTGCCGCCTGCGTCGATGGCCGCCTCGCACAAGCGCTCGACGTCGCGAATCAGCGGCCCGCCGTTGCTCAACAGCTCGGCGATGTCCTGATCGGAGAGTGGTTCCCACACGCCGTCGGTGCAGAGCACCAGCGTGTCGCCAGCGCGAAGGTCGAGCGTCACGAGGTCGGGGGCGACCGGATCGCCGAGAACAGCCCGGGTGATGCGGTTGCGTCGCGGATGGCTGCGGACGTCCTCGGGGCGGATTCGCCCGGCTCGAACCTCCTCGCCGGCCACCGAGTGGTCGAACGTCAGAAGCTCCGCGCGACCGCCGCGTACCAGGTACGCGCGGCTGTCACCGACGTTGCCGATCAGCGCCTGGCGTCCGTCGACGACGGCCACCACCAGCGTCGTGCCCGGGTCTCCGCCGATGAGGTCACGCACCCCGGCGACAGCCGCGTTGGCCTCGTGCACCGCCGCCTCGACGGCCTGTGGTGGCGCGCCTCCGTCACGCAGGCGCGCCGCCGCGGCTTCGACGGCAGCCTCTGCCGCTTCGCGCCCGCCGCGGTGGCCGCCCATGCCGTCGGCGATGACGAGGGCGGTGCCGTGCGCGGGCTCCGCCGGTGTGGCGGCAAATGCAGTCCACATGTCCTGGTTCTCGACGCGAACCGTGCCTCGGTCAGTGGCCCCCGCCACCTCGACCCCGGACGAACCGTCGGCGACCACCCGGGAGGTGAGCTCGTCGGTCATCGCGGCGTCGAGGCCTCCGCGGCCGCAGGATGGCCGATCAGGAGGCGCACGACCTCATCCGCGACATCCACGGGGTCGAGGCACTGGATGACCTCCATCCCGAGCTCAGCGGCGGCAGTCACGTTGCATTCGAGATCATCGATGAACAGGCATCGCTCGGGTGCGACGTCCAAACGCTGACAGGTGAGCCGATAGATGCGCGGATCCGGTTTGCGCAATCCCACGCGCGACGAGTCGACGACAATATCGAACAATTCCTCCACCGGAAAAAGTTCTCGCCAGATCGCCTCTCCGCCACGCGAGATGTTCGTCAAGAGCGCTGTCTTGTAGGCGCCCGCCTTCACCTGACGCACCGCGTCTGCCATCGCGCTCGACGCCACCATGCCTCGGCCGAAGATGACGCTCTGTGCAACTCGCGGATCGATGGGCTCGTTGCCCATCTGCGCGTATCGCACGCACATGCGATCGAAGAACTCGTCGTCCGAGATCGCCCCCAGCTCGAGCAGGTGCAGGTCGTGGACACCGGTGGTCAGATGGTAGACGTCGCGGAACTCATTGAGAAAGAACGCGACCAGGTTCAGATATGCGGGGTCGACGTCGTGGCGATTGCGAAAGAGTGGCTCCGTCATCACGCCACCCAGGTCGAAGATGGCAGCGTCAAACCGACGTACTGCGCCCGAGTACCCCGCACGCGTCGCGTCAACCATTTGGCTCCATTCTGCACGACCCTGCGCAGTCCGCGATATTGCCTGGCCACCTGTCACGGTGGACGCACAACGATACCGCCGTCGTCGCCCCAGCCAATGTGCCACCCGTCCTCATGCACGAATCGGTGATGGGTGCGACACAGGAGCACCAGGTTGTTGAGGCGCGTCTTGCCTCCGTCGACCCAATGGATGATGTGGTGCGCATCCGTCCACTCCGGCGGCCGATCGCACGACGGAAATCTGCAGCCGCCGTCCCTGGCGACCAGCTGGCGCCGCAGACGCGCTGGGATGGTGCGTCGCTCGTGTCCGTGGGAATGCACCGCAGCATCCAGCATGTCCAGGCGTGTCACGCCCGCGTCGCACGCCATCCGCCGCACAGTCTCACTGGGCAGGATGCCGCCCCCCGAGAGTTGCCCGGCCGGCGCTCCCCGCACGCCGGCGAGCGTCGGCAGCGTTGTTGTAACGATCACATGCGTGCGCACCCCGCCGGCCGACGGAGCTGACGTTGCCCCGCGGAGCTGACGGCGAGCCAGATCCACCAGGGCATCGGCGCGCCGCGCGCCGGCGCTGCGCTGATCCCCTTTGATGGGGCGCGAAAACGGCTCGAGCGCAGCGCGTACCAGCGCGCCACCCTCTGCATCCAGCCGGCCCTCGATCGAGCAGTGCGTGACACGATCGACAACGCGGACATAGCGATTTGCGTGGTGACGGCGTGCGCTGGCGAGTTCGCCCTCAGGGTCGAGCGAGTGCCGCAGGTGCCGCACGACGGTGGCGAAGCGATCGCAGTCCAAGTAGCGCGCGGCGTCGAGCATCGTGTCGCCGTGATCGCACGCCGCCGCACCGACGTCCTCGACCGCCTGCGCGATCACGGCCGCATGACCCAATCCGATCTCACCCCGAACCAACTGGTCCTGCGCCCCGGGAACCGCCGGGAGGGAGCGGGCCACGCTTGCGCGAAGAGCCGCTTCTCGGCCCGACAGCCGGCAACGGTGCCGCAGCCAGGCGACCACCGAAACAGCACCCTGTGCAACGTGCCCGCGCATGCGCTCGAAGCGCCCGAGGCGCTCCGTGACCGCCCCTTCGAGCCGGTTGATCTCCTTGCGAAGCTCGATGATCTCCTCCCCGAGCGGACCCGCGGCTCGCGCAGCGCGGTCGGAGATCACCGCGTCGACGGCCGCGGACAGCGCGGCGACAGCGGCTGGAACGGTGGGCGCCGCGGGCAGTGCCATACACAGCAGTGTATCACTCGACACGAACGTCTGTTCGGAGGAACGATGAGGCGCCCGGGATGTCCGCGCGATGTACGCCATCGGCGCGGATGCTTGAACAACGGGCACCACCCGGCCGTGTACCTTCACACCGAACGCCAGCCAACGCCTCAGATCAGCGGGTCACTCCTCCTCCGGCAGGTCCGGGCGCCCGACGCTGCGCACTGCCCGCAGGATCTCGGTCGGGGCGCTGTCCTTCACCACATATCCCACGGCGCCGGCCTGCAACGCCTCCACCATCCGCTCGTGCCCACCGAAGGACGTGAGCATCAGCACCTTGATATCCGGGTGCTGCGCCATCAACACCTTCGTCGCTTCGATGCCGCCCATCCCCGGCATCGACAGATCCATGAGCACCACATCGGGACAGTCGGTCGCCGCCACCTGCACCGCGCTCTCCCCGTCCTCCGCCGCGCCTATCACCTCCAGGTCGGGCTCGTTTGACAGGAACGTCGACAGCCCCTTGCGCACCACGGGGTGGTCGTCGACGATCAGCACGCGGATTCCCTCGTCTCCCATGCCGCAGCTCTTACTCGGCAGGCACCTTGAGCGTCACCTTGGTCCCCCTGCCCGGATGTGAATCGATGACGAGCGTGCCGCCTGCGTCCTCCGCGAGCTCAACGATCGCGTTAGTGCCCACGTGTCCCTCCGCCCGCCGGCGCGCCACGTCCTCCGCCGAGAAGCCCTTGCCATCGTCGGTGATGCGCAACACGGCCATCTTGTCCACTTCCTTCAGCACGACGGATACATGCTTCGCTTCCGCGTGCGCGGCGACGTTGCGCAGCACCTCCTGCGCCACCCTGAAGATGAGGCTCGCGCGGTCCTGGCGCAGCCGCATGTTGCTCGGCAGCTCCAGCCGCGTCTTGGTTCCCCCGCTCTGAATGGTGCGCAGCACCTCGAGCAGCGCCGCGTGCAGCCCCTCGCGCCGCAGCGTCGGCGGGGCGATCTCGATGATCAGCGTGCGAAGGTCCTTCATCGCGGCGCGCGTCTCCTCCGCCGAGCGCTCGAGCAGCTCCAGCAGATCAGCAGTCCCGTTCGCGGGCTGCGGTTCCGCCGTGTGTTCCTTCAACTCCGAGGCGGCTGCTGTGAGTGTGAAGGCCATGCCGGCCAGGTTCTGGACAACGCCGTCGTGCAGATCACG
>DASUWI010000144.1:0-8551 GCA_036378495.1 Candidatus Dormiibacterota bacterium
ACGTCGTCCGACTCCAGGCGCTGCAACGGCGCAGGATTCTTGCGTCCGCCCTTGAACCGGAGCACCGCGAGCGAGCGGTTGAGCGTCCAGCGCCAGCGCACCGGGAACATCGGCGCGAACAGTGCGGCGCGGCGCAGCACCTCCTCCACCGTGCGTGAGGAGAGAAAGCGCGGCACGTCCTCGAGCGGCACGCTGTGCTGCGGACCCAGCGACAGCAGCACGCTGTTGTCACTCGCTGCAGCCTGCAGCTCGAAGTCGTACGTGGCGCAGAACCGCGTGCGCAGCGCCAGGCCGAGCGCGCGATTGAGCCGCGCGCCGAACGGCGCGTGCACCACGAGCTGCATGCCGCCGCTGTCGTCGAAGAACCGCTCCAGGATGATGCGCTGGTGCGTGGGCAGGTGACCGAGCGCCGCTCGGCCGGCAGCGAGGTACTGCACCACGAGCGCCGCCACCTCGTTGTCCACCCCGCAGCGCGACTCCACCAGCGTGATGGCGGAGTCGGCGTTTCCTTGGGCGAGCAGTGAGTCGACGTCGCGGCGCAGCGCCGACACATCCTCGGACAGCTCGCGTGTGCGTCCCGGTGCCTCGCCCAACCAGAACGGCACCGACGGCGGTGCGCCGTTGGCGTCGACCACTCGCACCGTGCCCGAGCTGACGCGCTTGATCTTCCAGGACGTGCTGCCGAGCAGAAAGATGTCGCCCGCCATCGACTCGATGGCCCAGTCCTCGTTGACCGTGCCGATGAACGTGTCGTCCGGCTCAGCGACCACGCGGTAGTCGCCCGTCTCCGGGATGGCGCCGCCCGAGGTGAGCGCGGCCAGGCGCGCACCGCGACGTCCGCGCAGCTCGCCGTTGACACGATCACGATGCAGATATGCGGCGACACGCCCCCGCCCGGTGACAATGCCCTCGGACTGCAGCGCGACGATGCGGTCGAACTCCTCACGGCGCAGCGACGCGTACGGCGTCGCCCGGCGCATGAGGGCGAAGAGATCGTCCTCGCGCCAGCGCTCCGCCGCACACTCGGCGACGATCTGCTGCGCCAGGATGTCGAGCGGCGCGACGGGCGGCTGCAGCGCGTCGAGCTGCCCCGCGCGCACGGCGGCGAGCAGCGCGCAGCACTCCACCAGCTCGTCGCGCGTCAGCGGATACAGGCGGCCCTTGGGCGTGCCACCCCGGCTGTGACCCGAGCGCCCCACCCGCTGCAGGAACGTGGCGATGCTGCGCGGCGACGCGATCTGGCAGACGAGCTCCACCGGGCCGATGTCGATGCCGAGCTCGAGCGACGCGGTGGCCACCAGCGCACGCAGCTCGCCGGCGCGCAGACGCGTCTCCACACGCAGGCGGCGGTCCTTCGACAGGCTGCCGTGGTGTGCTGCGACCACATCGTCACCGAGCCGCTCCGCAAGCAGATGGGCGACGCGCTCCGACAATCGTCGTGTGTTGACGAAGACGATCGTGGTGCGGTGCTCGCGCACGTGAGCGGCGATGCGATCCAGCACGTCGGCCATCTGCTCGCGCGAGGCCACGGCGCCGAGCTCTTCCTCGGGAAGCTCGATGGAAAGGTCGAGCTCGCGCTGGTGGCCAGTGTCGACCACCGCACAGCGGCCACCGGCGCCCACGAGGAACTGAGCGATCGTTTCGATGGGACGCTGCGTGGCCGACAGGCCGATGCGCTGCGGGGGCGTGGAGCACAGGTGGCCCAGCCGCTCCAATGTCAGCGCCAGGTGCGAGCCGCGCTTGTCACGTGCCACCGCATGGATCTCGTCGATGATCACCGTGCGCACGTTGCGCAGCATTTCGCGAGTGCGGTCCGCGGTGACGAGGAGGTAGAGCGATTCCGGCGTGGTGACGAGAATGTTCGGCGGGCGGCGCACCATCGCCGCACGCACCGACGGTGGCGTGTCACCGGTGCGCACCTCGGCGCGCAGGGTCACGGGCGTCCGGCCCATGCCTGCCGCGACGGCGGCGATCTCGCGCAGGGGTCGCTCCAGGTTCTGCTGGATGTCCACGGCCAGCGCCTTCAGCGGCGAGACGTACACCACCTGGGTCTGGTCCGGCGTCAGGTCGCCCGCCTCGGCCGCGCTGTACAGCGCGTTGATGGAGGCGAGGAACCCGGCGAGGGTCTTGCCGGACCCGGTGGGCGCGGCGATCAGGGTGTTCTCGCCGGCTGTGATGTGGGGCCATCCCTGGGCCTGCGCCTGGGTGGGCCCCTCGGGAAACCGCTGCTCGAACCAGGCCTGGACGGCAGGATGAAACCTCACTGGTTCAGTATGCCGAAACGAACGCTTGTTCGTGATATACACAACTCTGGTTCGCCAGGGAGGGAGGCAGTGCAATGTCCTTGATGGCCAGCGCCGCACGCGTTGCCCTGCCTGCCGCTCGCGTGCACACCCGCGCCGTCGGCGCCGTCTGCGTGGCGCTCCTGCTCCTGGTCGCGGTGCTCGCCCTGCCCCGGCAGCAACCGGCGCCGGCGGGCACGCTCATCGCCGAGCCGACCTACCGCCTGCTCGTCGACGAGCACGCCGGGACGATCCAGGTGCAGACACCCGAAGGGCTGCGGGTGACGAGCTTCCCGCTGCGGATGTGGGCCGGGGCCGCGTCGCAGCCCGCCGGAGCCCAGCGGCGCATCCGGGTGGCGGGCGACACGGTCGAAGCCACCATCTACGCAAGCGGCGGCGCCGTGCTGGAGGAGGCCACGCTCACCGCCCATCCACAGTGGTTCACGGTCAGCTACTCGCTCGGGCGCCTCGGCAGCGACGCGACCACGCCCACCTTCTTCTCCGACGGGGTCCACGGTTTCGACCTCTCCGGGGTCCGTGCCGGGTTCAGCCCCGACGCCCCGGGGGACTCGGGGTGGCCGGTGCTGGCCACCGCCGGGCGGCGCCCGCTGGCGCCGGCGCCGCTGCAGGTGCAGCTGCGCACCGTGAACGGGTGGCTCGGCGTCGGCCTGCTGCAGGTGCCGGACGCCACCCAGATGCGCATCGAGCACACCGGCGCCGTGTCGGTCGACTACCCGCTGCACCTGCTGCAGTCGATCACCGACACCGGCGCCGGCGGCTGGAGCTCGGGCCTAGTCCGCTTCCCCGCCTTCGTGGTCACGCTGGCGCCCTACACGTCCGCCGGCCTGTCCGACTACCACGCGGCCGTGGTCGCCGCCGGTGCGGCGCCCGCCGCCGCTCCCGCACAGGCGGCCTGGTGGCACCTGCCCATCGTGGACACGTGGGGTGCGCAGATGGCCGAGCACGTCGCTCGGGGGAGCCCCGGCTTCACGGCCGCGTGGGTGCGCAGCTTCGTGGCCCAGGTGCAGCAGCGCTACGGCCTCGAGCGATTCACGCTTGTCATCGACTCGCGCTGGCAGGAGCAGCTGGGCTCGCCGGAGCCCGATGCGGTCCGCTTCGGCGGGGTCGATGGCATGCGGTCGCTGATCGACGACCTCCATGGCATGGGGCTGCGCGTCATGCTCTGGTGGCCGCTCTGGTCCACCGGGACGCCCAGCGGTGCCGAGACCACCCCGGCGGCAGTGGCGCAGGTCGACCCCACGCTGCCCGGCTTCGAAGCGTCGATGAGCGCGGCGGTGACGGAGATGATTGGCCAGGGGCCCGGCGACCTCGGCGCCGACGGCCTCAAGCTGGACTGGGAATACGCGATCCCGCCGGAGACGGCCGACCCCGAGCTGGGCATCGGCGACGCGGCCCTGTATCGCTACCTCGACGTCATCCATCGCGCCGCCCACGCGGTGCGGGCCGACGCCCTGGTCGAGGCGAGCGCGGCCTCGCCGCAGTTCGAGAGGGTCACGGACTCGGTACGGCTCTACGACGCGTGGAGCGAGAGCGCCTGGGATGACCGGGCCCGGATCGTCGCCGCCGCCGAGCCCGGCGTCCTGATCGACGGCGACGGCTGGCAGACGACCCCCGCCGACGCCGTGCCGCACGCGCTCTCCAGCGCGGTGTACGGGGTGCCAGCGCTGTACTTCGGCGGCACCTGGGCCAACGGGGCTCCTGTCCCGGAGGCGACCTCCCGGCTCCTGGGGAGCGTGGCCGCCCTCGCCGCCGGCAACGTGGGCGGCCAGGTGCAGGCACTGCCCGGCGGCGGCTGGGAGCTGGTGTCGCACGGGCGCGCCCTGGCGCAGACGCTGAACGGTGAGACCGGCGCTGTGGTCTGGACGCCGGGGCCGGGACGACGCCTGCTCGGCCACGTCGTGTCGACGGTCGCCGGCCAGGTGCAGATCCCGGTGCCGCAGCGGGGTACGGTGACCGTCGTCGGCGCCGGCCACCGGGTGCCGGTGCAGTGGATCGGCAGCCGGATCCGGGTGCCGCTCGCCGCCCACGTGCTCTACACGATCACGGTGCGCTGACCTCCCTCGAGGGCTCGCGGCGGCGCGTGGGTATCATCGAGGTGCTGAAGACGGCCCACCGTCGGGCGGCGCCATGGGGGCGTTGTGGTTTCGACGGGGTCATGGGTCGTGCGATGGCGAGCCGAGCCCCGGGCTCGTAAAACCGGGACAACAATACGTGCGAATGACGCACCTCTCGCCCTCGCCGCGTAAGCGGTAGAGACGAAAAAGCTCAGGCCACGGCCTGACGTCGACCGCTTCGCCGGCCGCGCGAAACGGACCCGACGTTAATACCAGCGGCCTTGCCGCCCGGTGGCGCCTCAGCGCCGGGCGGGACGCACGCTGAGGCTGGCCGGAGCGCAGCCTGGTCCCAGGGCGTCGCCTCGGTGAGAGCAAAACCGGGACTACGCTCGTAGAGGTCGCACGGAACGCGGCTCCGGACGCGGGTTCGACTCCCGCCGCCTCCACCACGCAGCCCTGGCTTTCAGCGGCCTCGCTCGCGGACGCATTTCGTCGCCCCGCGAGGAGGTCGGGCTGATGATCGAGGGCGTCGAACACCGATCGAGGTTAGGTAATGGTCAGTGATGACTGGAACAATGAGGGCGGCTCGGTGATTGTGGATGCGCTCGCCTCGCTCGAGCTCGAGCCACGACGCATGCCGATCTACGACCGCGAAATCGGGTTGCGACTGCTCGCCATCGATGAGCGAACGGGCGCGGAGCACTACGTGGTGCGGTATCCACAGGGGATGCGCGCTCAGCCCCACTGGCACAGCGCGTCACAGACGATCCTCGTCATCGAGGGTTCACTCGAGGTCAATGGATCGGTGATCGGCGCCGGCGGCTACTGCCATCTCCCGGGAGGTGTGCCCATGCACCATGGGCCGGCGAATGGGTCGCACTGTGTATTCGTCAGCATCTTCGCCGGCGCCTTCGACGTGCATACTGCCGACTGAAGCTTTGACGCGTTTGGGTGGTTCTTCACACCAATTGCGGCAAGTCGTGCGAGACCCTGCCCGCGTGTTGCAGAATCTGCGCCGCGACCCGACGGCCGCGCAATACGAGGGTGCCCCGGATCGTTAACTTCTCCGAGGCGGGGCGACAAAACTCAGGAAGAGATCGGTCACTGGAGGACACCGGATGGTTCGTTTGATAGCCAGGGCGGCGGTTGCCTCGGCGCTGGTCGCCGCTGTGGCGGCCCCACTGACAATGACGGCTTCGGCAGGACCACTGCCGTCGCTGCCACTGCCGGTACCGCCCAGCCTGCAACAGACAGTGAACAACCTTCTGCCGGTGCCTCTGCTTCCGGCAGCATCGTCGTCTGCGCCGGCGAGCAGTTCGAACGCATCATCCAATGACTCGTCCAGCTCCGCTTCGGCCAACGCGCTCGACATTCCAGCGCTGAACACCTGCATCGGGTGCACGAACGGCACGTCGAATACGCCGAACTCGTCCACCTCGAACGCCACCGGGGCCAAGGTGCTCGGCATCAACCTGTCGGGTGGCAGTTCCAGCGCAGCTCCTACGACGACGAACACCGGCGCTCTGCTGGCGCTTCCGGCCAACCCGCTGGTGGGCCTGGCGCTTGCGGACTGGATCGCTGCGGCGACCAGCGCCCCGAGTTCGTTCGAGCGTGCCGCGCTGCTCGACCTGAACCTCAACCCGGACGGCTCCACGGACACGGGTGCGGCCCTGAGCCAGCTCGCGACCCTGGCAGTGCTTGAAGGGAAGAGCTCGACGACCGCCAGCTGCGAAGCGGGTGGCGCCAAGGGTGAGACCAACGGTGCCAACCTCAACGTCGGCAACGGCGCGCTCGTGGTGCTGCTGCTGCATGCAGATGCGAGCACCAACAGCCCCGGTCACGTCTTCCTGGCGTCGATCAACGGGACCCAGATCCTCAACAGCCAGCAGGTCGGTGGCAACCCGATCGCCATCACCATTCCGGGCCTGACGACGATCACGCTGATCGCCAACCCACAGTCCGGGTGCGGCAATGGGAATCCCCCGCCGAACACCTGCCAGGGTGTGGCATGCATCCAGCTTCCGCCGGGAACGACCCTGGGTAACGGCTTCACCGCCACCCAGCAGGCCACCTCCTCGGGCGCCCCTGGCGGCCCGGGCAGCGGGGTCCAGGGAGCCAGCACTCCCACTCCGAGCACCGGCACTCCGCTGGGCATCGGAATACTCAGTTTCCTCCTCATCGGCGGCGGCCTCCTCGCACTGGGGGCGTCGCGGGTGGCGCGGCGCTGGAGAGCGCTCGCGTAACCGAATGACCTTCAGAAGCCGGTCGGCGGGTTTGAACTCGCCGGCCGGCTTTCTGTTATTCGGGCTCCGCCCCGGCCCTCGTTTGATCCTTCCGGCAGCGAGTTACGCTCTTGCCATGGGTCTTCGAGGCTTCTTCCGCCCGGTGGAGGTGGTGCTCCGCGCGTTCGAGCGGCGCATCGGCATCCACCGCGACGGGCGCAGCGTCTGGGTGTGGGCGCTGCCGCCCACCGTCGGCGTGACAGTCGCCATCCTCTCGCTGTTCCTGCCCGGCGCTCCCGCGGACTTCAACTGGGCGGATCGCGTCGTCATCGCCATCTTCGGGTTCTTCACGATGACCGCGATCTCGTTCATCTACCTGGTGTCGTTCGACAACGACCCCAACCAGTCCGACGACGTTCCCCAGACGCGCTGACGGCCTGCAACGGTCGGGTCAAGCCCGGTCGCTCCGGACGGCGCCCGGTACACTTGTTCCCCAGCGTCATGGCACTGCGTCCTCGCACCCGGATCCTGTGTGCGCCGCTGGTCGCAGCCGCGCTGGGTGCCGCGGCGTGCGGCTCGGGTTCGTCGTCCACCGCCAAGCCGACGGCGCATCCGTCCTCCTCCACGGGGACCACGCCGACTCCCGCAGCACCATTCACCCCGCCGTCCACCACCGCCACCCCGTCCGGACCCGCGTATTCGGTACAGGTGGCAGTCACGGGGACGGACTCGGTGCAGGGCAGCTTCAGCCAGTCCGTGGCGGCATGCGCTCCGGCCACCAACCTCGCGGGGACGGTGCAGGGGCAGCGCGTGGGGCTGCAGATGCCCGGGGCATCGCCGGTCGGACAGCCGCTCCCTCTGTCACCCGGGGACATCGTGGTGATTGTCGGCGGCCACAGCTGGGGCGTCGCCTCAGCTGCCAACGCACCCCGGGCCAGCTCCGGGACGCTGCAGCGCAACGTCGACGGCAGCGGCAGCGCCACCTTTCAGAACCTGGCGCTGCAGGGCAACCTGTCGCAGCAGCCGCAGGAGAGCGGCACCATCACCTGGACCTGCGGCTGAACTGGGCGAGGTCATAGGCTAGGCCGGTGCCACACCGCGAGGTTGTCGCATCGGGGGCCGATCCCGGCATCGGCGCCACGCTGCGGCGGGTGATCGTGATCGGAACGGCGGTCAGCCGCTCGGATCGCGAGCGCGTCGAGATCGAGCTCGACGAGCTCGAGGAGCTGGCGCGCACGCTCGGCACCGAGCTCGAGGAGCGCCGGCTCTTCACGCTGCGCGAGCCGCACCCGGCAACCTTCCTGCGGTCGGGCATGGTCGAGACCCTCGCCATGCGTCTCGCCGAGCTGGGCCGCCCGGCGGTGCTCTGCAACGACGGCCTCTCGCCTCGCCAGCAGCGCAACCTGCAGCAGGCCTGGGGAGTGCCGGTGCTCGATCGCACCGAGGTGATCCTGGCGATCTTCGCCCACCGCGCCGTCACGGCCGAAGGCCGTCTCCAGGTGGAGATGGCGCAGCTCGAGCACCTGCTGCCCCGCCTCGCCGGCGGCTGGTCGCACCTGGAGCGGCAGCGCGGTGGTGTGGGTCTCCGCGCCGGACCCGGCGAGACCCAGATCGAGGTCGACCGCCGGCTCATCCGGCGCCGCATCAAGCGCCTGCGCGAGCGGCTCGCGGTGCTGGAACGGCAGCGGCAGACGCGGCGCACCGCCCGGACCGACGTGCCGCTGGCCTCCTGCGCCCTGGTGGGCTACACGAACGCCGGCAAGTCGACGCTGCTCAACGCGCTCACCCACAGCCGCGTCCTGGCCGACGACCAGCTCTTCGCCACCCTCGACCCCACCTCGCGCCGCCTCGAGCTGCCGTCCGGGCGCCGCGTGATCGTGACCGACACGGTCGGCTTCATCCAGAAGCTGCCCACCGAGCTGGTCGAGGCGTTCGCGGCGACGCTCGAAGAGGTGCGCCAGGCGCACATGCT